>JAPOIJ010000002.1 GCA_029979005.1 Planctomycetota bacterium | reverse complement strand
TTTCGTGCACCTTTTTTTCCGGGACAACTGCAGTCAATATTATTTTGGCGATTACTACGACAATCAACGCCACAACAACCACTATCATTCATGGGTAACCCGGCGAAATCTTCACGACCAATATGACCCACTCATGGCTCACTATTGCGGACGTAGCCATCGCTATAACGACTTTCCACTTTTGAATTGGATTGATACCCAGCATCGCTACTACGAAACCTATCGGAACTTGCGACCCCAAATTTCCTTGAGCGCGCATATAAACTTGACCGGTAGGCCCAATCACCACGACCATGCTCACGATGATTACTTCCGCCGTTCGAAACTAGCTAATCGTTACGATGATCGAGACTACCATGATGGTCACGAACACGGTTCTGACCGAAATCATTCCGGAAATCAATCACAGCGAACACGAGACAGAGACACTCGTTCGTCCAAACCAGTCCGTGTAAATGACCGCGATCAGCAGCATCACATAGAAGCCAATCAAATCGCCAAACAAAAATCAGATCGCCGAAAAAATGCAGAAGCCAGATCAGCTGCCAATCGACTCGCAGCTGAGGAGGCAAGAGCAAAAGCTGCTCAAAAACAACAAGAACGGGATTTGGAGAAACAAAATCGAGATCTCGAACGTGAACAGAAGCTCGCTGAAATTCGGCAGAAAGCTGCGCAAAACAAACTAGAGCGTGAGACTCGTCTTGCCGAATCAAAACGACAGCAAGAGTTGGAAAGACAAGCAAGGTCACAAAAGAAATTGACACCTTCGCAAACTGCGTCCTCAAATGGTCGACCTCCAACGGACAGCATTTCTCGCGCTCAACAGAGAGAAATTGAAAAGGCTGCCAAAAAACAAGCTGATGAACTTAAGCGCGCTCAGCAACAACGAGTCCTCGCACAGCAACGAGCTGAACGCGATGAAAAAATGAGAGTTGCAAGCCAGGAACACGAGCGGAGCAAACAGCTACGTGAGGCTCAAGCGAATGCTGAGCGGGAACGAAGTCGCGCCGCGACTCAGCAAAAGATTGCGGAAGCAAAACGAGCCGCTCAGGCCAGAGAGCAACAAAGAGCGATGGAAAAAGCACAGCGAGATCGTGAGACCGCTAATCGTCGTGCTCAACTTCAAGCTAAGCTCGCGCAGGAAAAACTGCAACGAGCCGCAAAAGACCAGGCAAAAGAAGCTCAACGTCAAGCAGACAAAGCACGTCGTGATCGAGAAGCTCAACAACGGCGTGCCGCTGCTCAGGCAAAAAAGGAGAACCGAAAGAACAAATAACCCGGCAACAGCGGCGTGGCACTCAGTTGCAGTTCCTATGATTGAAAACGACGGTCGATCTCGTCGAGGTCGACGCCGAATACACTCTCGGAGACCTGTGAAAGTGCCTGCCGATCGCCTTCCATTCGAATGGTGCGGTGGAGATGGGTGTAAGAATCACCGGCCTTTAAGGCCAAGGCCGGACTGATCGTCTCTAGTTCAAAAAACCCGCCCAATTGACCACCCGACTCATTGGGGCCGTCGTTATAGCCGTTGATGACGTCTCCTGAGTAGGGTTCTTTCTGGATTTCCCAAAGATTGTTGTTGTAACCGTGAGGAGCCGAGTCGGGCAAATTAAATTGAACGACCGACAAAACGCCACGATCCCGATCCCAACTACCAAGATAGGGCTGAACCCTTTTGTAGGTCAGTCCAAGTTTACTTCGCATTTTGCCGTCCCCAAGGAAATAGATCATTCCTCCGGACTCATCAATTTGCAATCGCGACTCATCAAGCTTACCGAAATAGTCTGCGTTCACAATCGGGCCCAATTCACTCTCACTACCGACTTTAAAAGGAACCAGTAACGTCGCGCCGGCAGACGGCTTATTCATGCACAACATCCAAATTCCAATTAGACCGGTCTCCATCTCCCAAGATGTTTCGCCAATGTTACTGAGTCGATTCCTACTTTCATGTGCCGCAACCGAGAGACCCTCAAGAGAACAGTCAAGATGCTCTGCGGCCGCCGCAGAGTCGAGCAGTGTCACCGTGCGTTCCATTTTCAAATTAAATTCAAACTGACTCCAGTTTGTCAGTTTCGCGACTCGCTCGAACGACGCAGAAATCTCGTCGTGCCCAGTTAAAGCAAACGGCTCGGTATCTAAACACGCCGGAGTCCGCCAGTTCTCGTAAAGCATCTCCACATCGGGATCGAAAAACACCGAATACTGTCCACCTTCGGGCGAGATCCACATTCGATCCTCGCCGCCGTAGAGATTGATCTGGGGATCACCGTTTCCCGCGGCGATTGCATCGTAATTTAAGTAACCATAGCTTGCCCCGGACATTCCCGACGAAGTTGAAGTCATTGTCCGTCCTTGGTAGGCAGGGACAACAACTGCTGAAGCCCCCTCTGCGTTGGACAAGACAATTGTCTCGACGTGACGATTGAGAAATTCAAGATCCTGTCCGAATGTGTTTTCTTTCATCAAAATTTACATCTCTTTGGGTTTACCGCTAATATCGTACCGCATCAAACCGAAGTAAAAAAAAGCAAAAATAGCGATGGGAATGGCCGAGAGAAATATATACGAAACCAAAGTGCCGCCCAAAATCCCGAAAGAAAGAATCGTCAGCCAAGCCCACCAAGTGTCCCGCATTAGCCCCTGATAACGTCTCACGATAACTCCAAGTTGTTTTTTGGGGTCGAATTAAAATTACTTTGTCCTGAAGTTTGATTTACCGAGCAAGCGAAACCTCCGCAACACAAACTCCACCCGAATCGTCTAACTCAACTTGAATTGGCGGCAACTCTCCACAAAATCCATCACTACTAACGCTTTACCCGAGCACTATCTCCTGCCATCAACGCCTCAACTTCCTCAACACTCGCCATCGTAGTATCCCCCTGAGTGGTCATTGCCAAAGCACCATGAGCCGCTCCGTATTCAACCGCCTGCTGAGGATCACCTGTCTTGAGGAATCCGTAAATTAAACCGGAGGCGAAGCTATCACCACCTCCGACTCGATCAAAGATTTCAAGATTCTTTCGATGAACAGCCTGACATAACTTCCCTTCATTCCAACAGAGCGCCCCCCAATCATTGATGGAGGCAGTTTTGACAGTTCTTAACGTTGTCGCTATCGCCTGAAAATTTGGAAAATCAGAAGTCGCTTGCTCGATCATTTTTTTGTAGCCTTCGATCGGAAGTTCCTTCATTTGCTCATCAAGTCCCTCAACCTTTAACCCTAAACAGGCGGTAAAATCTTCTTCGTTACCGATCATGACATCGACAAACGGTGCCAGCGAGCGATTCACACGCTGACAGTTTTCCTTCCCACCGAAAGCCGACCAAAGTGAACTGCGAAAATTTAAATCATAAGAAGTCACGGTTCCATGCTTTTTCGCACACTGCAGCGCCTCAGCGATCACCTCAGGAGTTGTTTCGGACAAGGCTGCATAAATTCCGCCCGTATGAAACCAGCGAACCCCCAGTTCGCCAAAGATGTGCTCCCAATCAATATCTCCGGGCTTTAATTGAGACGCAGCCGTCGCTCCGCGATCCGAAGTCCCCAACGCCGCACGCACGCCATAACCTCGCTCGGTAAAATTCAAACCGTTTCGGCACGAACGACCAACTCCGTCGAAATCCATCCATTTGACGAATTCCATATCCACGCCACCCGTGAGAATTAAATTCTCTAACAATCGCCCCACTTCATTTTTGGCGAAGGCTGAAACAAGCCCCGCTCTCAAGCCAAAACAGCGCCGTAATCCGCGGGCCACGTTGTACTCGCCGCCTCCCTCCCAAACATCAAAGCTACGAGCGGTGCGTACTCGACCATCAGCAGGGTCAAGCCGCAACATCACTTCACCTAAAGACAAAATATCAAACCGGCACTCGTCCGTGGATTTAAATTGCATAGCAGTATCAAAAATAAAACAGGAACAATACAAAAGAACCCAAAAGGATTCCTTCCTCGAAAGAGAGAAGAATTTTACACAAATATGCCCTCTCAAACACCGCACTCTTAGATCTCTCGCTGAAATTTCCTGTGGTTTTAAACAAATTCAGCTTTGTACTTTAGTAGCAAATGACTTTCACTACGGTTTCCTCTCGAACCCCCAAGGCTTACGAGATTCCATCTAACTGCGAAATATATTAGAATCCGGAGCGACGGAGAGCACGCTTTTCAACTCGCAAAAAGTCCGATTTGAATCCGTGATCACTCCATGTGATTTGGGACGCTTTGCCAACTTGAATGCCTGGATTCAACTGATACGAAACTCAATCTTGCCTCTGTTTTACAACGGCAAACCTCAGACAATAATTTTTCCAACTCAGTCACTTAAAAGCATCAAAGGCAGCCATGGCCATTCAATTCCCGTGTATGCATTGCAGTACCATTCTCCGAATTGACGAGAAACACATCGGCAAACAGGCGAGGTGCCCGCAATGCCAAACCCTCAATCTCGTTTCGGAAAACATGCAGTTTTCCACCGGCGATTCGGAACAGAGCGAACCTAGCTCATCGCCTTCCAATCCCTATTCGAGTAAATTTTCACCTCCGCCTGCAACGCCGATTCGAAACCTGCAGCCTCATAGAGGAGGCTTAATTCTGGGACTTGGGATTGCCTCAATCGTCTGTAATGTCTGTTGCCTCCCTGGCATTCTGGCCTGGATTTTTGGCAAACAGGACATGCGACAAATTGATCAGGGCAGTATGGATCCGGAAGGACGCTCGATGACGCAAGTCGGAATGATCATGGGGATGGTCATTACTCTCCTCTGGGTCGTGCCCTTAGCCGTTTGGATTTTCTTGTCGGTTGTACTTGCTTTTGCTGGGGGGTTTTGACCATCAGTTACTCGCCTTCAATTGCAAAATAACGCTTTTCCAATCGACGCCGGGAACCTCATATTCGGTTAACACGCGCACATCGACTTGCTTAAGCAACTCCAGTTCATCCGCTTCGGATTTTTCTTTGAGCCACTGTGGTCCTTTCACCGCAAGCAATCGACCAAGCGATGGCCAACATTCCGAAAACCATGTCCCCATTTTTCTCAACGGGCCAACCGCTCGTGCGATTGAGTAGTCATATCGAAAATCTTCCAATAGTTCTTCCGCTCGACAATGGTATATTTCAACGTTGGCGTTAATCACCTCGGCAATCTCACCCAATGCGGCAGCCTTTTTCCCAACCGAATCAGTCAACGAAATTTTCAAATCTGGACGAAGGACTGATAAAACCAAACCGGGCACGCCTCCGCCAGAACCAATATCCAGCACCTCTTTGCCCTCAGGAATTAACTTAGACAATTCGATCGTATCCAGCAGATCCCGAGTAACAAACAATTCATAAGTCGTATGGCGTGTGAGATTGAGATCCTGATTTATTTCCCACAAAGCCTGACAGTAATGCTTCAGCCGTGGATAGGCCTCAAACGGAACATCTAATTCATACATCTCAATTGTTTTTTTTAAACTAGCCACGAAATCTCTCTAACTCGTACTTGATTAACCTTTGCGGGGACAACTTAACAGAATCCTCAACGATCTGAAATCACTCCCGCACTCTTTTACTCCTACTTCGCTTGCTCAGCGGCTAGAGCCTTGCAAATCAGCTTTCGCACACAGACTCCTCCGCCTCTTTGCCGCAAGACCAACAACAATGAAATCCCGCGTCAACCTCAGCTCCACACAGACATATCCATGACGGAATCAGCACCTCCGAGGCCGCAGGAACATCACGTATTATTAATTGCGCCAACTCAATCTGATTCGCGTGGACAAAAACTGAAACCAAATCCAGCCCCGTCTCGTTGAAAACATCCCCCACCACCATCGCCTTCACTCCATTTGCTTCAAGTAGAATTCGGAGTGAATGGGCTGAAATGGAGCTATTGAATTCCGCTACCTGAGCGAGTCGATCCGACGACCTCATGCAATTTAGACCAAGAATGAAAAACAAGACATTCCCATCGTGGCCGCCGCGACCGATTGCTCAGCGACCACATCAACAACTCGACTCTCTGCGTCGGTAAAGAAACGCGTCAGATGGAAAAAAATCGGAGCAGAAAAACAAACTGAATCGATTCGATCCAGTACACCGGCATGCCCAAGCACCAAAGTACCATGCTCTTTGACACCTCGATCTCGTTTAATCGCCGACATCGTCATGCTGCCGGAAGATGCCATAATACTGATAATTAAGGCCATGAAGCCTGCGCCCCACCAAGTGAATGGCGTGACCGGCAAAACCACCTGAATGACCATGCCGACCAAACTCGTACAACAGGCAGCCCCCAGCAATCCCTCCCAGGTTTTAGTTGCATTAACAGCTGGCGCGATAACGTGGCGACCAAACAGGCGATCCCAGAGAAAATGCAAAATATCACTGACCTGGACGATCGCAATAAAGAAGAACAACAGTCCATAAGTGTCGTTGGGACCATTTTCCCACGCCTCCCAAACACCCGTGTCGGAATTCCATTTTGCTAATTTCAAATTCAACAAGGCAGCAGCGTGGCTTAACGAGTAAACACAAATTAACAATCCGAATTGAATCTTGGCGGTCCGCTCGAGAAACCGTTTGTGATCACCTGCAAACGCAATCCTCGCTGGAATGAATAACGAGGCGTAAACCGGGATTACAATCGTGAAAAGATCGTAATTGTCAATTCCTACCAATACGTACTGAAGTGGCGTGAAACCAAACAAGACCCAAAACAGCGTCCGATGATCCCCCCGACGGGTCGGAGTCATCGTTATAAATTCACGAAGCGCCCAAAAAGATACGAAGCCGAACAAAGCAATAGTCACGCTTCGATGCAACATCAGTGCAATGACAAGCATCACGCAAATCGTCAACCACGAAGTAACTCGCTTATTAAAATTTCGCAGAATCGCAGGATCAATGTGAGATTCTGGCTTACGCTTTAACGTTTGCCCGGCAGCCAGCAATGCACCCAGTGAAACCAAAACAACTAACACCAAGCCTATCGTCCAACTGCCCGGACCTTCTCCAAAAGAAGACGCAGATTCATTTTGAACCGCAAGTAAAGTTGTAAGCGTCGCGTCAATCACATTTCACGTCGTCGTTATTCGTCGAATCAATACATGGCCCAATCACAAGGAGGCCATCGCAGTTTAATTATGCGAGGGCTGTTGATGGATTGATAGGCATTCCACCCCGAACCTTTCGAAGAAATCAAGAATCTTTCATTTTTAGTACCGACTTTCGGGCTCGCTGGAGAAATTCCGCTTTGCTCTCCCCTGATTCAAGCCAAATCGGAGCTCCAATTGAAATGCAGCTCAAGAGCGGCACCGGTAAAAACTCCCCCTTGGGCATCACTCGATTCAAATTATCGATATAAACTGGCATCAATTCCAAATCAGGTCGCTTCTTTGCCAAATGAAATAAGCCACTTTTGAACTCACCCATTTTCCCTGACAAATTGCGACTTCCCTCTGGAAATACAATTAATGAATTAACGTCACCAATTTCCCTCAACATCATATCGATCGGACTGTTGTGAACCTTGATTTTCTTACGATCGATTAGCAAGACATTAAAAACCGTCGCCATGTATCTTCGAACAGGACCGCTTTGCCAATAATCCACCGCCGCGACAGGTCGAGTCAAATTTCGAATGTTCTTAGGAAGCGACGCCCATAGCACGAGCGCATCGAGATGACTGGTATGGTTGGCAAAATAAATTCGCTGACAAGTCTCTGGTTCACAGCCAATCCAGCGCACGGTCGCCCCGCTCAACACTTTCGCGAGTGCTGCTAATACAGGAACCGTGACTTGCTTCATTCCATCCCACCTAAATTAATCGGCAACCAGCTTTTCTAAATATCCCAGCATTGTTCTTAAGATACAAGCGATTTCAAGACTGAGGCCCAACTTCTCCGCTCAATTACCCGAAGCAGTTAAAAATCTACGGGTGGCCAAAATATGAATTTCACTTGAAATTACTCCAAAGTCAATCATTGGACCGATGGGTGTTGGTAAGTGGTCGGCATCAAACTGATCTCTCCCAGTGGAATTCCGGCACCGGGTTTCGCAGGCGAAGACTCTAATTTAGATTTGTCAAACTTACCGTCGGAGTAATCAAAACGCTTAACCCGTGCAAAACGTGGGTCATAGGTCATCCAGTTTTTGAAACGCGAAAAGTTCGGATCTCCGTGAATTCGCTGAATATGAAACTCATCTAAACCAATTTCGTTCCATCCCTGGTAAGCAGAACATGCCCCCAGGAAACCAGCCTCCTTCAACATCGCAAATACATTTGCATTTAGATTGGAATGCAAACCATAAGGAAATGCGAAATATCGAACTTTACGCCCAATGGCAGACTCCAGCTCTCTCGAAGCTGAAATAACTTCATCGATCAACGTCTTTTCACAAGTCACCTTACCCAGATCGAGGTGCGACCGCGTATGAGCTCCAATTTCGACGCCCGCCAGATCCAGCGCCCGCAGCGACTCAATGGAATTGGTTGGCAATGGCCGTTGTATATTCAGGTCATGCTCAAAAGCTTGCTGGTGAAGCGTGTGATGCGTGGTAACAAAATAGGTAACCGGAATTCGCCTTTCAATCAGCATCGGCAAAGCGAAATCGCAATTGTCTGAATAGCCATCGTCAAAGGTAATCGCAACGGTCGGGCGTTGATTGAACCCACTGCGAATACGCCGCTGACATTCCTGCAAGTCGACGATTTCAAAATGATCCTGTAACCAATCGATTTGCCGCTGAAAATCATCACACCCGATCGTCCAGGGGTTTGGATGATCATCCGCGACGCGATGGTAAAAAAGTACCAAAACCGGCACTTGCCCTGAACGCGCCATGCGACGGTGCATCGACCAACGATAAGGCCATGATGCGAAGCGGTACGCGTCAATTAGTTTGGATTTCCAGTGTGTCATAGTGCAAAATCAGGCCGGATTGAATCAGCGTTGTTGACCTTGCCAAACGGACGAAAATAACCGAGTTTCCTTAGGTCATTCAAGTGTTAGTCATGAATTGCCATCGTCCAATAGTATCTTCGGGTTCGGATGAGAATTCCTTGCACACAACCCTTAAAATCCAAGCAATCGGAACCCGAAGAAGGGTTTGCCGTCCGGCGACTTAAATCCGTGACCAATCGGCCAAGCCACCGATACCAGAATTCAATCAAACCATCTGGACGGCTTGCCACAAATCGACCGCAAAGAAGGGCAAGGATCTACAGCAATTAGCATCGCCGGTCAAAAGGGGAATTTCCATCCACTGCTCAAAAAAGCTGACTAGCGGGAATCCATTCGAACCAATTCAATCTCATAGATAAACGGACACAGCTTTCCCGTTACCAACATTCTCGGTGGCATGTCCTGAGTGACGGCAATCCCGTTAAGAACACCGTCGGCAGGGCGTTCTCTCATTGGCCACAACCCCGCAAGGTCAATGATGCCAACGACATTTCCAGTGTTAATATCGATTTCATAAACGACATCGGTCTGATATCGATTGGCATAGATCTTCCCGCCGGCATACTCCAATTCGTTAAGCTGCCCCACATAGACACCACCCTCACGTAAAACACGAAGAGATTTTTTAATTTCAAAAGTATCGGGGTCAATAAATTTCAAAACTGAACTGCCGTCACTCAGAATTAATTCATTACCGTTGGTCGCCAGTCCCCACCCTTCCCCCGGGTAACTAAATTCTTCAATTGGGTTTAAGTCCATGTCATAGACCAAAGCCTTTCCAGCTTTCCAAGTTAGCTGAATTAGGCGATTTCCATACTGCACCATCCCCTCGCCGAACAAATTATTATCAAGTTCATGTCGTTGAAGGATCTCACCAGATTCAAGATCTATCTTCCGAACCGTTGATTCTCCATAGCGTCCCGTACTTTCCCACAAAAACCCATCATGGAATAAAAGCCCCTGCGTAAACGCTTTCTCATCATGGGGATATTTCTTAATTATCTTAAATGTATAACGGGGCGAGTTATCGTTTTGCCGAAGCCATACAGCAAGATAGGTACCGCCGACAGAAATAGCTAAAAACAACACTATTAAGCCCCAACGCATCGGACGCTGGCCAGTACTGCTAATTGTTTTGGGGGCTGTTTGCGTCTCAACCGCAGGCGGAAAGCCTGTTCGTCGTTTAGGTTTTTTCTTTGCCATTCATTCAACAATCAAAAAGTTAAAAGTCATTTTCTCAGTCTGGAGTGTTGTCGCTATTATGCGAATTCGCACCAGCATCGTACTCCCCACCGCAAGACCAACAAACACCAAATCCTTCGTCAACTTCGACACCGCACGTACAATTCCAAGCGGGAATTTCTTCGTCTGGCTCCGCGTCCAACTCCGCAATGATCGCCCGCGAGGCTTCTAGGTCCTTTTGATAGACGATTATTTCAATCTCATCAGGGCCATCTAATGCTGCTCCGAATGCCGATCCCGCCATACCACTGACAAAAACGGTGATTCCATTTCCCTCGAGTGCTGCTTTGTAAAAACCCGCATCAACCTCAGTTTCAGCAACCAACAACCGCACCATTGGCTTCTCTTCCATGTTACCTCCAAGGAATCAATAAAGGCTCATATTCAAAACGAGTTGAATGGGGTCTACCGATCTAGCTATCATTTTCCTTTGCCCAAAGCGAAGCAGGCAACTCAACCGTGTTCGTTAAGTCATCGATCTCTCTAATTTCTTCATCAGAGAAATGCAAATTCTCTAGCGCGGCACAGTTTTCTAATATTTGCTCAGGGCGACTCGCTCCGCAAAGCACACTTGTAATTTGCGGCAACCTCAATATCCACGCCAGAGCCATCTGAGCAAGCGATTGCCCTCGATTTAATGCAACTGTATTCAAACCTGAAACCACCTCCAAAACCTCATCTCGCAACTCCTCAGGTCGCAGAGTACCGGGAGAATTCACAGCGCGAGAACCATCCGGTATTTCAGATAAATATTTATCCGTAAGCAGGCCCTGATAGAGTGGACAGAACGCAATCATCCCCATCCCGTTCTCCTCACAAGCAGCCGCGAGCCGGTCCTCGATCCAGCGGTTGAATAAAGAATAATTCGGTTGGTGAATCAACAGTCGCTCCCAACCGTTAGACCGGCAAATCTCCACTGCTTCCTTAGTTTGCTGAGTTGAGTAACTGGAAATCCCAACGTACAACGCTTTGCCTTGTTGTACCGCCGTGTTCAATGCCCCCAGTGTTTCCTCCAAAGGCGTCTCGGGATCGAAGCGATGGCTATAGAAAATATCAAAATAATCGACCCCGACCCGCTGCAATGATTGGTCGAGGCTGGCCAGTAAGTATTTACGCGATCCCCATTCACCGTAAGGCCCGGGCCACATATCGTAACCGGCCTTTGAAGAAATCAAAATTTCATCTCTTGGCAGGTCCTTCAATATTTGACCAACATTTTTCTCAGCACTTCCGTAGGGAGGACCGTAATTATTCGCCAAATCGAAATGGGTAATACCGGCATCAAACGCCGTATAGATCATCTGGCGCTGATTCTCAGTCGGAGCATCACCGCCAAAATTATGCCAACAGCCAAGCGTTACCGCTGGTAACTTCAGTCCTGACCGACCACATCGTCTGTAAACCATGCGGCCATCGTAACGGTTCGTGTCGGGTTGATATGATTTCAAAGTTCTCTACCTCGTAGTGAAACGCTCAATGTTGAAATTTCTATTTTCTATTGAACCCCTTCTTTAACAACCCGCCTTGTCAATTTCGGAATAAAGTTGTTAACCACAGCACGCCTCGATAAACTTTGGTTACCGGCGAAACACCCACGCACTCTTCAACTCACTTTCTCACACTTCGGTATTCTCTTGACTCCGCACCGCATATTGCTCGCAACTGATTTGCCGTTCTGGCGACGAACGACCGGCGCCGAGCAACGAATTGCCAGCTTAGTAGATTTTTTAAGTCAATCAGGATACCGAATCCGAATTTTCTTCCTATGTCCAGCAACAGAATCCAATCAAGGCGAATCAAAAATCACGGAAGAAGACGAGGAAATTATTTGTAGACAAAAACTCGACATTGAGTTTCAACGATCCAGCGATCCACCTCGTCAATTTCACCAAAAATTCGGCTGGCACTTGAAAGCGATTAAAAATCGTTTTGGAACCAAGCAAACCGAACATCATCAATCGTCACGCGCACAAGATCCCAGTCAAGACGCAAATAACCCAACTGGATTATCAACGACTCTCGCTGATTATCGATGGCCTTGGGCAATCAAAGCCTTCCGGGATTCGATCAACTCGTTCGCACCAGATTCGATCATTATCGAATACGTTAAACTGAGTTATCTCTTAGAAGCCTTGACTGCCAGCCAAAGAAAACAAATCCATTGCCTTCTCGACACTCACGATGTCCTCCACCTACGCAATAAACAATTCCAGGAACGGGGGCTGGTTCACTGGATCAACATCAGCCGAGAAGAAGAAACTCAAGCGGTCCAACTCTTCGATACAATTCTTGCGATTCAAGATGAGGAAGCACTCGTATTTCGTGACTTGGCGCCGGAGCGCAACGTGTTGGTTTGCGGACACGCCCCAAGTCGAATTAAGCCTCCCTTAAAACACCGTGAGACCTCCGAGATCCTCACCGTTGGCTACCTCGCCTCAGCCAATGCATCTAATCTTCAATCATTCACTAATTTCATCAAACAATCATGGAATCCCATTTCCGAACAATGCGAGATTCGATTAGTCATTGCCGGCGTGATCTGCCATGAAATCTCCCAATCCTTTCCAGATCTTTTTCAAGAATACAACAATATTTCAAGTCTCGGCTGTGTCAGTGAGCTGGCTGATTTTTACCACCAAATTGATGTCGCGATTAATCCGGTTGAGTTCGGCACAGGTCTAAAAATTAAAAATTGCGAGGCAGTGTTTTTCGGCAAACCGCTGGTCACAACCACCATTGGCATGGAAGGATTTCCGGCCGGATCAGGCGAGTCTTTGATAATCTGCGACTCCCCCGAAGACTGGGTCAACTGTCTGGTCGAAATTGCCCAAACTCCGTCTAAGCGAAGCTCTCTTCAAAACGCTGCCGCAAAACTGTCTCAAACGGGATTTTCGGATCAAGAAGTTTATTCCGAGCTAAATAACGCGTTAAGCCGCAAAAAATAGGGTTCGATCGCCTTAACCTCGAAAACCTGCAACCTTCTGGGATTGGAATTTCGATCAAATTCCTATCCTTATGGGAACAGTCCTTCTTAACGTGCGTCATAATAGATCATGAGCGATTCCCCGTTATCTCCGAGCCCACGTATGAACCGCAAACACGGCTTCACATTGGTCGAACTATTAGTCGTCATCGCAATTATCGGCACCTTAATCGGAATGCTCCTACCAGCGGTTCAAATGGTACGTGAAGCAGCACGACGAACGGCCTGCCAAAACAATCTCCATCAGGTTGCCCTCGCTATTCATAACTACGAATCTGCTAAACAACTCTACCCGCCTTCGCGGGCTGCAGATGAATTCTTAACCTGGCCGGTTTACCTCATGCCGTTCCTGGAAATGAACAATCTCTTTGACCAGTTCAAGATTCAAGAAAAATACCAATTTCAAGATCCGGAACTGGTTAAAAAAACGATGCCAGTCATGCTATGTCCGGCACGGCCAAGACGAGCTAATGTAAGCATTAGTGAATCCAAAGGCCCTCCCGGAGCAATTGGAGACTACGCAGGAAACGCCGGCACTCCTCGTTTCTTCCCTTTCGATGTCTGGGCGAAGTTCCAAGACCCTGTTGACGGCGTTTTCAACTCAGGTCTGGCAAGTCAAAACCCTGTTGTCAATGGAAAGCTTACAGGTACCGAACGAGGCCGATATGGACATGCTGAAATCACAGATGGTTTATCTAACACAATTTTCATCGGCGAAAAATACGTCAGCACCTACGGGGAATTAAAATCACAAGGCTGGGGTGACGGTTCGATCTACAATGGCGATGAACCAGAGACATTCATGCGCATTGGAGGAATTGCAATGGGATTAGCAACAAGCCGTACTCTGGTTTTGTCTCCCGGCGAATACCCAATCTTCGGTAGTGGACATGTCGGGGTCGTTAATTTTGCGTTCGGAGACGGCAGCGTCCATTCGCTCCCGATCAGCACCGATGAAGAAACTCTTTTCCGACTCTGCTCCCGGAAAGACGGTCTTTTTTTAAAACTCGATTAAGTCAAACGATTTCCGTAAATTTCAATTCCGAAAAATTCAATTCCCACTCTTTTCTTTATTAATCATGCATGAACCCTCGGTATATTTTGTCGGCAAACCTTCCGAGGTCTCCCACCATGCCGCCCCCTTCAAAGAACGGCTAAACATCGAGATTGCCGCTCCATCGGAGGTTATGGAGCGAGCCAAGCCCGGCGATCTCGCAATTTTTTACTCCGAGCACTTTGACCGATTTCGAGAGTGCTGCACGGAATTGAAACGTAATAATGTAGCAACGCTGTATTTGATCGATGGTATCCTCGAATGGCGGAATGCATGGGACAACCTGCCCGACGAAGTAGCTTGCCCGTACACCATGCGACCAATACTAGCTCATAAGGCAGCCTGCATTGGTAATTCCCAAGCCCATATTCTCAACCAGTGGGGCAATACAGGGAAAACAGAAGTAGTAGGAATCCCTCGCCTTGACGCTATCCCCGCGCAGCCCAACTCTCCCCGCACCGATCGAGAGTTTCGAATTCTGGTAATGACAGCCAAAACTCCTGGATTCACTCCTACCCAAATCGATGCCGTTAAACAAAGCCTGCAAGACTTCAAAAAATGGGCCACCGATAATCCAAAGCTCGACTTGGCAGACCACTCAACTACAACAGATTCGCTAGACGTAAAAATTATCTGGAGACTGACCGGAGGCCTGGAGAACGAACTGAATGTCACCAACGAATTAAACGACCTCACTGGCAAAGAATTAAACCAAACGCTCACTCAAGTAGACGCAGTGATCACAACCGCCTCCACGGCCATGCTCGAATCCATGCGTCTTGGTATCCCGACGGCATTACTGGATTATCACAACTGCCCGCGATACGTAAACGCAGGCTGGACAATCTCAGCTGCCCATCAAATTCCATCGATCGTTGCCCAACTAGCCCAACCGACACCCGAGCATCTCTTCTACCAACAGACACAACTTTGCGACGCGTTACAAAATGCTACCAAGGCCACAGACCGGTTTGTCGATCTCGTCGAGCAAATGTTGGTGATAACAGCGCAACAAATAAATGACTCGCAAAGATTGGAGGAGAATTCTCTCTCTTTTCCAAATGCCATTTTAAAGCCCGCCGAAACATCAACACCCCTGTTTTCCCATTGGCAAATCTTTCCAGACGCCACTGAATTTAAGCAAAAACAACTGATCGAAATTCAATCGCAACTCGCTCACTCTCGTAGAGAAATCTCCCATCTTCAATCGGAGCAATCGCAACTCCGCGCTGAATTAGAGGAAGCCCACCAAATATTCGAACAAATCGAAAAACACCCGATTGCAGGCCCGATTGTACGCGTTCGTCAGAAGATGCTCGGTTTAATGGAAAAAATGGGCAAACGGAAAAACAAACTGGACGATTCATACCCGATTATCGAACCAAGGTCGCTCAATACGAATGCCGATTCGCCAACGAATACCACAAACTAGTCTATTCCGTGCAATAATAAACTGCCCAACGTTAGCGATAAAGATCTCATATATCCCCCAACCACAGAGTTGAAAAGACAATTCAAAACCGACACCCTGAATGATCCAAGAACTCCTCCAATCTGAAACACTGGCCAACATTCCCGTTGAGGATCCGATTGTCCTCTGCGCGTCAGACGACAATTATGTAAAACCCCTTGCGGTCACTCTTTACACTGCCGCTTCATCACTCAAAAACGGCAATCACCTTCACGTCATTCTGATGGATGGTGGAATCTCCGAAGCCAACTGGATGGGACTGCGAGAAACACTGGTCGACCTCCCAATTTCCATTCACGTTTTGCGCCCGAACCTCAAAGAATTCAGCGACCTCAGTGTCTCACATCACATCACCCACACCGCTTACTTTCGACTATTCGCTGCTCGACTTCTACCTGAAACGATTGAGAAAGTGATCTATCTGGATTCTGATGTTCTTGTCCAATGTGACCTGACTGAACTTTGGAATTTTGACGTCGGAGAAAACTACTGTCTTGCAGCGGTCGATATTGCATGCCCATTCGTTGACGCTTACGAGGCTCAGGCCAAACTGGGAACACTTAAAAAAGCCATACCCCATCTCGCTGCCATCTCACCGATCCCTAATTGGCGACAGTTAAACCTAGATGGCTCAGCCCCCTACTTCAACAGTGGCGTTATGGTGCTCAATTTAAATCGTTGGCGAAGAGAGTCGATCGACCAAAAACTACTTAATTGCCTTCGTGAAAATTCAAATTATGTTTGGTGCTGGGATCAGTACGCACTTAACGTAGTATTCGCAGGGCAGTGGGGGCAACTCCCGCCACGGTGGAATCAAGGAGCGCATGTTTTTGAATTCCCGGATGACAACCATTGTCCAATCAATCCTGTCGAATTTGCGCAAATGCGAGACCGCCCTGCGCTGATTCACTTTACGACAGAATTTAAACCATGGAAATTCCAACCTTTCCATCCGCTTCGCGAAAAATTCTATGAGAGTCTGGATCAAACAGCATGGGCGGGGTGGCGACCTGAGCGCCCTGAATTCAGCCTCAAGCGATGGTGGGATTTAACGGCTGTGTATTGGATTCGAAAATGGGTTGTTAATTATCGAAAGGCGCGGTCGCTATTCGCTTAGCGTTCCAACCGCGGTTTAATCCATGCTCGTTCCCAACCCTCAACCTGCATTCTCGAAGGAATCCGGCACCGATGCCCGTGAACTTCCAGAAACAGCAATACCCACGGTTACAATTTTCGCACTGCCTAAACCCTTCGGTGAAAAGACCGATCTGATTCAAAGGAATGCGATTCAATCCTGGGCTAACCTAAAACCCGACGTCGAAGTATTGCTACTGGGGGATGAAGCCGGAATTAAAGAAACAGCAGCGGAACTTGGCGTCCGTCACGCCAGTGGTTTGCGATGCAATGAATACGGCACGCCATTACTCGATTCGGCATTTCAACTTGCCCATCAAGAATCAACCACCGACTATCTGGCCTACTGCAACTGTGACGTCATTCTCACAAACAACTTCTTGACGTCGATCCATCAACTCGCAACTGAAACTCACTTCCGCCAGTTCGTCGCGTTTGGTCAACGCACTGACCTAAATGTTGACCACGCAATTGATTTCAATCAGTCGGTTCAGGTCGAGCGATTGCTAAAAGATTGCCAAAACCTAGGAATCCGATCCTCTAATGCGTGCAAAGAATATTTCATTTTCAACCGTCAGCTTTACGAGGACATTCCACCGTTTGCCGTGGGGCGGGGAAACTGGGACAACTGGATGATTCACTCGGCAAAACAAAATAAAATTCCGGTCGTCAATCTGTCAAAAACAGTAACCGCAATCCACCAGTCTCACGATTACTCACATGCGTCTCTCAATCGCTGGGAATGCTATGTCTCGGGTGCCGAGGCGAAAGAGAATCGACGACTAGCAGGGGGTAGCCATATTATTTCAGGCTCAACCGCCAATTGGAAAATGACGCGGGAAGGCTTTAAAAAAGAGTTGCCCAAGCTTATCAACCCGGGTTTCTGGGCTGATGCGCCACGATTTGCCCGACTCGTGTTTGACCTATTGGTGAGATAACCCATGCTCACCTTTTCCGCGATGATCGCCGGCCAGATTATTTTTGCAGCTGCTCTGATTCAGCTTTCGATTGCAATTTCATTCGAACGCTGGTTCTCAAAGAAAATCAGCAAGACTGCGACAACTGCCAACCAATCGATGACGGCAGTCATTATGTCTGTACGCGGTTGTGACCCCACTTTTGAAACTGCACTCACTGGCGTCCTCCAGCAAGATTACGCCAACTATCAAATCCATCTGGTCGTCGACCACGAGGACGACCCCGTGTGGAAGGTAGCAACTCGAATTAAAGCGAAATTTGACCAGGACGATCGCCTCGTAATCCACGGCATGAAATCACCACGAGAAACTTGCAGCCTCAAATGCCATTCGATCGTACAAGCCCTGGAGCACATCACAGAGGAAACAAGATTTGTCGCGTTTCTGGATGCTGATGTCGCGCCTCATCCAACTTGGCTGGCCGAACTAACCGGGCCTCTTCACGACAATGAAATCGGGGGAGTTACCGGTAACCAATGGTTTGAACCTCCCGTTCCAACCGGAACCGGTTCATTAATCCGCAGTGTCTGGAATGCTGGAGCACTCGTCTTTTCAGTGTACTTTGCCAACCCCTGGGCCGGCAGCTTTGCAATGAGGCGTTCCACATTGGAGTCTGCTAATTTAATTTCAACTTGGTCCAATTCGATTGTGGATGACGGTCCTCTGAAAAAAGCAATTCAAGATCAAGGCCTTAGAATTGAGTTCGCACCATCCCTCATCATGATCAACCGCGAACACTGCTCAGCCTCGTATGCAAATCGATGGGTGACTCGCATGTTGACCTGGTCTCGACTTTACGAGGACACTTTTTTTCTTTCCGTGATCCACGCTTGCTTCAGCAACGCCCTCATGCTGGCCAATTTTGTCATTTTAATCATGGCGATCCTATTCGGAAACGCGACTGCTTTAGCCGCCAGCACATTAGCCTTATTACTCAGCGGTGGCCTCTCCACGTGGGCCTATTTTGTCTCGCGGAATGTAGCTTCAAAAAGCGCTCAACTGCGTGGCGAAACGATTGGCAACACCAACTTTAGGCGAACCATAAAACTTTTGCTTTTGGTTCCCTTGTGCCAACTGATCTATGGGGCATCTTCCATCAAGTCACTTTGCTGCCGAAGAATTCGCTGGCGTCAGATCGAATACGATTTGAGCGCGGCCCCTGAATACAAAAGGCTGGACTACCGCCCCTTCATCGCGGAATCAGTAGACTCAAGTAAGTCGATCTAGCTTAAACCAAGATAAGGAAAACTTGAGCTGGCCGAAAACGGCGGCGGTCAGTTTTTTAAGCTGTCGAGAATCAGTTTGTCTTCCGGCGCTGCCACCACCACGACCTCGCCGATGCGCACTGGAAGGATCAACTTCAACTCGCCCCTCGCAACTTTCTTATCGTGTTTCATCGATGCGATCAGTTCATCATGGCGCTCCGCGGGGCAATCGATGGGAAGCTTCATCCTTTGAAACAACTCGGTTTGCCGAGCCACGAAAGAATCTTGCACCATTCCGAGTTCACGCGCCAAGCGAGCGGCACAAGTCATCCCGATCGAGATTGCCTCACCATGGAGAAAGCGCCCAAAACCAAAGACTGCCTCAATAGCATGCCCGTAAGTATGGCCGTAGTTTAAAATCGCTCTGCGGCCGGAAGTTTCTCGTTCGTCTTCCTCTACAATTGCTGCTTTGCACTGGCAACAGCGAGCAATGCTCTGCGTGAGCGCAGCAGGATCCCGCTTCCCAATCAAGTCAACCGATGCCTCGAGCGACTCGAAAAAATCAACATCCATAATCAAGCCGTATTTAATTACTTCGGCGAGCCCGGCACGAAAATTGGCTTCATCCAGCGTTTCCAAAACCAGCGGGTCTATCAGGACTAACTCTGGTTGCCAAAAAGCGCCAACCATATTTTTGGCACCCGGTAAATTAACACCCACTTTTCCGCCAACGCTACTGTCAACCTGTGCCAAGAGCGTAGTCGGAATTTGAATAAAACGGATTCCCCGGGCAAATGAGGCAGCCAAGAAACCGGCTAGATCTCCGACGACTCCGCCTCCCAAGGCTACGACCACAGACTGACGGTCGGTCTTGAAATTGACCATCTGCTGCCACAATTCATCACACACCGAGATCGATTTAGACTCTTCTCCTGGACTAACACGAATCACATCCACCCGTTGAGCAATCTCTGAAATCTGCGAAACAACCGTCTCGAGGTACAACTCAGCGACATTGTCATCTGTCACTAAAATCACGTGATCGTCCGAAACAAAACCGGCTAATGCATTCGAGAGCTGGTTTAACAAGCCAGGCTTAATATCGATAGCGTAACTCCGACTTGCTAAATTCACGGCCACTTGACTGTCGGAATTGGAAATAGGATCGTTCAACTGTTTCGCCTCGCGTTGTTTTTTCAAATCACTCAAATAGATTTCAACCAGCACTTTTTATGACGCAGAATAGAGCAGTGGAAAGAACTGCCCCTCCATCTTTTGTCCACTAGGGATGACAGGCACTCCCGCTAACAACTCATCATCGGTATGCGATTCGACTCCATCACGGATCAAGTTTAGAACGACCGCCCGACGCGGCTGCTCCGTCCTATTATCAAAAGAACCGTGCACCATTAACGGATGATGAAACGTGCATTGCCCCGGTTCGAGCTCAATTGAAACCGGGTTTTGAAATGCCCCCCACTGTGCATCTGTGAGTACGTTTTGAATCGCTGTCATATCCCCGGCCAAACCGGTGATGGGAAGCAAGTCCCACCGATGACTTCCCGGAATGTACTGTAAACAACCATTCTCTTGAGTCGCCCGGTCCAATCCCGTCCAACAAGTAAGATGGGCCATTGGTTGAGTTCGCGTCCAATAGGAATAATCTTGGTGCCACGCCACATTTCCACCGTGCTTCGCCGGCTTACAAAACAATTGGTCATGCCAAAATCGAACTCCACCGCCGAGCAATTGACTCGCTGGGATCAAATACGCAGGGTTCCAGAGCAAGTCATGAAAACCAGATCGCAGCCGCCACGCACCTAATGCATGAAAAAGCACTCGATCCGGGTCCTCTGATTCATTGGTGTGATATTCGTGCCACAAATTGCTTCCGGCATGCTCCGGATTAAAGAACTCGGACAACTCCTGCTTTAACACTTCGATTTGTGTCGTATCCAGCAATTGGATTCCGGACAGGTAACCCTGGTCGTGAAAGAAATCGACATCCTCACTGGACAGACAATAACGTTCAAAATCGTCGTCCTTTAAACTTGGAAATAAAGAAGTAATGGGACGGTGGATCTCTGACAGGTCCTCAATGCTCATTGATTTTCACTTGGCTCAACTGCGAGACATAGAATATTTAATATTATCAACCGGTGGCGAAACAACTGCAGATCAGAACGCTGAATTCCAACACACATGATACCCGAGAAAGAAATCACTGGATTGTAAAATCACCGTACCTTTGTGTAAAAGAGGCTTATTAAAACCAACCACTGTTTCGTTCGTTTTTTCGAGTTCGTCGCTCCTGGCGACTCAAGAGTTTACATTCGAGAATTGCGATTAAATCAACTGGCAAATGGTCTGTACTAAAAGGACTCAGGATGGCTCGACTCAAGTTGCAACAACATTCGTTGCGCCTTTTGAACCATGTCGGTTCCTTGCCGTGAATCTGGGAACCGCCCCCAATCAATGTCTTTTGAATAACTGATAATTGACCTATACAGTCTGATCTGTTCGTCGACATCTGTCGTCTGCAGCGCAGTGTCGAGCACAGATCGAATACGATTCAGATTTCCGCGCAACTCACTCAACGCATCGTGTTTAATTTTAATTCGGTAAGCGACAGCTGCTTCGAAACATTCCTGGTCACGCGGTTCTAATTCAACGCCGCTAAGAAAATTGACGAAAACATCCATTTCTTTGTTTGCCTCGATTGGATTTTTGTCCGCTCTTTCGACAATACGCAGAAACCGCTGTTCAATGTCAGTCAGTCGAGATGAACCTTTGGCAGTCAAAAAATTTCGACGGCTTTTGTAAAGCTTGATTGCTTCCCCCACACGCCCCAATTCCGCAACTTGCTCAGCACGTTCCTCGTCAGGATAAAGCTCGAGAAATTGGTTGATTTCAATCATCACCGAATCCGGTTTGTTCGCCCCAAGCTCGATTGCCGTATAAAGTTCTTCAGCACTTGGCGGTTTGTAAGCTTGCCAAACGCCATAGACGCTGATCGCAATCACAAACAAAAAAGCTAAGAGCAACCGCCAAAAGCCTTTGCTTTCTCTTGGCTCAAAGTCGGCTACATAAGGTTGCTCTCTGGTCTTTTCCGTAACGGTTTCAAAATAATCCTCCCGCACGGGCATGGTATCAATTTGCTGGCTCTTATGATCCGTGAACTCAACCGTTTGCATATCAGAATTTACAACACTGGCTTTTCCAATTGCGTTCTTCTCATCAGCCCGTCCCGTATTTTCACGCGTTGCTGGAATTCCAACATCGAAAGTATCGACATGCCTTTTTCCCTCAGGACGATGGGTCGTTCTCGCTTCACTGCTCTCCCGTAAAATCGACTCGACCTCTTCGATTTGATGCGCTAACGCCAGTGAAGTCGGAATTCGATCCTCCGGTCGCTTCGCCATTAGACGACGTATCAATTGATCGATCTCAGCCGGCACCTCAGGTAACGAAGCCGAAATACTCGGAACGGGCGCCCGCAAGAGATTGCTCAATGACCCTTCTACTGAATTCGTTCGAAATGGAGGCTTACCTGACAGCAGTGCGTACATCACCGAACCAAGACTGTAGAGATCACTCCGAATCGTGACCAACTCACCCTTTGCTTGCTCCGGACTCATGAAATCCATCGTCCCCAAAACATTTTGCCCAGTGTTCTGAGATGAACCGAACCGTTTCGCAATTCCAAAATCGGTAATCTTTACGAAATCAGGTTGCGAATTCTCGTCGTAGGTCATCAACAAATTACCCGGCTTAAGATCCCGGTGGATAATTCCCCGATCATGAGCGTGCCTCAAACCGGCACTGACGTCTTTTACAACCCGCAATACAGATCGCCAGTCAAACCGATAACCACTTTTCTGCATCTGAAAAAGGCTATTGCCCTCGACCAACTCCATGGAAAAGAACAACATCCCGTCTTCTTGTCCGAAACTTAAAATCCGGACAATATTTCGGTGGTTCAGCTTTAAGAGCGATTCAATTTCAGCCTCAAACCTGCCGCGAAAATGCTCGTCGTTCGCATAGTTGGGAGCCAGGACTTTGACCGCGTGCACCTCGCCAGTATCTTCGTGAACCCCACGGAATACCGACCCCATTCCGCCACGACCTAGAACACCTTTGAATTCGTACGGGCCAATTTTTTCAAGCGCCATGTTGAGCTCAGCCTTTCGTGCTGACTAATCAAACTAGATTCCGAACATTATTGTAGACTTTTAATTGAGCAAACCCCACCTGTTTAAGGCTAGAATTCAGCTTTGTAAACTTAGAAAACTGAAATCCAACATTACCAATGCCGACTGGGCAGAATCCAGTTTTCCAAATCCGCCCCAGACTCTTCAAAGCCTTTAAACTCTTGATAGCTTTGTCGATGAGCGGTGCGTACCAGTAAACCTCGACCCGAATGCAAACCCTTAAGAATGCGAACCCTTAAGAATGCGAACCCTAAATTATCGAGCGAATAAGTAGCGTGTGCCAACATCCCGCAAGCCAATCCGATCTATCGCTCCTCAAGGATTGCACGGTCCAGCGCACCCGGGGAAGTGGACCGGGTGGACAACACCGAAACAAAGTTGAAACCGCCATCGTAATTACACACACACCCACGGGAATTATCGGCCAAGCCAGCGAGGCAAGAAGCCAAAACAAAAACAAAACCGTGGCAATGAGCAGATTAAAAACCAATCTGGCCATTGCCTTTCGACTGGACAAAACAGAAAAATCAACGCCGAGCGAACTTTGGAACTCTCGTCTAAAGAACAAGAAAATAGAGGTCAGCAACAAACACTCTGATTTTCCAGCATTACTGGCTGAAGCACTCGATTTTCTCCATTTCGAAGGTTTTAACCCCGCCGCAGCAGCGCAGACTCTCGGTTGCTCAACCTCCCAGTTAGTAAAATTCATCAAACGCAACCCTCAAGCAATCGCGATGGTGAATACGAAACGCAGATCACTCGGACTCAAGAAAATCTCTTAAAGCCTAGTATTAGACGAAAGGTTTGTCCCACAAACCAACACGGTAGCAACCAACAAGACCTTCAATCCTATAAATTCATGGTTACAACCTTATATTTTTGATTTTCGACGCGCTGAGAGCCGTCTTATGTAGTATCTTTCCATGAAACACAAATAGAAATTTTGTGAGACCGCGAACGTCGCCAGCTATAAAACGACCGAAAAATATGGTTTTTAACCTGTTCGGCGACAATCGACTTAAAAACAAACCATTTACTACTTCCAATATACACCCAGGCAGTCTAGTTAAATTTGGCACATAGATTGCTTTACTGTGAATTGGAAGTGGTTCGCCAAGAGTTGTTTAACTCCTGCTTTTGGCGAAAAGAGACGAGGCAGTGCCTAGACTGCTCACTTTTTCGAGCAGTCTAGGCCATTTTTCTTGGATATTGAGGCAGAACGACAAAAACGAGAGAGCTAAGGCTTCCCCAAATTGTTCGATTTCGATACACCAAAACGATACAAATGTTCAATTTTAAAACACTCAAGTTGAACGGAAAACAGAGCTTAGTCTAAAATAACGTAATATTTTTAGTGAGGGTTTCCGTTTGGAATAAAAGCGGACCTTTGCTGGCCTTACAACACAAATCCACCACCAGGGACAATCAATGGGCAAGCAGTTCGAGACGAACAATTGGTTAACCACAGCGAGCTTTTTTTGTTCGGCAATTTTGATTCTCAGCTTCGCTCCAAGCTTGCCCGCTCAAACTTCTCAGGTTTCTTTTAGGACGCCATCCAATTCCGATACCGATTCGACGGTTCTCCAAATCAATAAACTGGTGGAGCAAGTCTGGACGGACTATGAGCTAAAGCCTTCAAAAGAAGCAACCGACGGAGAGTGGTGTCGACGTGTTTACCTAGACATCATCGGACGCGTTCCTTCATACGATGAGGCAATGGAATTCATGGAGTCTCGCGACTCCGATAAAAAGAAAAAACTAGTTGAAAAACTACTTTACGATGATTCCTACACGGAAGAATTCGCAAGGAACTGGACGACGGTTTGGACCAATCTATTAATTGGTCGCACTGGCGGAAACGATAACAATTCGATGATTAGCCGACCCGGAATGCAAAAGTATTTGCGGGATTCGTTCGCTCGCGAGAAACCCTACGACAAAATGGTGTACGAATTGGTCACGGCTACCGGTTCAACGACCCCGGGTGATGAGAAATTCAATGGCGCGACCAACTTCCTCATCGACAAGGTAAACGAGGAAAAGGCATCGCTCGCTACGGCAGCAACGACAAAGATTTTTCTCGGCCTGCAGGTTCAGTGCACCCAGTGTCACAACCACCCGTTTAACGACTGGAAGCAACAAAAGTACTGGGAAATGAATGCATTCTTTCGCCAGGTACGAGCCTTCCCGGGTGGAGCCCGCCCGAGAGATGGCGGAGTCGCTCAACTGGCCGATCAGGACTTTCGAGGTGAAAGCCAAGGCAAGTCAGAGATCTTTTTCGAAATGCGAAATGGCCTCAGCAAGGTTGCCTATCCGGTGTTTGTTGACGGCAGCGAAATTGAACGAAGCGGACTAGTTAACGTCGTGAACCGACGAGTCGAACTTGCCAAGATGATGGTTGCCTCGCCTTTCATGACACGTTCCATCGTTAATCGAATGTGGGCACACTTCCTAGGTTATGGATTTACGGCTCCCGTTGATGACCTTGGACCGCACAACATTCCTTCCAACCCCGAATTACTTGAGTTCCTCTCGGAAGAATTTCGACGTGCTGAATTTGACTTCCGGAAACTCATCTCCTGGGTTGCTTTAAGCAAACCCTACAGTCTCTCGAGCAAGCGTACATCGAGCAACCAAAGTGACGATCCGCTACTTGGTGAATCACCGAAATTTTCACATTTCTATCTTCGCCAAATGGAAGCCGAACAACTTTACGAATCGATGATGGTCGCCACCGAAGCGATCGAATTGCAAGGAAGTTACGAAGA
Source organism: Planctomycetota bacterium (assembly GCA_029979005.1). Classification (GTDB taxonomy): domain Bacteria; phylum Planctomycetota; class Planctomycetia; order Pirellulales; family Pirellulaceae; genus Mariniblastus. Next base: position 49,587 of record JAPOIJ010000002.1, on the reverse strand, counting down.
GCGGGAGCGCAAGAAAAACACATGGCTTGGCCAATTCAATCAAGCCTTTGGCACAGACGAAGGTCAGGAATCGACGAGTTTCAATGGCACGATTCCACAGGTATTGATGCTGTTCAATGGAGACATGGTCAAACAGGCCATCGACACCAAGAAAGGAAGTCTGATCGACAACCTTGCGAAATCAGGCAAAAACTATTCGCAATCTGTTGAGCAGCTATTCATAGCTGGCCTGACTAGAAAACCTAAAAACGACGAAAAGAACCTAGCTAAACAGTTCCTGAAAGCTAGAAACGGAGACCCGAAAGAGGCACTTCGAGACGTTTGGTGGGTAATACTTAACACGAACGAGTTCATTTTTAATCACTAAACATCCCTCCGGCGAGCCTAGAAAATTTCATTTGGCTCACCCAACGCCTTTCAATTCGATTAAACTAAGACAGCAACTGATTTTTTCACAAAGGACGACGCCATGAACTTCAAAACACCCCAGGGCATGAACCGACGCCACTTCATGCGTCACCTCGCAGGTGCCTCCGCGATGACCGGTACCGCACTTGCGCTGGGCAATACACTCAAGGCAAGTACGAAACAACTCAAGAAAAATAAGAAGGCTGCAATCTTACTCTGGATGGGCGGCGGACCGTCTACCATGGACATTTGGGATCTCAAACCCGGCTCCAACAACGGCGGGCCATTCCGTCCAATTTCAACCGCGGGAGATGTGCAGATTTGTGAGCACATGCCCATGATGGCAAAGAACATGGATAAGCTCTCAATCGTGCGATCAATGAGCACCCGTGAAGCGGACCACATGCGTGGCCGTTACTACATGCACACCGGCTACGTGCCAAATCCAAACGTGAAGCACCCGAGTTATGGCTCTGTGATTGCCCACGAACTTTCGTCAACTCGAGAAGATCTTGAAATTCCACCTTTTGTTTCCGTCGGCGGTAACAGCGAAGGCCCGGGATTTCTCGGCATGGCATGGGCTCCGTTCTCCGTCAATTCAAACGGACAAGTTCGCAACCTAGACATGGGAATCGAACCGGATCGACTGACTCAGCGAATGCAGGCTCTCAAAATGATGGAGTCTGGTTTCATTGATTCCAACCGTGGAATTGCCGCTGGCGAGCACGCAAAGGTTCTCAGCAAGACTCTCAGCCTCATGACCAGCGAACAAATGAAAGCGTTTAAGGTCATGCAGGAGCCCGAATCCGTTCAGGAACGCTACGGTCAGACTAATTTCGGACGGGGCTGCTTGATGGCTCGCCGTTTGGTCGAGTCGGGCGTGCCTTTCGTAGAAGTTGGCCTTGGCGGTTGGGATAACCACCAAAACATCTTCCAAACTCTCCAAAACAATAAACTCCCTGAGCTTGATCGTGGAATGAGTGCCTTAATGGAAGACTTGGCAGCACGTGACATGCTCGACGATGTTGCAGTGATCTGGATGGGAGAATTCAGTCGAACCCCCCGGATTAACGGCAACACCGGACGTGACCACTGGGCAAGAAGCTGGAGTGCAGTTGTCGGAGGTGCAGGCATGAATTCCGGTATCGCTGTTGGTGCGACCAATGAGGACGGCACCAGTGTTGTCGGGCCTTCACAATCCTCAGAAGATCTGATGGCGACCGTTTGCCACTCACTTGGAATATCACTCGAAACAACCTTTACCAGCCAAAGTGGCCGACCAATGAAAATCGCCAACGGCGGCAAGGTCATTAAAGAGTTGGTTTCGTAAAAACAGGCGAATCTTAAATCGTCTAAAAAAAACTAATCAGCGAGCCTTCGATTCATCGGAGTGCTCGCTTTTTTATTAGGAAGACACGGCAATAAGCGGGATTCCATTACTCCAAAAGACAAACGCCACCCCCAAGACCTTTCAACGAACCGAGTCGAACATTTTTGAGGCTTGCTATCAGAAATTAGTATAGCCATAGAAGACGCATTTGGCTTACATTGAACGCTTCATTCTCGGTTTAGAAACTTGTGCTGGATTCTTAGGAAAGGATGCCTGAATCATGATGCTTTTAGGCGAGCTCACCAAAATAATTGGTGGGCGTTTAACAAAGAACCCAGACCTCGAAATTTCTGGGGCAGCATCAATCTCGCGAGCGACAGCGCACGATATTACGTTCGTCTCCAGCCCCAAATATTACGAAGACTTCTTAAAGAGCCCCGCACTTGCAGCCGTTATTGGATTCGACGTCGATCCCCCCGAAAAGGCTTGCCTGATCGTGGAAGATGTTACCCAGGCTTTTGTTGAGATTGCCGAGCGATTTAAACCAACGGTAAAACGTACTCAGACAGGTGTCAGCGATCAGGCAATCGTCAGTCCCAGCGCCATGATTCACGAGCAAGCCTGCGTCCATCCCGGGGCAGTCATCATGGATAACGTCCAGATTGGCTCGGGCACAATCATTTACCCCAACGTCACGATCATGGAAAACTGCATCTTAGGTGAAGATGTTCAGGTCTTTCCCAATTCGGTACTCTATGAAAATACGATCGTGGGCGACCGTTCCATTCTTCACGCCGGTGTGGTGCTGGGGGCTTTTGGATTTGGCTACCAGTCCAACACAGGACGTCATGTTCTCTCCGCCCAAATTGGCAATGTGATCATTGCCGAAGACGTGGAAATTGGAGCAAACACGACCATCGATCGTGGCACCTACGATTCAACCCTAATCGGCGCAGGAACCAAAATCGATAATTTGGTGATGGTAGGGCATAATTGCATGATTGGAGAACACAACCTGCTTTGCTCGCAAGTTGGTATTGCTGGAAGTTGTTCAACAGGCGACTACGTTATTATGGGCGGACAAGTTGGGCTGGCCGACCACCTGAATATCGGTTCGCATGTTTCGATCGGTGCAAAGTCTGGCTTAATGCACGATGTTGAAAGCAATCAGCGAATTTTCGGAATTCCCGCGAGGCCAGCAAGAACAGAAATGCAAATTCAGGCGGTTACTTCCAAACTTCCAGAACTCCGGCGAACGGTCAAAAAGCTATCCAAGCAACTTGATCAATTAAATGATTCTGAAGACAACGGATCACGAGCTGCCTAGTCTTTATCTCCGCCTAAAAATTCCCCATGGCCACAGTAACTCAAGATACCAATTTAGCTAACCTCGCAACCAAAAAAATCGGCTTGGTCGCAGGCTGGGGGCATTTCCCTGTCTGCATCGCACGGACGCTAATGGCTCAGGGCTACGAAGTTCACTGCACGGGAATTAAAGACCATGCCGACCCTGTGTTAAAAGATATTTGCACGTCTTATCGTGTATTTGGCATGGCACGTATGGGTGGCCAGTGCCGTTTTTTCCGCAAAGCGGGGGTGGCACACGCCACCATGGCTGGCAAAATATTCAAAACGCTTCTGTTTCAAAAAAAATCCAGCTTGATAACGCACTTTCCTGATTTGGTATTTTGGCGACATTTCTACCCAATCATTCTTTCAAAATCGAAAGATCGTCGGGACGACACTCTCCTCAGCACAGTCGTTGAATTGTACAAATCAGAAGGAATCACATTTTCCCCCGCAACTGATTTTGCTCCGGAGTTACTGGTGAAAGCAGGGCCGCTGACAAAGAACCAACCCAACAACAGCCAATTAAAGGACATTCGATTCGGCTGGCAAATGGCCAAAGCAATGGGAGCCTTAGATATTGGGCAAACCGTCGTCGTTAAAAATCAAGCAGTGTTGGCTGTCGAAGCCATCGAAGGAACCGATCAGTGTATTGCCAGAGCCGGGAACCTTTGCTCCGGTGGGTTTACGGTGGTTAAGGTATCCAAACCGAACCAAGACATGCGGTTCGATGTACCGACCATTGGAGTTGGTACCATTGAAACCATTGCCCACGAGGGTGGAAGCGTTCTTGCAATCGAAGCCGATCGCACGATTATACTTGAGCAGAACGAAACGATTCGTGTCGCGGAAAAACTCGGAGTTTCTGTATTCGCTTACAATGACAGTCTCTTCGACCAAAATAGTTGACTGCACCAACGGATTCCTGCAGTCCGCATCACTTCGCGTCAGCAATAATGGTACCAACTTGCTGATTAAACTGACCACGAGTTAAAACCTGGTCAAATCCAGCTCGACGTGCCTCGTCCAAGGACTCCAAATTGACATGCTGAGCATAGGCTATCGTCATTGGACAAAGAGCATCGGGTAGGCCTCGCACCGCATCGCCCAATTCTGTGATCCCCAACCCTGGCACTTGTAAGTCCACCAAAAACAGATGGGGGCGGGCTTCCTTGACCAACGCCATTGCCGCCTCAGCACTGGTCGCTGTTTGCAGAGTCACATTGTTTTGCCGAGCATGTGAACTCGCCGTAGAGGCCATCATCAGATCCGCTGTAAGAAAAATAATCATTTACCCCTCGATGACATTGGGTCATTTACCGGCTGCTCTCTTGATCGCTACGTCAATGTTTGCCGTCGCTGCCGAACTAATTTACACCCAAGACTCGCCAACTTCATAGATGACTGATGAGTAGATCTCGGTAATTTAGAGCAACTTCCGACGGCAAAAAAAGGGAGAGCCCATCGATTCGTTCTTCTTAGTTCAAAATTTTTAATCAAAGGTGATAGCAGAATTCAATTTAACGCCGCCAATTCCGGGAATTTTTGAATTCAGTCAAAAATGCCATTGAGATAACGACTTGCTCCTTGGTACTCTCCGCCGCCAGAATCGGCGGTTCAATTCATGCATATTAGGCGGTTTTCGCCACGGTCAAGGATGATCAGATGCAGTTTCAATCATTGATATCTCCTATCGCTTTCGCGTTAACCGCGATCGTTCTGTTCTATTGCCAGACTCCTGGGCCTGTCACAAGTTCAACCCAAGCAATCCCTTTGAATACGACAGCCTCACCTTACACCAAGGTAAGGCTCGCGCCCCAGGAAACCTCGACCAGCCCGATTAAAGAGCGGACGACTGAGGACGCTGAAAAACCCTTTCGACTCTCATCACGATTTCATCTCAAAAAGGGATCCGCTGAGGGTTTTTTGATTGTCAAGTTCGAACTCCCCAACAACAGCTATATCTACTCGCTCACTCAACCCGAGCCTTTCGTAAAAACAACGATCAAAGTCACTCCCTCGCCTCATTTTTCATTAACCGGTAAGAAGTCCTTTGCGCCGGATCAAAAGCCAAAAATCATTGAAAGCGATCCCGATTTTGGCAAGCGGTTAGAGAAACATTCCGGAGTGGTCCAGTTTTTCATCCCAATAAAACTAAACGAAACACTCGCTGCCAAAGAATTGACGATCCAACTTGAGGTCGACGGGCAAGTATGTGACGAGACGACATGCCTGCCAATTTCCGGCAAAAAGACGACAGCGAAATTCGCCGGATTTTTTGAACCAACCGACAAAAAATCTAATGCTGCTTCCAAGCCGACACCCAAAAAGAAATAAGGCATCGGATTCTCTGAAAAGATGTGTCTCTCGTCACACAATTTTTAAACGGGAAGCTTTCGAGTGAATAAATCCGCACAACGTAGAATCAGATTGATGGAGCGGTCCAGCAATTTTTGGTACGATGTCGGAGCGGTTTCAATGGCGAATCCAGTACAGAATTTCCCCCCGGTGGGTAAGACTCTCATCGTGACATTCGATTAATTAAACTGTTGCAGACGATCAGACTAAAACAACTTAAGACTTACAAAAATTCGTTTTAAGTTTTGAACACAGGAAGACATTTTCAATGCAGTCACTATTGAACCGTCACTACATTCTCTGCTTCGCCTTTTTAGCATTCGCTCTTTGCGGCTTAGAAAAAAACAACTCCTGCCGGGGACAAGAGCAAGGCCTCTTTCTCCAAGATCAGTTAGATCCGTTTGGAAGCATTCAGTCGAGTGATCCAGTTTCTGCCACTACCAGCTTTCAAATACTCACGGGCACGCGCCAAGGGATTTTGACAGTCACTGCCGATATCATTCCCAATTGGCATGTCTTCTCAATGAAAGATACAAATGGCCCTATCCCCACGAGTATTAGTGTAGGTGAGTCTGATGATTTCAAATTACTCGGCAAGTTCCGCCCGGACAGAGAACCGCACATCGTCAATGAAGAAGGATTTGACAATCCCTGTGAAGAATTTGAAAACAGCGTCTCTTGGTCCGCTCCATTTGAAATTGCAACTGAAATCAACCCAGATAAATTAGTGATTAATTTGGTCATCAGCGGGCAAACCTGCGAAACGAATGGCAATTGCAAACAGTTCGAATTCAACCTCGAAAGTAAGTTCAACGGCGTTAATGACGACCTTAAAATCACACCGGATTTCATTCAGCCGGAACTGAAAATCGAAGACCGGAAGATTCGTGGTGCACACGCGAACATTCGTGGACAAATCATTCGAAACTCCGGCACCGACAAACCACTTCGACCAGGTGACGTGGCTCGCTTAGAAATCACAATCACACCGTCAATTGATTGGCACGTCTATTCTTACTCCCTTGAAAAAACCCAGATTAAGTCCATGATTCTGGGCCTGACGGAAACCAACAGCTGGAGTGTCGTGGGGCCGGAACTCTCCGAAGAACCGGAGGCTGGCGAAGCGTTCGGGGAATCCATGTTCGCCTACTACGACCCCGTCACGCTTAGTTTTTACGTCACCATTCCTCGCAACGCAAAAACCACGCAACCTTTTCAGTTTAGCGGAATTCTTGGTCTTCAAACCTGTGACGAAACGCATTGTGATCCACCCACTGGAATCGCATTCTCAGCATTGCTCAACCTTGGAAAAGTCGCCGCCGCCCCGCTGATCTGGAGTGACTCTTCTTACGAAGCTGCTGAAAACGCGAACAAACCGCACGAGATTTCAGGGGGCTCAATCCCATCTGATGATGCACGGGACGAGGAAATCAAAACGGAGGACGAGCCAGTCGTCCTGCTTACTGATTCGCCTGAACAAATTGCAATCATGAAGACCCTTTATGACCCTGACGAAAAACAAAAAGTCATCTTGTTTGAAGATCTTGACAAATTCCCCGTCGGCTCGGGAGGCACTAGTTCGCTTGGAAAAACCACCTTCATTACCGCACTCTTCGGAGCATTTTTTGGCGGGATGCTGCTCAACCTCATGCCGTGTGTATTTCCAGTCCTCGGACTAAAAGTAATGGGCTTTGTAATGCAGGCCGGCAGCGAACCCGCGAAAATTCGCAAACACGGAATCGCCTTTGCGTTTGGGCTGGTTGTTTCCATGTGGATCCTCGGAGGAGCCGTTCTTTTCGTCAAGCTTTCGTTTGGTCAGGCAATTAACTGGGGCGCTCAAATGGGCAACCCATATTTCGTCTGCGGCATTATCGTCATGCTATTTCTTCTTGGATTAAACATGGCGGGTGTTTTTGAGATTGGAACATCCCTTTCGAGCGTCGATGGTGGACAGAAAAAAGGTTACACTGGCTCCTTCCTTTCCGGTGTGCTCACTACTTTAATCGCAACCCCCTGCTCGGGTCCATTTTTAGGTGCTGCGATGAGCTATACACTGGCCCAGGATCCACTGCCGTCCATGTTCCTTTTCACCATTTTTGCATTGGGCATTTCATCACCCTACGTCGTGCTTTCGTTCTTCCCGGCTCTAATTTACAAACTTCCCAAACCCGGGCCTTGGATGGAAACCTTCAAAGCGACGATGGCATTCACACTTTTTGCAACCGTGGCTTTCTTTATGCAGGCCTTTGGTGGACAGACAGGAGTCAGTGGACTCAGCTGGCTCGTGATGGCACTCGTAGTCATCGCACTTGCTGCCTACTGCTACGGACAGTGGAGTGAATCAAGTGTTAAATTCTCAAAACGATTGACCTTTGGCTATCTCTTGCCTCTGGTGATTGCCTCGATTGGAATTTGGATGTGCTATGGAGCAGTCGAGGAATCAAAAAACCAGATTTCCACCGGTGCTCAAAACGTAGCCGGACTCGGTTGGCAAGAATGGAATCCGGGAAAAGTCGAGTACACCTTAAAGAACAATGGCCGTCCGATTTGGGTTGACTACACGGCTGATTGGTGACCGACTTGCAAAGTAAACGAAAAGCGTGTCTTTTCGAATCCAGACGTTCTCAAGAAATTAGCAGAACTAAACTTTGAATTCATTTCAGTTGACGACACCAAACGAAGACCTGAAATCGCGTTAGATTTATTGCGGGTTAACCGCTCCATTATTCCAGTAAACGTGATTTATCCTCCGAACTATCCGGAAGAGCCTGCGATCATGATCGATACTCTTTTCGGTCCAGCCGAGGCAATGAAGATCCTCGATAGAATTCAGGAAGTTATCGAAGCTTCGAAGTGATCAGACTGAAAACAGCGGACTAACCGTTGAGAAATGCGCGCCAACTTCATCGGCAGAAACGTGCCGAACCGCAAGTCCATTACAACATTTTGTCGTGCACGGTGACTCGCTTCTCACCTGCTTTAACCGTGCCGATTACCCAGTTCTCATGTCCGTGCTTACTCAATGATCGCTGAATTGAATCGGCATAATAAGGACTTACGATCATTGCCAATCCAATCCCCATATTGAACACGCGGAACATTTCCTCGGTTTCTACTTTCCCAAGTTTTTGAAGCCATTCAAACACCGGTGGACGCTCCCAGGCTTGGCCATCGATATCAATCTCTATGCCCTCCGGGGTGATTCGCTCGATATTTTCTTCGAGACCACCACCTGTAATATGCGCGATTCCGTGAACCACGTTCTTGACTTTGTAATGACTCAGCACATCGCGAATGGCTTTGGTATAGATCAAGGTTGGTTCCATCAATACCTCGCCTATTGAGAGATCGGTACCATCCATTAAATCTTCCGGTTTTTTCTTCCCAACATCGAATGCAATTTTACGAACGAGACTAAAGCCGTTGGAATGCACACCACTCGATGCAACTCCAATCACAACATCTCCGTCAGTGATAGCATGGCCGTCAATCACATGATTTCGCTCGACCACACCAACACAAAAGCCCGCCAAATCGTAATCCCCCGGCTGGTAGAGATCGGGCATGATCGCCGTCTCCCCCCCCAACAATGCACAATCAGCAGCCAAACAACCGTCGCTGATACCACTGACAATTTGCTCAAGCGCAACGGGGTCATCGTGGGACATCGCCACATAATCAAGGAAAAACAGCGGCTCAGCCCCACAACAAATTGCGTCGTTAACGCACATCGCCACCAAATCAATGCCCACCGTTCGGTGGCTGTTAAGCATCTGAGCCAGTTTTAGCTTGGTCCCGACACCGTCGGTACACGCAACCAACATGGGGTCCTGATAATTTCTTCGAAAAAGCTTGCTTTCAAAGTCCAATTGGAACAGTCCGGCAAATCCGCCATCGAGCTGCCGAACACGAGGCGAGAAGGTCCGATGCATCAACCTCGGAAGTCGTTTCATCGCCTCGTTGTATACTTCGAGGTCAACGCCGGAATCTTTATAGGAAACGCCTGTCATTAGCTCGCGGATCAGTCTGGCCAACTCAGCGAGTTGGGTTGTTTTTCGGATAAATAACTGGCCTATAGTTTCCTCGATTGGCTTGAATCCGGCAACCATGCCGAATTAAACAACTGAAACTACCCGCAACGTGAATCTGCGCGACATTTCAAAAAAACCAATGAAATATTTACATGAAATCGCGGAAAAAATTCTCCCCATGTAACCGTCGACGGCGCGTTTAATACGCCCTTAAGCTGACACTACCCCCGCAGAAACGCTTGAAAAAAAAGGGTGGGATTGCCACGAGAGTCAAAATCGACCTATGTTTACTCCTATGCGGCAACCTCTACCAAAATTTCAATTCACGCACCAATTACCTTACGGTGCGGTCGTTCATGACGACGGGGTCCAGTTTGTCATCTTTAGTCGTCACGCCAGTGAAATGAGATTGCTGCTCTACCAATCGGTTGAAGACACCGAACCGACAGAAATCATCACGTTTGACCCCGCCAGCGATCGGTGGGGGGACATCTGGAGTATTTTCGTTCCTCAGATCTCGTTTGGCCAACTTTATCATTTCCAGGCAAATGGGCCCAACGACCCGGACCGTGGTCTTCGATTCCATCCCAACGCGCGATTAATCGATCCTTATGCAAAAGCACTCGCTGGAACGTTTCAGCACAGCCATGACGGAATTATCCGGCCTCCCAAATGTGTCGTTGTCGACGACCACTTCGACTGGGGCGGAGATCGCCATCTCCGACGGGATCTTTCCGAGTCCGTCATTTATGAAATGCACGTAAAAGGTTTTACTCAACATCCTTCCAGTGGTGTATCGCATCCGGGAACCTATTTGGGAGTCATCGAGAAAATACCCTACCTACAGTCATTAGGAGTTACCGCTGTTGAACTGATGCCCGTTCACGAATTTCCCATCCTCTCGATGGACGGCACCGATTCTGAACAACCCAACTACTGGGGCTATGACCCTCTCGCATTCTTCGCCCCTCATCGAGGTTATGCTGCGGGATCAAAACCGGGTTCCCAAGTTGTTGAATTCAAACAAATGGTAAAGTCATTGCACGAAGCAGGCATTGAAGTCATTCTCGATGTCGTCTTCAACCATACTTGTGAAGGAAACAACCGTGGCCCAGTTCTAAGCTTTAAAGGACTGGAGAATCCGGTTTACTACATGCTGGAAAATGATCAGCGAAATTACAAAAATTACTCCGGTTGCGGAAACACGATAAACGGCAACCACCCCATTGTTCGGGAAATGATCTTTCATTGCCTCCGTCACTGGGTGCATAACTACCACGTCGATGGGTTTCGATTTGATCTAGCATCAATTCTCAGTCGCGATCGCAATGGCGAGCTAGTCCCCAATCCACCCCTTGTCGAAGCGATTGGTGAAGACCCACTTTTAGCAGATACCAAGATCATTGCAGAAGCCTGGGACGCTGCAGGCGCCTACCAGGTTGGTTCTTTTGGGGATGATCGGTGGGCTGAATGGAATGGTCGTTATCGAGATGACATTCGTGGCTACTGGCGGGGGGATCAGGGGACGCGGGGACCACTTGCGACCCGCCTAGCTGGTTCGGCCGACCTTTACCAACCTGGAGGTCGGCCTCCCTGTTGCAGTATCAACTTTGTGACATCGCACGACGGATTCACCCTTAACGATCTTGTGAGTTACTGCGAAAAACAAAACCTCGCTAATGGTGAAGACAACCGTGACGGCGACAACAACAACTATAGTGAAAATTTTGGCGTTGAAGGGCCAACCGAAGACCCACGAGTTAATCAACTCCGGATTCGCCAAATAAAAAACATGCTGACCACACTCATGCTTAGTCAGGGTGTGCCAATGCTGGTCGCGGGTGACGAATTCCAAAGAACTCAACAAGGAAACAACAACGCCTATTGCCAAGATAACGAGATCTCTTGGCTAAATTGGAATTTAGTTTCTAAAAACGCAGAGCTCGTTAGATTCTGCCGATCGTTAATCGAATTTCGACGTCAACAACCAACGGTTCGTCGTCACCATTTCTTAACCGGAGTTCCCGACAGTCAAGATTCCTGGCCCGACGTCAGCTGGTATAACCCGCATGGTACAAACATCGACTGGCAGGTTGACTCGCTGCCTATCCTGTGCCTACTCGCCGCTCCACTCGAACATCGGGGCTCGGACACATTGGGACGCGATGTCCTGCTGATGTTTAATTCAAGCCACGAGTCAGCGCAATTTGTCATTCCAGAACTCGCCAAGTCCAGACGATGGAAACTCTTCATTGACACCTCTGCCGATTCTCCCCGGGACATCTACCCCAACTTCGATGGTCCTGTTCTCGCAAGCGAGCAAGCATGCGACCTGCCGCTGAAATCGCTTAAGGTTTATGTTGCCGGAAACTAGGGTTCCAGTCTCAGTCCATAAAAGTGCTACCATCTCCGAGGCGAGGAATACCAAGTAATTTGTGGATATGCGATTGAATTTCTCTCCGCGACTTGTTTCGTAGTAGGCACAAGACAATACTAAACTGACTCTAGCGATCTGAAATGACTCAAACTTGAGGAGAATTCGATCGATTATACCCCCCTCTCTTCGCGGCAAGAAAGTGTTCGGGCGATGCTCCGTCTAACTCGCATCCCCGGTATCGGGCCGATCATTTACTCTGAGTTAGTCCAACATTTTGGCTCTGCATCCAGAGTGCTCAATGCAACCGCTACTGAACTGGGGCAACTTTCAGGGCTCGGCCCCAAGATAATTAGTGAGATTTTGAAGAGTCGCGATTTAACAACAATCAATTCAATCATTAAGACATGTCAGACAAATAAAATTGACGTGATCGAGCGATACGAAGAAAATTATCCAAGACTTCTTTCGGAAATATACGACCCGCCCGCGATCCTTTACACCCGTGGAAAAATCCTACCGACTGACAACCTAAGCATTGCGATTGTTGGCTCAAGACATGCGACACGCTATGGAATCAAAGTTGCGTCTCAACTCGCCCGCGGACTCTCCATGGCGGGGTTCACGATCATTTCTGGATTAGCACGGGGCGTCGACGCCGCAGCCCACCAAGCAGCGATTGAGGCTGGCGGAAGAACAATTGCCGTTTTGGGAGGGGGTCACTTGAAACTGTACCCCGCTGAGCATGCGTCTCTTGCCAACGCAATCATTCATGATGGTGCTGTCATTTCAGAATCACCGCCCGACACACCACCTCGCAGCGGATCTTTCCCCAAGCGAAATCGAATCGTCTCGGGATTAAGTTTAGGAGTTGTCGTTGTGGAAGCCGCACAAAGAAGTGGTGCATTAATATCAGCCAGACTGGCGATGGAGCAGGGGAGAGAAGTGTTTGCTGTGCCTGGCCCAATTGATAGTCGCATGTCCAAAGGATGCCACAAATTAATTCAGGATGGAGCAAAACTGGTAAACTCGGTAGACGATGTGCTCGACGAACTTGGCCCACTTGCCACGCCAATCCGCACGCAACAAGGGGAACAAATCCGCAATCCAGCAGAGCTTCGTCTTACGGATCAGGAACGAAACATCTTAAATACAATTGAGACAACTCCAACGTTAATCGACTCAATCATTGAGCAGACCAACTTTCCAGCTGCAAGAGTCATGTCAACTATTAGTATTCTTGAAATGCGATCATTAATCCAACGTGTCTCTGGAAATTCCGTTGCTCGTCGGTAAAGACCAATCCCTTTCTATTTTTTGACTATGAAGATCGTAACTTACAACATCAACGGCATCCGCTCAGCCATCAAAAAAGGGCTAATCGACTGGATTGAGGATCACGACTATGACGTCATTTGCATTCAAGAAACAAAAGCTCACTCAGGAAGTGTCCCGGTCTTATTACTCGACAGCATTGGCTACCATCATTATTGGCATTCGGCTAAGCGGAAAGGCTACAGTGGTGTTGCTACGTTTTCTAAAATCAAACCCAGTTTCGTAGACTATGGAATGGGACTCGACAAATATGACGTGGAGGGCCGAATCCTTCGTACCGATTTTGAAAACCTGTCAATAATAAATTGTTATGTTCCCAATGGAAACGCGGGCCAGCATCGCCACGACTTTAAATTAGACTTTCTCAGAGAGCTCTCACTCTGGGTTAACCGTATAAGAGCGGAACAACCTCGAGTCGTTGTGACAGGAGACTTCAATATCGCGCACTCAATTCTGGATGTCCCTGAAGCTTTAGCGGATACGAGTCCGTCTGGTTTTCGTCAAGACGAACGCACCTGGCTCCAACAATGGCTCGACCATGGCCTTGTTGACACCTACCGCAATCAGAACCCCGACGGGCGAAGTTTTACCTGGTGGCCCCCTACCAACCCCGCCAGAACCGACCGAGGGGCGTGGCGGATCGACTACCAATTTGTCAGCTCACCTATTCAATCGTCAATTCAAAACGTATCGCATCTAAAACAAGTTTTCCATTCCGACCATTGCCCTGTTTTGCTTGAATTCGATAACAATTAACGGCACAATGGGGGGCTAAACCAACTCCAACCGAGGGCACCCATGCGACTACACCAGTTATCTGTCATCACCGCTTGCTTAATTTGCTTCCTTTCGCCAAACACTGAATTATTGGCGGAATTGAAATTACCATCTTTCTTCAGCAACCAAATGGTGCTCCAACGGAACAAACCTGTATCTATCTGGGGATGGGCAGAAGCCAATACTCAGGTTGACGTCGTATTCCATGGAAATACAGTTTCCACGAAATCCAATGAAAACGGGAATTGGGAAATCACGTTACCGGCAATGAAAGCCAATGGGCGGGGAATGAACATGGTCATTGAAAATGGCAATGACCGTGTTGAACTCAAGAACATTTTGATTGGTGAAGTTTGGTTTGCGAGTGGGCAATCTAACATGGCTTTTAAGCTTCAAAATTCACTCGATGCGAAAACGGACTTGCCAAAATCCAACAACCCGGCCGTTCGATTTTTTCTTGCCACCAACACTCCCGCTGCCCAACCCCAGACAAACATTGAAGGCACCTGGAATCTTTCGTCTCCCGAAACGTCTGGGAAATTTTCGGCCGTCGCGTATTACTTTGCAAAACAAATTAATCAGGAAACAGGAATTCCCGTTGGCATAATCCAGTCTTGCTGGGGCGGCAAACGATCAGAATGCTACACGAGCAGAGAAGCCATGCTTTCTAATTCGCACGGAAAAAAAATGATCGCCGAACTTGACCGCGAAGCTAAATCATTTGACTCCGCTGCGGCCAAGAAAAAATACGATGCCGCGATGGCCAACTGGGAAAAAAAGGCCGCTGCGGTTCGGAGCCAAAACAAGAACAAACCGAATTCCGAGCGGGCCCGCCTTCCCCGGCGCCCTCAACCTATAAAACCCACCTATGAAAATGAGCGCAATCCCACAGTTCTTTACAATGGCATGATCCATCCTTTCGTTGGCTACACGATGCGGGGGGCAATCTGGTATCAAGGCGAAGCGAACGCTAAACCAGGGCTCGCTGAAATTTATCAGGAAATGTTTACGCTGATGATCCAAGACTGGCGCACCCGCTGGAACGATGAATTCCCCTTTTACTTCGTTCAATTAGCAAATTTCCAATCAGTCACGACCGCCCCCGGTCAGCGGAGCGATTGGGCTACCGTCCAGGATCAACAAAGAAAAACTCTGGAATTGGCGGGCACAGGCATGGCGACCATCAATGATGTCGGAGAGGCCAAGGATATTCATCCAAAAAACAAAAAGACAGTCGGCTTAAGGCTGGCTCGTTGGGCGCTAAACAATGACTACAAGAAACCGATGACAGTCAGCGGCCCACTCTACAAATCTTCTCGTGTAGAGGCCGAAAAAATGATAATTGAATTTGATCACACGGGTGCCGGTTTGAAATCCAGCGACGGAAAGCCACTCCAACGTTTCGAAATCACCGGCGATAACCAAACCTGGCATTGGGCTGACGCAAAAATTCACAACGATACGATTATCGTAAGTTGCAAAGAAGTACGGGAACCGAAAGCAGTGAGATATGCCTGGGCAGCCAATCCCGCCGGGGCAAACTTAGTTAATTTTGAAAACTTGCCTGCGTCAATATTTTCAACCGCAAACAACTAACTGGCACGGGGCAACCGGCCTATGGATTTTTTCAATGGCAACCACGCGCTGAAGGGCGCGTGATTGTCATGCATTGGCCTCTGAGTTTTTCTTGGTCAGCTCAAGTGAATTTCCTTTGTCGTTATAAAGTACGACGTCAACAAAATTCCGAATGAGCATCACACCGCGACCGCAATCCTTTTCAAGATTCTCTTCGTCCGTTGGGTCAGGAACCTTTGACGGATCGAAGCCGTCCCCTTGATCCGTAATTTTTGAATAAAATCGATCGCCACATATTTCAATCACGAGATGGACGGTTTTGTCTGGACTACGATTATTCCCGTGGTCAATTGCATTCATCACCGCCTCTTCCATGGCCATGTGAATACCGAAGGTATCTTTGTTACCCCACCCATTTTTTTCGAGCTGCTCAAGGACCATACCAACGATTGTTGCGCAGCAATCTGGCTCACTTGGAATGTGATCATCGTAGCGCCAATGCTGAGTTGTACTTTCCATGATTAACCTGAATCTTCGATCTATTCCCAAACTCGTTAGAGTACTCCCTACCGTCCTCAAAGCACACTCAACCTAGAGCGACTCAATTGCATCAATTTGATCATCTTTAATCTGAAACAATGAATCGAGATTTGTATAGCTAAACAAATCTCGCACTTCCGGACGCAAGTTACTCAACCTCAATTGCAGTCCATTCTTTTTGCTCTCGCTCTCCAACTTGATTAATTTATTAATCGCAGCGCTGGAGAAAAAACTGACTCCGTCAAAATTCAATACAATTCCCGTCTCACTCGTCGCGTCCAACAATGAGAGCAACTCACGGCCGAGTGACTCAATCCGAGCAGGATCCGTTATTCGTTGATCGACAAACTTGACAATGGTTGCCTTTTCGAGAATTTCTGTGGCAATGCATTCAAATTCAGACATCACATCTTCTCAAAAATCAAAACAAGCAAAAAATACTGTCGTTTGGCATAATTATCATACCTCGCCAATCCAATGCGTCAAAAACAAATCAGCACCTTTTCGAGTCATTCTTGCTCGAAACCCGCCCGAATGCCTTTAACTAACATTGCCAAAAGGAAACCAGCGTATTTCCTTTCCAAGCAACTCCTGCCGTCTTTCTTAAAGTAAAAAACACTAGCTGATACGTCCCCGAATGATTGACCAGAATCTCATCCGTCTACGTATCAAACTAGCGTTTTTGTTTCCAATTTGCGGACCCTTTCTCGATAACTAAGCCAATTCAAATCTACCAACGCTGGAGCCGGATTCAGATTCGCTTTCATTACTGAGTTCAAAACGGATCATTCTCGCCTGATGGAAAATCCATTCAGGAAAACAACCGTTCCTAAAAACAAAATGGGCCAACAAAGCCACGTTGGTGTGGTGATCTTCTTCTGAACCCCTAAGCCAGATTTTGCCGGCTTAATCTCGGTTCGATTATTATTGGAATAGGAAGCACGATAGTAGTTGCTCGAGCGAGCTTCCGGTGCTGGACTCACTGCCGCTACCTCTCGCTCTACCGTCGCATGATCAGCGAGAAGATTTGAGAATCGGGGCGTTAAGACGTAGGTATCAACCAAGTTCAACTGAATCCCGATAAATATCAGTACCAGTCCCAGTGTCATGATTGAGGTACGTCGCATTATTTTTTCCATTTAAGGTTGGGAAAAGAGCTGCGTTTCGCAATCGCGAATTCCCCATGATTCTTCCATGAGCGAGCTTTATCCCCAGTAAGAGCAAATAAACCTTGTTATCCTATCGTTTTTCTTTTGTTTTCTTCTTGAATCAGGGACCGACAAATATCTACCCTGAAAAGAATCAGTTCCGTTTTTTTGGGTTCTATTGAAAACAACCGCTTGAGCGCCCTAAAAGTCTGTAAGAAAACAGAGTTTATTCCACGTCTAACGATTGGTTCGGCTATTCCAACGATTTGGGTTTCGAGCCGCCAATCCGTCTTTTAAACTGAACGTTAAGTACTTACATTTGACTAGCTCAGGTTTTTATCCTGAGTGGCGATTGAACATTTCAAACGAAATCTCGGCAAATCCATGAGTCAGCCTACCGAACCTTCCTCTCACGGAATTTGGTCTTCCAGCTTCCAGGGACTTTTATGGACTCAATGGCTAACTTCAATCAATGACAATGTGTTTCGCTGGTTTGTAATTGGCGTCGGCAAAAATCAGTTTTCCCCGGAAGACCAGGGGACGCTTCTGATTATCGGCTCTTCTTTTTTCATCGTTCCCTACATCTTATTTGCGTCAGTCGCTGGCTGGCTTGCCGACAGGTTCAAAAAACGAACCGTCATCATCGGTTGCAAACTTGCAGAAATTGCAATCATGATTACCGGAATCATTGCGGTCAGCTTGCTGGGAGATCCGGATCCTGCTTCGGGGATTGACCCATTTTTCTGGGTTTTGCTCGCGGCTGTTTTCTTAATGGGACTTCAGAGTGCGCTTTTTTCACCAGCCAAAGTCGGTACCATTCCGGAGCTTCTGAATGAAAAAACAATTGCGGCTGGCAATGGAGTATTCAATCTTGCGACACTTTCTGCCACCGTTATTGGCATGGCTCTCGGCGGAGCACTCTCCGATATCACACACCGCGGACAGGACCATATTGGCTTAGCAGCAGGTGTCCTCATTGGCATTGCCGTAATTGGTACACTTTTGAGCTTTTTAGTTTGGTCGTTACCAGCAGCAAATGCAAAAGCCAAATTCCCGATTACCTTAGTCGGGGAGACAATTAAAGATCTTATTCAGCTATTTTCATATCGCACCCTTTTCCGAATTGCGTTAGGCATTTCTTTTTTCTGGGCAGTCGCCGCGTTAGCCCAACTCAATATCGATGTTTTTGCAACGGAGAGTGGCGGCATTGTTGAGTCTGACCGAACCCCTCTTCTGATTGCAGTCGTTCTAGGGATTGGATTTGGGAGTGTTGCCGCCGGACTAATATCTGCTGGCAGAATCGAACTTGGCCTGGTGCCAATCGGGGCAACGGGAGTTGCGATTTTCTCATTTCTATTATGGTTGACCCCTCCGGATTTTATTAATGGAGATCCGTACAACTTCGACAAGATCCTGACCTTTATCTTCCTTGCTGGCCTTGGATTTAGCGCAGGTGTTTTCGACGTTCCACTGGCATCTTACCTACAACACAACAGTCCTATTGAAAAACGCGGCTCCATCCTCGCTGCCACCAACTGCCTTGCCTTCAGCAGTATTCTGCTCTTCTTTGGCGTGATGTTGTTTTGTACGCAATCAACCGAACCAGGTACGATTGCTCAATTACCCGCTCAACTTACGGCAAAAAGTTTGAGTGAAGCACAAACAAAACAACTCGAAGAAACGATTGACCGCTTTGAAAAGACACCGATTAGCGATCGACCTGGAATCGAGAAATTTGTCAGCGAGGCTCCTGCTCCTCTGCGTCAGGCGACCCTAACACTTTTAATCGCCAAGGACTCAGAACGCCGAGAAACCGTCTCCCAACCGCTTCGCCTAGAGGATTATGTCGCCGAATTCAGCCCCGACAATTCCAGCTTCAACGAACAAGAGGCAACCGCATTTCAGCGTCAAATTTTCAAAGTTCAACGGCAAATCCGCCCACTGCCACTGCTTAGCTCCCGCCAAATATTTTTGGTGATGTGCGTTCTGACTATCCCCGTAATTGCATATTCACTTTACCGTTTAATTAAACCCACTGTCCGACTCTTGTTCTTTCTCGCGTTCAAAATAATTTACCGGGTAAGGATCAACGGGATTGAAAATCTACCGAAGCGGGGCGGCGCCGTAGTGGTCGCCAACCACTCCTCCTGGCTCGACGGGGCGATCCTTCTCGTTTTGGTCCCCCGTCTACCTCGCATTATTGCGTGGGCCGGTAATTTCTCGCATTGGGCCCTCCAGAAATGGGCAGCGTTCTGCGGAATCATCCTGATCGCCGGTGGCCCAAGATCCATTCGCAATGGACTTAAACTGGCAAAACAAATCATCGATGAAGGCGAGGTCGTGGGACTGTTCCCCGAAGGCGGCATCTCCCGGGATTGTCAAATAAAAAATTTCAAGCCGGGACTAACAAAAATCATTAATTTGAAAGAAAACAAAACCCCGGTCATTCCCGTTTACTTCGACCAACTCTGGGGAAGCATATTTAGTTTCTCGCAGGGAAAGAGTATAAAAAAGTGGCCACGTTCATTTCGTCGCCCTCTTTCGGTCCACATTGGCAAACCGATTGAAAAAGCTGATACGATGTTTGCAATCCGTCAATCTGTTCAAGAGCTTAGTGCAACTACCATGGATAATCCCGCTGGAAAATTTGTCTCTGCCCCTTCTGCATTTATTAAAGCCTGTAAACGCAACAAGTTTCGCTCAAAAATCGGTGACTCCACCAATCAGGAAGAAACCGGAGGGAAACTGCTAACCCGCGCGTTGATCCTGAGACGCCTGTTGAAAAAACACGTGCTCGACAATCAAGAAGAAAATGTGGGAGTCCTTATTCCGCCATCCGTCGGCGGTGCGATTGTCAACCTTTCCTTGGCGCTCGACAAGCGTGTTGCAATCAACCTGAATTACTCGCTTTCAAACGATCTCATCAATCACTGCGTTAAAGAAGCGGAAATAAGAACTGTCTTGACCACTCGAAAGGTTGCCGAAAAATTCAATTTTGACTTTGACTGCAATATCTTTTATCTCGATGACCTCAAAGAAAAAGTCAGTGGGCTAGATAAACTGGTTGGCGCATTGCAAAGCTTCGTGCTCCCCGGTGCACTCATCGACATGAGTCTTGGGCTCAATCAAATCAAACCTGACGATACTTTAACCATTGTATTTACTTCGGGATCGACCGGAGTCCCCAAGGGTGTGATGCTGACTCACAAAAACATCATGAGTAACGTCCTTGGAATCGAACGTGTCGGCTCCCTGGTTCCCGATGATACATTGATCGGTGTCTTACCATTTTTCCATTCGATGGGTTATACCGTAACACTCTGGGTCCCTATGACAACAGACTCGCGAGGCGTTTATCATTTCAATCCACTCGACGCTAAAATTGTTGGCAAAATTGCCCAGAAATTTGCGGCCACTATTATCGTGGCTACTCCGACCTTCCTACGCTCCTATATGCGACGGTGCACTCCAGATCAATTTAATTCGCTGAACATGGTCATCGCCGGAGCGGAACGCCTCCCTCCTGAATTATGTGAAGAGTTTGAAAATAAATTCGGTGTGCGGCCGGTAGAGGGATACGGCACGACCGAACTCTCACCGGTTGCAGCAGTTAACATTCCCTACTCACGTCAAACTAAAAAAGATTTTCAGATCGACGCAAAAGAAGGTACGGTCGGCAGGCCGATGCCGAATTTGGCAGCTCGTGTAACTGATCTCGATTCAGGCGAAGTCCTCGGCCCCAACCAAGCAGGAATGCTGTGGATCTGCGGACCCAGCGTAATGAAAGGTTACCTCAACAAACCCAAAGAAACCGCCGAAGTACTCGATGGACGATGGTACAAGACCGGTGATGTCGCCATCATTGATGACGATGGCTTCATCAAAATCACTGGGCGGATGAGTCGATTTTCAAAAATCGGCGGTGAGATGGTACCTCACCTGAAAATTGAAGAAGTCCTCTCAGAGTTTCTTGACTCGACACCTGCTGATGACTCCGATGACCATTTGTTGGTCGCCGTAACGGCTGTACCGGATGAAAAAAAGGGAGAACGATTAATCGTCCTCCACACAAAAACTACGAAGACCGTAGAGGAAATGCAGCAGTCACTGAAAGACGCGGGATTGCCCAATATCTTTATTCCCATGACTGCAGGATTTATCGAAGTTGATCACCTGCCTATTCTCGGCACCGGAAAACTTGACCTTCGCGGAATTAAACAAATTGCACTTGAAAAAGCAGGAGCCTAGTTAGCCACTGCTAACTCACGTGGGATTCACAAAAATAAGTTAGCCTCCCGGACTCAACATCCGCACGGCTAAGTTAAAGGAACACACTTTCCTTAATTCCAAATAGGACATGGTCAGGCGCGGGTTGATTTCGATCAACCAGTCAGTCTCCGCCCCCAGCACCATATCTAGACCGATATATCCCTGAGTCGGCGGCAACAACCGAATCGTCTTTTCGGCCAACCGACGGGCCCTGCGTTCCAGAACCTTATCGATGGGAAACCGCGAACTGACAAACTCTCCAAACGGTTTCTGATCAAAAACCTGCTCTGTCGCTGGTAGAAACGTGAATCTATCTCCGTGACAGATTACTGAAACACTAACGGGGAGCCCTTCATAAAATGGTTCAATCCAGTACTCCGCCCCCTTTAACTCGCCCTCCAACCGCTCCAACTCTCCCCGCTCGTGAACCAGCTGCACTCCCTCTCCCCCGACGCCATCACTCGGCTTGATAACCATTGGGAAATCGAAATTGTCCATCGAACCTCTGGAAAAATCAACAAATTCCATTCCCCTCGAAACTCGACTAAATCCTTGGGATTGTAAATATTCAAACGAGGCCCGCTTGTTCGAAGCGATCCTCACAAACTCCTCGCTTGGGCTCACCAGTTTGTCATGAAAGGGCTCCAGCCACTTTAAACACTCCAACAAACACCCTCCTGTTTCCGGAGCAATCAGTAAAATCCGATCAGCATCTTCCGCTAAATTGAACAAGGTTTCTCTCAAGTCAACTCGCTCACCAATCGGGTGTAGCGTCAGCCCGGCAGCCCCGGGAAATTCACTAACGACCCGATTGTCAATCGGCAAAATCACTTCGATCCCCCCAATAAGAAAATCATGAGCAATTGCCTGAAGCATTCGCATCCCCTGCAACCGAACGGCGGACCCGCAATGGAGGGAAACTCCATCTATCCAGAGCCCACCTCCGGTCAACCATTCAAATATTAGTATTTGCATTTAACTTGCCCAACTTAAAGTTCGAAGCTATATACTTCAGTGGATTTAGATTTGCTTTACAACCCACACAAAAACCGTACAATCCGGTATCCATTAAAATCAGCTCGAAATTACAAACGGCCTGAATACCAAGAAGGAAGAAATCGTGACATTGATCAACCGCTTCGAAGGCGACAACGTCCTTATCGTTTACTTTCAGGATGTTAGAATCATCGATGATTCGAGAATCAGTAGCCTCGGCCAAGAACTCGGTGAACTGATCAACAACACCAGCAACTCTCGTATCATATTAAATTTCCAAAACGTTGGCTTTATGTCTTCGGCAATGATCGGAAAGCTGGTCCTGTTTGGCAAAAAGTGCAAAGAAGCAAAAGTAAAATTGCGACTCTGTACTATCGGTGAAAACGTCGAGGAAGTCTTTAAACTGATGCGACTAAATAAAGTTTTCGACATTGATAAAAATGAAGAAACTTCAATTAAGAAAATCAAAAAGTAAGCGGGTTTAATCAGGCATCTTCTCATTTACCTTGCGATGCCTGCCCGTGCTCCATTCCAACGACTCCTTCGGTCTATTGACCGGAGGCTTCGTTTTGAGAATGGCCGGAGCTCGAATCAAGATACGCTCCAACTTTCGCGACGCCCACAGTCGCTACCACGCCACCGCTGATTAGCAACAGCGAGATCACGATCTGCCCGAACCCTGGCTGCACCCAGTTCACATTCCAGTCCTCCGGTTCAATTTCATCTTGGTTTTCAAGGGTCACCACCGCCCCTTTGATGGTGTCACCCGGAACTGGTCGTACGCCTTCCTGAAAGGGCCACAGGCCTACGGTCGAGCCTAGCAGCAATCCGAGAAGCATACCAAGCGTCGCCTTTCGATATTTCCGGAGCAGCCATTCCAGTAAGTTCCCCACCATCAGCACTCCGGCAACAACTCCCAATCCGACGGGTAACAAAACCGACAATCCTGGTGAGACCGCAGCGCCAAAATCTCGGCTCGACAGCGCATCTTTAAACTGATCAATTGCGCCAAGAATTGGCACATACTGGCCGAGCAGTAGAAGCAAATATCCACCCGACAATCCGGGGAGAATCATCGCACTTGCACCCGCTAAACCTGCAATAAACAGCGTCAAGACATTTGAACTGCTTTGCCCAACAATTCCTTTTGACTGCAAAATTGCCAAAACAACCATTGCGCAAAAAGAGAGTAACGCAGATCCCACCAGTGCAGGAGTTACAGGACGTGCCAGTTTCCAGACAATTGGGATTCCACCAAGGGTCAACCCAATAAAGATGCTGTACATCACCCAACGCTGATGAACGACCAACTCTTTTAGCGTACCGGCAAGCAACAGAATCCCAATTCCCGCCGACGCGACGACTGCGCCCATTACGATAATTGAACGAAAGCGAAATCGAAAACGAGTCAAATCTGCCAAGGCTTCAATAAAGGCCGGATAAACTCCCGACGCTAAAAGCATCGTCCCACCGCTAATTCCTGGAACAAGGTTGGCCAGCCCCATCAAAAAACCACCAAAAATGGATCGCAACAGCAATGCTTTGGCCGAAACCTGCTTGAGAACATTCGAAACTTCTTTTTTTTTGTCTTCCATCAAATCAGAAATCCCACCGGATTAAAACATGCCACCACAACCTCGGTCGCCCAACTACGGCGAACCAAAACACAACGTGAATTACCTCTTTAGCCGTAACTTACATTTCTTTGCCACGCACACATGATATTAAGCCAACAACGTGAAGGGAACACCGTTCACCGCAAGGACTAATTCGCTAACTTCGAATTCAAGGGGCAGAACACGCTTGCTAAATTAGCCAAAGATATCTCAATAAAGTTTATCAAGTAGCTTGGTTATGCTTATGCAACCCTTTATAAACATGGGGGAAGACTTCGAATAATCATCCAAATAATTTCCGCACGCCGGCAAGTGATAGTTCGGATTCGTTGCGTAGCGGCTCTTGATTTAAATACAACTGTTCAGGCAAGTCACTCACCGCACAACAAACCCACTGGCTCGTTCAAAAAACCATGCTCTTGCGTTCTAGTATTAACAAAATCGAGATTGCGGCGCCGGCCAAAATCAATTGGTTCTTAGAACTCCTGAACCGCCGACCTGATGGATTTCATGAACTTGAAACCGTCATGTCCACTGTTTCTATTTTTGACCAAATCGGGTTCACCCGTCGCCCGGACGAGAACTTTAGCCTTTGCATTCGCTCGCCGGAACTTGGAAGCCTTCCGAAAGAAAAAGACGCAATTCCCAATGACCAGAGAAACCTAATCATCCGAGCGCTGACCCTGCTTCGCGAGACTGCTCGCGAACAAACGCATGGCAAGTGCTGCCAAGACGGTATTTCAGTTGAGCTGGAAAAACAAATCCCATCAGCCGCTGGCCTGGGAGGAGCGTCCAGCAACGCAGCAGCAGCGTTACTCGCTGGCAATCAACTTTGGGGACTTAACTGGAATCGTGAACAGTTATCGCAGGTTGCTGCTGAACTAGGCAGTGATGTTCCATTTTTCTTATACGGTGGCACCGCGATTTGTCGTGGGCGCGGCGAAAAAATTGAACCCATTCGATCGGCTTGTGGCATACCAGTTGTCATCGCCAAACCGGATTTTGGAATTCCTACCGCATCTATTTTTAACCGCGTTACCATCCCAACCCGCCCTCTCGGTTCCAGTAAATTCATGAGTAGCTTCCAGCGGCTTGACCCGCATACGCTGGGAACCACCATGTTTAATCGACTGCAAGAATTTGCTGAGCCAATCAGTCCCATCATCACCCAAACTTTTCTAAATTTAAAGAGAGAGTTCTCCCGCCTGAATTGCCTCGGCCATCAAATGAGTGGAAGTGGATCGAGTTACTTCGGCGTTTTCCCCAATACTCGTACAGCAAGACATGCGACCCAATATCTTGCTGCGAGGTTCCCTGACACTCGAGTCTTTTTCACTCAAACACTGACACGGATCGCCTCCTGATTAAACCAACAACACGAGGAACACGCGAAGGAGCACGTAATGGAGATTACGGAAGTCAGAATTAAATTAATTGAAAGCGCCGAAGATCGCTTAAGAGGATTTTGCAGTGTCACGTTTGACGATTGTTTCGTCGTTCGAGATTTGAAAATCATCGAGGGTAACAATGGGCCTTTTGTCGCGATGCCAAGCCGCAAGCTTACATCGAATTGCTATAAGTGCAGAACCAAAAATCACCTCAGAGCGAGCTTCTGCAATCATTGTGGAAGTCAATTGAATTCAGACCACATTGAACATGATTCCGGTGGACGAGCTAAGCTCTACGCCGACATTGCGCACCCAGTTAATGCCAGATGCCGTGAGATGATCCAAAATCGCGTAATCAAAGAGCTGAATATCGAGACTGAACTCGCCTCGAAACCAGGATACCGCTCCCGATACGATGAGGACTTCAATGAGGAAACCGTTGCCAAACCGCTGCATGACAACGCACATCAAAAGCAAACGAACCCTCAACCAGAAGGGATCCGACAGGATCAGGGAACCGATATTCCGCCTACTCCGCACAATCAGCGAAATAACACCGAACAAGAATCATCAGGCACATCACCCGGAGAATTCGGGAAAGGAATTTTTGACTGATTGATCCTACCCAGTTTTGTCGAAAAATAGTTCGACGGAGAAGCCGGTTACCATCTCCTAGATACGCCTCTTTGTGAGTCGGCTTTACTTAAAAAAGCCCAATAAAAGCGTGTTTTTAGGGACATTTGGCTAGGTTTCAATTAAAAAACACCCGCAATCAGCTATCGATCTTCGAATGCCCAATCCTGTGAATTCAGGAAATGGCAGTGCGAATCACGCGGGCGGGGGACGTTGCAACTCAAAACATTGGGCTAATCGTCACAACCGCAATAGTTGATTATGGACTTTTAACGTCATCAATTCATCTTAAACTTGACCCTGTGAAAAACGGGCAACTATACTTAAAACGTAGAATTTGACGGCAATTTCATCCTGTTTCGAGGGCTCAAGGCTACGCTTTGGTAAACCCTTGCAAACCTTATTCACTCCCTTTGACTGGCAACTTATTATGCAGAGTCACCGCTTAATTTTTGGATTCGCAATGTCTCTTGTGGCTTTCGCCTCATTGACTAATTATACGGACGCGCAAACCGACGCGCCTCGCCCGCTTGCCAAAGGCGTGCTCAAGACAGTGCCGGAGAACCTGGATCCACGGGATATGTTCTCACTGCCCATGGTAATGCCTGACTTGAACGCAACCAAATTCGACCCGAAAACGATTGCACAGAAAAAGACACTTTTCGGTCAATCTCGCAGTGTCGTTATGTTCCGAAATAATGTCTGGCAATACGAATTTTCATTCACCGGACTAAGGCAAGCCAGACTGCGAATCCCAACTGGTAATGGTAAAGCTGCCACGCGAAATTATTGGTACATGGTCTACCGAATTCGAGACACTGGCCAAACCATGACGATTAGTGATGTGAAACAAAACCCAAAATTCGATCACATTACAAAGGAAATCGACTTCGATAAATCAATCGACTCGCAAGAGAAAAAATTCCTTCCGCGTTTCACACTAGAAGGATGGGTTCCGGTAGACAATGGATACCAAAAAGTCTCATATCGGGACACGATCTCCCCCATTGCTTTAGAACAAATTCGACAAAAGGAAGACCCCAACCAAGTTTTGTTTGACAGTCACCAGATGTCGCAAGCCAAAATCCCGACCGCTAAAAACGATACCGACCGAGGTGTCTGGGGAGTTGCCATTTGGGAGAACGTCGACCCGCGAATTGACTTTGTAAGTGTATTTGTCCAAGGCCTTACCAATGCGTTCCGCCTCTCAGACCCAGTTTCCGCACCGTCGAAACTGAAAACGCTGCAACTCAACTTTTGGCGTCCGGGTGATTCAGTTAATGAGGCATCTGACTTTGTAAAATTTGGCATTCCACTAATTGACGACCCCGCGATGCAGGCCCTGGTAACCCAACGATACGATTTACCTGGACCAATCTTCCGAGGCTATTTCAAAAATGAAGAGGCCAAACGGGATGTTTTAGTGACCGAAACCGATGCTCAAATTAGCTTAGAGGACTTTAACTCCTCAATCGCTCCCCAACTGGATCAGGGGAAACTGCCCCCTTCAATTCTGAAATCTTTCGAAAATGCTGGAATTACCTTAGACGCCAACACCCCGTTAACAACGCTGATTCCGGGCAAAAAGTGGTCATTTAAACAGGGAAATGACAGCTACACGTTAGTTTTGGAACCCCAGTTCTGGGAAAAAGACTTTGACGGAATCCGCTTCATTAAAAGCCTTGATCATATGTGGATTTACCGCTAAAATCTCCCTTCCGATTTTATCGGACCCAGGCACCTGATTTTTCGGGAATCGCGCCGCTCGGCGATCGAATCGCCGAAATTTAAAATGAGTATTTGAGAACAAAGAAAGCAGTTCAATGGCCCATAAAAAGGGACAAGGCTCCAGTCGAAACGGGCGTGATTCCAACGCTCAACGCCGAGGGGTCAAAAAGTTTGGCGGAGAACGCGTCGTTGCAGGAAACATCCTTATTCGACAAGTTGGAAATAAATGGCACCCGGGAAAGGGTGTTGGCCAAGGAAATGACTACACACTCTTCGCGCTCGTCGACGGAAACGTCATGTTTGATCGCAAGGGACGACGGATTAACGTCGTTGCCGAAACCAATTAAGGACGGGGGATCCTACGACGGTTGGTGTAAAATCTGAATGCACCCACTGACGATTCCCGTAACCTCAATGAAATAAGAAAAAGGATGCCATAATCTGGCATCCTTTATTTTTGCAATCCCCGAAACCGGGCTACACCATCGCACCACCAAATCCAACCATTTCTGGAATACTATGTTCGTTGACCAAGTTCAAATCGAAGTAATGGGTGGACGGGGCGGACACGGATGCATGAGTTTTCGACGCGAAAAATACGTGCCTCGCGGAGGCCCCAATGGCGGCGACGGCGGAGACGGTGGCAGTGTTATTCTTGTCGCAAAACATGGAGTCAACAGCCTTGTCGCCCTCTCCAATCGTCATCACATTCGGGGCAAAAATGGAAACAATGGCGAAGGAGCAAACCGACACGGTGCCTGTGCCGACGATATAACGATTTTCGTCCCGGCGGGCACTATCGTAATCGATGCCGAGACGGATTTGATTATTAAAGATCTCGCGGTTGATGGGGATTCAGTTATCGCTGCACGCGGTGGACGTGGCGGCAGAGGGAACACCCGCTTCAAATCTTCCACGAATCAAGCGCCGCGGCAAGCAACGCAGGGTGGAGCCGGTGAAGCAAGAACCCTTAAGCTTGAATTAAAAGTGATTGCGGATGTTGGCTTAATTGGAAAGCCTAATGCGGGTAAAAGCACTCTGTTAAGCCGGCTCTCGAGCGCAAAGCCGGAAATCGCCGACTATCCCTTCACTACGAAATTTCCCAATTTGGGACAGGTACAAATTGACGCAGACCGCTCCTTCATTGTGGCAGATATCCCCGGTTTGATCGAAGGCGCTTCGGAAGGAGTTGGTCTTGGGCACGACTTCCTGAAGCATATCGAGCGAGCCGGAATCCTCGTTCATCTAGTAGAACCCATGCCCCTCGATCAAACCGAACCCACGGAAAACTACTGGGCGATCCGGCGCGAACTTGAGGAATACAACCCTCAATTAAAAACACGGCCAGAAATCATCGTCGTGACGAAATCCGAACTGCCGCCGGCTGAGGAGGTGGCAGCAACGCTCAGAAGCGAAACAGAGGGTGAAGTATTCCTGATTTCCGCAGTAACCGGTGACGGTTTGCCTCGACTAATGAATCGAATCGACCAAGTTTTGGAGCAACATTCGTCATGCGATTGATTGCAGTTGATATCGGAAATAGTTCGATCAAGATTGCGGTCGACAGCCCTGACATGACCGATAACTGGCAGACTCAATTGACGCTAAACTGCGACTCCGACTTGAATCAGGAACTTCAACAACTGCCGTTGAACAATGGCTCGTTCTTCTGGTCGATTTCAAGCGTCCACCAAAAAAAAGAATTAACGCTCCTGGATTGGATCGAACGACACCGACCCAGCGACCGCTCCTATCTTATTGAGGAGAGTGATGTTGACCTTCTATCTAATATCGAATCGCGACAGTTACTGGGGCGAGATCGATTAATCTCAGCCTGGATGGCATGGCAATTGAATCACACTCAAGGACCAGTCATCGTCGTCGACGCAGGCACAGCGGTGACAATCGACTGGGTGGATTCTCAAGGTATTTTTCAGGGGGGGGTTATCTTTCCCGGAGCCGAATCTAACTTCAAACGACTCAACACTTTTACCGATGCCTTGCCAGACTTGGGTTTAAATTCAGGGAAATCACTTTCCAGTCAAGGCTTCGACTCGGTAATTGGAAAATCAACTAGTGACGCAATCCAAAAAGGCGTTTACCATTCGCAGAAATATGCCATTCTAGAAATCGTTAAACAAATGGCAAAAATCTCTACTGAGCCCCCGGTTACCTTTGCAACTGGAGGCGGACTCAAATATTTCTCCGAACAATTGCATCAAGACTGGCGATACATTCCCGATTTAGTGCTGCAAGGAGCACGTGCGATCGGAAAAAAACTTAACAATACATAACCCAAATTCCTTTACACAAAATACGTCAACTCCATTGAACTCCCCACCTTCCTGTAACATTTGCAGCCAAATTACGCCAACCGGACGCGGCGCTGTTGCCGTTGTTTCCGTGTTCGGCGAATTAGCCGGAGCCACAATTGACGAGTGTTTACTGACCCCCAATGGTGCCCCGCTCACCTCTCGAAGACATCAAGACATCGCCTATGGAATCTGGAAATCCACAGGGGAAGACCTCGTTGTTTCCAAACGCGGCGAACAGCATTTCGAAATTCACTGCCATGGCGGATCAACGGCCAGCCAAGCTGTCATTCACTCACTTACAGAAAGAGGGTTTGCGGAAGTCTCTGCGACTGAATTTTCGATTCAATTCCAAGATTTCTGGAGCGTTAGCACTCAATTGGCGTTAACTCAGGCTCAAACCTCCAAAACGGCCTCCTACTTATTGAGGTTAGTGACGCAACTTCCCAAACAAATTCAACAAATCCGAGACTTACTTGCTGCCAATGAACGTGGAATCGCCGCTGCGCAGCTGCAGTCTATGCTTAGCTGGTCAGATTTCGGGAAACACCTTACCACCCCGCGAATCGTAGTCCTTTGCGGTCAGCCCAACGTTGGTAAAAGCAGCCTTGTGAATGCGATGGCGGGCTTTCAACGGGCGATTGTTCACGACATTCCCGGCACCACCCGCGATGTCGTTTCGCAGGCACTCGCTATCGACGGCTGGCCAGTCACGCTTAAAGATACCGCAGGGATACGAGACTCTGACAACCCAATCGAAGTTCAAGGAATTGCGCAGGCAAAAGAGCAAATCTCAAAAGCAGATTTAACGATTTGCGTTTTCGACGTAAACGAGACGCCGCAACCTGAGAGAGCGGAATTCATTGCTGAAACCGAGCCCGATTTAATTGTACTGAATAAAACCGACCTACTTCCTTCCAGCCAACCGTTTAACGACGAATCAACAAATCCGATTGCTACCGTCAAGACTTCTGTAAAAACCAACGAGGGAGTTCGAGAGTTAATAAAAACCATCGGAGCACAGCTGGTATCGGCAACTCCCAATAATTCCCAGACTTATCCGGTCACCGAAGAACAACGTAAGAAACTTAAAGAGACTCTCGATTGTCTCAATTCAGAGCCAACCGCCAAACTCGCACATCTCTTAAATCGGTTGAACTGATTGCCGAACAGACTGAATCACCT
Source organism: Planctomycetota bacterium (assembly GCA_029979005.1). Taxonomy (GTDB): domain Bacteria; phylum Planctomycetota; class Planctomycetia; order Pirellulales; family Pirellulaceae; genus Mariniblastus. Next base: position 18,237 of record JAPOIJ010000002.1, on the reverse strand, counting down.
AACTTGCAAAAGAAGCTCACAGCAAGTGCCGCGCTTTGATCTGCAAATACTGGTTGATCAATTCGGAAGTGAGATCTTCTGGAAATAAGTCCATGGCAAGTGTTCCCTGATGACGAAGGTCTCGTATCACTTGCCTTCGCCAATTCAAAATATCTACAGCGGCAGCAGCTTCGTAAATTTGTTTCTTTCCAGGTTGACCGCGCGACTCGAATTCTTCCACGGCTGAAAACATCTCCCGGTCACGCAGAAAAACTCCTAATGGCAAATGACGACCTGTCAAAGCAGTTAAATACTGGTTTATCTGGTGCGAGTTGATTTCATCAATCACATTGGTCACTAAAATCACCAATGATCGCTTCGAACAGTGCGACCGCAAATATAGAAATGCGTCATCGTACCGCGACTCAACATATCTGGCCTGCTGATCGTAAGACGCATTCAGCAAGCGGTTGATGTGTTTTACGCCATTCTTCGCGGGTGTAAAATTATGAATTCGGTCACTAAAACTCAACATCCCAACTGAATCACCCTGTCGCAACGCAATGTAGCTGAGCATGAGCATCGCGTTGAGCGAATGATCCAGTAGGCTAATTTCTCCAGCCGTACCGGTCATCATCCGGCCGCAATCGACCATAAATACAATTCTCTGGCTTTGATTCGCCTGAAAATCCCGAACAGTTAACTTGTTACGCCGAGCCGTCGTCCGCCAGTCGATGTGCTTGTAATTGTCATCCTGCGTATAATCACGCAAGCGTTCAAATTCATTATCCTGTCCAATCTTCCGAGTTCGACGCAGCCCCATGAGGCTCAGACGATTTGTTCGAGCCAGCAAATCATATTCAGCAATTTGCTTCATATCAGGATAAACATCTACAACTGATTCGCTCGGCAAACGGTAAAACCCCTGCCATAATTTAAGCGGACTGCCAACCATCAAATGAATACATTCCAAAACGACGCGGCCTCGACGCCGTCCGGTCAGTTCATATTCAAACTGAAGTCGACTGCGTTCGGCAATGGCCGCATCAAACCGCCCTGGCTCCGCAACAAAAGAATCAGGCAGATCGTCACGTATGGCAACTACACACGACCTTTGGGAGTGGTTTATGATTTCAATCTCGACTTTTTGCCGCTTGCCCTGAGATGCGATTCTCTGAACCTTGCGAGTACCTGAAAAAACAGACGGCGGAACCATCTTCATAAGATCAAAAAATGCAATTCCGAGGAGCGACACGTCCATCAATAAAATTGCGAAAAGCAATATCTGGCGGAGTGATCCATTCATCAAGAAAAACAAGCCAACCGAATTCGCTTCAATGCCCCCTTCATCCGTGATTGGGATCAGAAAGAATGACATTAAAGAGGGCGCTAAAAACAGAAGCATCAGCCGCTTTGAAGGGTAAACTCCCGACTTTCGCGCGAGTAGCCACAAGGGGAACGACATGATTAACAACAGCAGGATAGGGCTGTTAATCAGGTATTCGCACACGAATTGAAGAGTTGATAACACAGGCTTTACTTATCTACGGACACGATCGGATCGTTGAGCAGGAGAATATCTATTTGAGTCGGGGAACCTCAATCGTCCGAATCAAATCACTTAGTATCTGGTCAACACTTTGACCTTCCACTTCCGCCTCTGCGGTTAGCTGAACTCGGTGGCGCAATACCGGCAACGCAATTTCAATCACATCGTCAGGCACGGCATAGTCACGGCCATGAAACATAGCGAGCGTCCGCGCACCCTGCATCAGACTTATACCTGCTCGCGGCGAAGCCCCTAAATAAAACTGCGGCCAAGTTCGAGTCAGCCGAACGATTTTGTTTATGTAACCCACCAATAATTCATCAACCCGAACAGTACCACTTTCGGCGGTCAAACTTAAAATCTCTTCAGGAGTCGTTACCTGATTGATATTTTCAGCCAACTGGCGAGTCAGATCTTCCTGTCCACCGTGGCGAATGAGAATCTCAGCCTCTTGTTCCTCGGTCGGGTACTTAGCGGACAGTTTAAACATAAAACGATCCAACTGAGCTTCCGGCAAATTGTAGGTACCCTCAGACTCAATCGGATTCTGTGTCGCCACGACAAGGAACGGCAACTCCAACGAATACGTGTTGCCATCAATTGTCACGCGCCGCTCTTGCATGATTTCCAATAATGCAGCATGCGTTTTGGCCGGTGAGCGATTAATTTCATCAGCCAAAAGGAGTTGAGTAAAAACTGGCCCGGGGCGGAATTCGAATTCCTGGGATTTCATATTGAACACCGGAGCGCCTGTGATGTCTGAGGGCATTAAATCAGCCGTGAACTGAATACGACCAAAATCACACCCCAGTACTTTCCCTAAGGTTCGAACAAATAGTGTTTTCCCCAGACCAGGAACACTTTCAATCAAAACGTGGCCGTTTGAAAACAACGCCACTAACGCTCCCTGCACCAACTCGTCCTGTCCAACAAAAACCTTCTCAATCTCGTTGGTAATTCGACGATAAATACCCTGAGCCGCAGTTCCCCCCTCCTCACTCTTCAAAGAAACTCCCTTGCCCATTGGATCTGGCGGTGACACGACTTGCCCTGCTTCAATCACCTCGACAGCACCGCCTCCTCCCGAGTCGGAAGATTGAGCGTCGGGAACCCGAACGATCTCGCCGCAACTGGGACATTTGGCTTTCCCGCCGCTAGACTCCGCCTTCACTTTCAAAATTTTGTCACATTTGCCACACCGAAATTTGACAAGCGACGCATCCGGATCATTTGATGTACTCATAATTATTTCTTTAATTAGTCACGGTCTACAAACACAGTCAATCAGCTTTTTTTCGATTGGCCTCATTGGAAACCGCTCGCTGGTAATTCCTAATCGCATTCACTGCTCGGTTTGGCTGATTACTACGCGACAACAACTCTGCTGTCGCGTTAATATGATTTCTAAAAGTCGAAATATTTCGCGGCTTGACTCGTTTGGGTCTTCCAAAAATTGGAAAGTAAACAAAGCAAAACAATACTCCAAGAAACAACACATGTGGCACGATATAACACAACGGAGGCTGGGCTATCCAACTCCAATTGCTATGGTTTGAAACTACCGACTCTCGGACTTCAATTCCTTCGGAACCACTTTCTAAAAACAATACTCCCCGACTGGTTTCACAACGACTTACAAGCGCCGAAGCCAAAGCCTGCTTATCTTCATCAATTAACGAGAAATTCAGTAAAACGGTCCCCTGGCTCACCAAAATTAACTCACTTTGATTATCGCGAACGGCCTGGTTACTCAACTTATAAACAAATGCTTCATCACCAGCTTCCAGGAGCACCTCCGGTTCCCATTCTTTTCGCGGCTGAATCTCATAAGGGAAATCAAGTTCCATTTCCGGGAAATCCCTACCCTCTTCCAGCAACTTACCGGAAACAGACTTCTTCCGGCCTAACCGTTTCTCCGTCAACTCATACCAGTCACACTCCGTTAAATTACCCATAAACAACGTCTGCGTGTCGTATCTGTTGCTTCCGATCATTTCTTCCGAAATTCTGCGCAAATACTCTTCCTTCTGCTCCGAAGGAACTTTCTCAATAGCGGCCCTCAAGTAATCCTCCGTAGAGGTGGTCCCACCAGCAACAAATATCAAGGTCCTTCCGTATCCACCTTCAAGCCACTCACTTAGGCTACTCACGGCCTTCGCCGAGGGGACACCAATACTGTCGGGAAACCAAACCAGTGTGTCATATTGGTCAAGTCTGGGATCGATAACTGTACTCCGCTTGACCGTCGCGCCCTGGGCTTCGAACAACTCCGAGAAATACTTGGTGCCGTTTAAACTGTCAGCCCCTTGTGTTCCAAAAATCGTTCCGTACTCAGTATTGAGGGTCTCCGGTTGCTCGCACCCCAACGCAGATATCAGTGTAATAACCAAGACAATTACGCGACTAAGCCGAATTGTTTTATTTTTAGGTAACTTAGCCATGCGACACCCGTGGAGCTTGGACGACATCTTTCTGAAATTGACCAAGCTGGCTCCAACAATTTTCAAATTCCTCCTGCTCAAGTTGATAATCGCCGAAGAAGGTCTCTTCGAATGGCACCATCACTCGCTGGTAAAATTTTGCCAAACCGTGTTGCCCTCGAATTTCTCGTAAGTACTCACGATTGGTCTTCCCCTTCCGTAAGCGAATATGCCCCTTCTGATCAAGAGAAACTAAGACATAACTGAAGAGATAAATAATCGCGCTTCTTAGATCACCGCTCCGATAGGCCTTCTCCGCTTCGTCGCAAAAATCTCCGTTTGAAAAATCTACGTCAAATGATAACTGCCGCATGCTCTGCTCGACCGTTCTCGTTGCCAGGCTTTCATCCCAATTTTCTTCCGAGTCCATTTTTCGCCACCGGTTGTAATATCGGTAGACCAAGTAGGCCACTAATCCAATTACCAAAATCAGCAGGACGTAACCAACAACCTTAAATCCCCCCAAAATCCATTCCCAATAACTGCTCCCCCACGGGCGGGCGGGTGCAACCGGGGCAGCCGGGGCAGCCGGTGGTACTACTCTCGCAGCTGGAATTTCGGCCCGAGACAAGGATCTCGCCGATTCGCGGCCGGCAAAATCAATTGGTAACACCTCTCCTGACATTGAATCCAACCAGGGTGCATCATTAGATGATAATTTTGAATTGCCTTGCGCACACAAGGAACCATTCAATCCCAAATCACAACAAACCCCAACGCAAAACGCCAGAAACCAAACACTCTGCTTCGTCGAAGCGAAAGTCAGGGGCAACCGCCGAGGATCAATTATTTGCAAAAAGTCTATCATTCAAATGCTTTTCTCTTAGATCCCCATTTCACTGATTCGTTGACTCTCCGATCGCATCCTTAATTCCACGCCCCAGCCCTCCTGCCGAATGCGCGTGTCAATATAAAACAAGAATCGTGCGACACACAAAAAACCAACAGTCAACCAAAGAGCGACCAACCAGTACCAAGCAGCATAGCTCCACTCAGAATTCGCTTGAATATTCAAGATTTTATCCAACTGCAAAAGTCCGGCATAAACCCCCAATCCCAGAAAAAGGCCGAGCAGAAAACTTGCAAACCCCTGCCCGAAAATCCCCTCCACGGCACCTTGCCTGTAATGAAGTGAGATGGAACGGCGATGGAAACAAACCACATTTTCGTTGTTCGATTTTAGTGGGGTTTTCTCTAGTAGCAAAATTTCGCTAACAAACGGTCGAAACATGCGAAAACTCAAACCGCATACCACCAAGCCCGGCAGATAGAGAAACAGATAAAGGTATCGATCGAACGCGCCCAAGGCCATCGAACGAGACAGAAAAAAACAACAAATCAAAACGGGTACTACCATCCGTACACCACCATGCAGCCAGTGAAAGTAAAACCCTGCCCGCAATACATCTTTCACTGTCGTGGATATTTTTGGGCGACCAAAGAACATCGCCTGTCCCAAATAATGGGTCATGAATACCGTCGCGAATTGAGCCTGACTCACGACCAACAAAAACATCACCCAATAAAAATATCTAAAATCTTTATAATCAGTTGCCAACCAACCAATCAGTAAACAGTCCAACAAAATAAACGGGAACGCTCCAATGGCTAACAACGCAAGCAGTGGCTTGAAATACTCAACACAGACTAAAATGGCTAAATCGTAAATCTGGAGAGCGGTGCGTGTACGAATAGAAATAAACGTCTTACTAAAATCCATCGTCTTCACCTCCCGGCCAAGCGGCAGGATACCCCAACACCACAAAATAAATCATCAACAGACAACTAGAACCAACCGCAACCGTTCCCTTGCCCCACCAAGGGAAATCGCCATGCGGTGAGATAAAGCCTTCAATCATCGCTGCCAGGACAAAAAGCACAACGGCACACATGACGATTGGCAGTGACTCGCGAGCGGTTTTCAAAAGCGAATCTTTTCTATTAAGGCCGTCAGACATTATCCAACTAAGCCCAATTTTCAAACCAGCACCCGCAGCAAGAATAATCGCCGTCAACTCAAACGGTCCGTGTGCAGTGACGAAGTTTTGGAAGTTCTCGCTCGCCGCACCGGAATCTGGTCGAAACATTACTCCAAAGACCGCGCCAAGGTAGATCGCGTTATAGGAAAGCACAACAAAACCGGGAATCACCAAGAGCATCATCACAAAACACTGCAGGCCAATCGTGGCGTTGTTATGAATATAATAACCCATCATGAAAGTGTTGCTACCGACACCTCGGTTACCACCGAACTGCCCGTAACTTTCGCGCAACTGGTCGAGGCCCTCAACGCCCACCACAGCTTCAGAAAACCCGGGCCAAACCGTCGTGTTATAGGACAGGTAGGCTGCAATTAAGAACAATCCCCAAAAGATGATTGTCACAATCTGGATACAAACGTCATTAAATATCAGACGAGGTGTGTCGGTAAAAATACGCTTGGTCCAACTATTGAATTGATAACCCTGACTGCGATAAAGCTGGTTGTGAGCTCTACCTACAAGCCGATGCAAGTACTCTACTGTTTGAGGTGGTAGTTGATACGATTCAGCCAAAGCCAAATCAGCACAGGCAGCACGGTATAACGTTGCAAACCGACTAACACGATCGGGGTCAGCCTTACCTAATCTCCCTCCCATCTGTATCGACAAGTCCTCTAATTCCTCCCAATACGGCGATCGAAGTTTAATTAGCTCTGCTACTTTCATCGTTCGATTCCCTCCCCAACCGAAACCGGCAAACTCAACTCAACGGCTCCGTTTTCGGTTACCACTTGGGACTCGCCCGCTTCCTGAGTCACAAACAAACGATGATACAAAGAACACATAAACAAATCCGGATCCGTGTCCGCCGCAATTCCAAAGCGATCCATCAGGGGCACAGCCACGTGTTTTGCAATATCTGCCGATCGTTGCGGGACAAGATACACCCGCTGTTCCGCAAATTCGGCAACCACCTGAGTCAAGCCTTGAGATGCGACAAAATCCGCAGGGATTAATTCAGCTAATCGCGGAACACGCTCATCTTCGAATTCAATCAGATCGGGACGGTATTTTTTTTCTTCAAAAATAACCACGGTACCTGCCACCAGATCTCCTACTCTTTGAAACTTCCGATTGAGCGACATCACCACTAAGCCAATCAGAAACGTTGGAAGCGCAAACAGAACTTGCGATTCCAGGCCAAGTAACATCTGAAGTGGAACGATCGGCATGACGTCTAGAAATCGAAAAAAGTTCCGCAGCGTTGCCTGAACACCGTCAATCGCATGCCCGTCAACTGAAATCACACGGATCCCACACAACCGTTTCCCAAGGGTCTGCCCGTTGAACCGAGTTTCCATATAGGCTCCGTAGAACCAATAAACGATAAAGAAACCGACCATAATCAGACCGAAACCGATCCCGGCAAGCACTTCAAAAAATGTAAACGTATTGAGTGCATTCCCAATTAATAGACCGAAAACGACCAAGAGGAAGTAAAGTATCCCTACGGCGGCAAAGTAACCACCAAATGCGAATATCAGATCCGTAAGATAAGCGACAAATCGATAGAATGGCCCTGAGATCTCATATTGAAATGAAATATTCTCCGGAGTCTTCACCAACATCATCGTATCGATGACATCGTTTTGATCACTCACTTGAGGACGATCCAGACCACCTATTCCTCGAATCATGGACTCGGTTTCAGCGGCCGAAAATTTACGATCAGAAGACATTCAAGCATTTCGAGGTGTTCAGTAAGTTTACGATAGCGAGACCTAATTTGCCCCGTTTCCATTCTCACTTCGAGACCAAAAATTAGCAAGTTACAATCAGTTTTTCGAAATATTTCCACCTGAATCGATAGAAACTGCGAGCCTCATCACGCGAGTGAGAAGATCTCACATCCGAAAAACGCGCCAACTGGTGAGTTCGTTCACTCACGCAAATACTGGGGACAGCCCTATTTGTCTTTCTTCTTTTTAGTCCAATCTCGCCGCTGGCGAGAACTTGGAATCGAAAGCTTTTCGCGATACTTGGACACCGTTCGGCGAGCGACTGCGAAACCTTGATTTTTCAGAAGCTGCATGATTTCTTCGTCACTGTACGGTTTTGACTTATCTTCGCCGTCAATCAATTTTTGAAGTTCAATACGGATCTTATTCCAGGCAACGTCTTCACCATCGTCGGTTGTCGTTCCCCCCATAAAGAACATCCGCAACGGCAGGATGCCACGATGAGTCTCAATCCACTTCTGATCTACAGCACGACTAACCGTGGTGACGGCAACGCCTACCTTCTCGGCAATTTGCTCCATCTTGAGCGGGCGCAAAAATTCAGGACCGTCATCAAAGTAAGCTTTTTGATGATTTACAATTTCCTGAGCAACCCGAGTTAACGTATTTCGCCGCTGTTCAATGGATTCGATCAACCAGTGTGCGGCAGTCACTTTCCTCTTAATGAATTCCTTTTCTTCGGCAGTAGCCTGACCATTGGTCAAGCGCTGCCTATAGTAATTGCTAATGTAAAGATTACGTGTCGGCCCCTCCTCCATTTTGACGGTGTACTCACCATCTTCACCTACTTCAAGCCACATATCCGGTGTCACCGTAGGCACAAAGTCGTCAGCAAACCGGCTGGCCGGTCTTGGGTCAAGCCTTTTTAATTCATCCCAGGCATCTTTGATTTCTTCAATCGTCAAACCAGTTGCCTTCTCGATCTGAGGCATGCGGTTATGCTGCAGATCTTCGAGGTGGTTGACGATCAGTGTTCTAACATTTTTCAGATTCGTGATATCAGATGTAAGCTGAAGCAATAAGCATTCACAAAGATCTCGCGCTCCAACACCGGCGGGATCCAATTGCTGAACATGAGCTAATGCCTCTTCCGCCAACTCAAGATCGTCTGGGCCACTATTTGGCGGCAAAAGGTCATTGAGCGAGACTTTTAAATAGCCACCGTCTTTCGCCGAAAGAGACGAAACGATTCTCTCACACATCTTCAGCAGATCAGGAGCCAGATCCATCTCGTGTAACTGTGCATTCAAGTGATTCTGAAGCGTCTCGCCACGATCAACAATGTTCGCAATCAAATCGTGCTGTCGATCTCCACTCTCCTGAATCCGATTTGAGGAAGGGCGTGTGCTTTCGTCAAAATGATCGGGAATGTCCTTGTCGAGATTTAACAACCGCTCAAAATCATCCTCGCCGCCCTTGTCTTCATCGACAACCAATTCCTTCTGTTCGACATCCTTGGTTTCCTTCTCAACATCCAACGTGTTTTTGGATGCGTCCTCATTCGTCGTCGACTCATCCGCTCGCTCGAGCGCAGGATTCTCAATCAATTCCTGTTCGATCTTTTCATCCAACGCGGCTTGCGCCATCTGCAAAATCTCCATCGACTGGATCATCCGAGGAGCCAGTTTTTGGGTTTGCTTTTGCGATAGATTTTGACCGAACGATATTTTCATACAACTTTTCTGAAAAACTAAACCGACGCCAGCGTGCGATCTACTTTTACCGAATCTACCAAACCACGTTAAGACGTATTCGGCCTCGAACCAACGGGAGTTGCCTCAGGCCAACGCCGAATTAACTCGCAAGTTGTTCAACCGGCAGACGCAGTTCGCCCGCCGACTCAGACTGTCTAGTTTACCGTCAAAAAGCCCCAGAAATACGAATCCAAGGCAAAAAAAACGTTTTCGCCGACGCGGTCGCCCGCAAAACCATTCATTTTCTGACAATGACTCCGTCTTTTGTCAGTAACAGTTGACGCTCTCCCGGGCAGACACGCCTACCCGCCTGACTGTTCACGCTAATTTTATTAGAGGCACTTCAGCAGCAGGGGCTTTATTTCACAGCGGTTGCCGTCCAGACAGAGCATCCGCCAAGATTTCCTTATTGGTGTATTCCAGAATACTGCCAGTCGTGATCCCACGTGCGAGCCGCGTCAATCTAATGTCAAATTCTGAAAGTAAATTCGAAATATGAAGCGCCGTACCATCCCCTTCAACAGTCGGATTAGTGGCCATGATCACCTCCTCAAAAGTACCCTGAGACACCCGCCCCATTAGCTGGTCAATGGTCAGTTGATCGGGGCCGATGTTTTCCAACGGTGCAATCCGACCAAGCAGCACATGATACAGTCCGCGATAGGTTCCCGACTGCTCAAGAGCCATGAGGTCTCGAGGTTGCTGTACTACACAGATCAACTTTTGATCACGCGCTGGATCGCGGCAAATATTACACATCTCGCTTTCAGCAAGATTGAAACAAATCTCACAGTACCGGACGTTCTCGCGAACCGTACGAATCGAATCGGCTAACGCGAAAGCCTCCGATTCTGGCACTCGTAAAATGTGGTACGCCAGACGCTCCGCCGATTTCCGGCCAATTCCCGGCAACCTTGCAAGTTGATCAATCATGTTTGAGACTGAGTCAGATAGTTCGGCCATGATCTCGTGTTCTCTACCTTCCCTGATTAATGTGCGGAACAATTGCCGTTTGCCAACATCCGTCCCGGCAAATGTAAATCCCCCAGTGATTGAGTTCGCTGGATCCCCTTGTCAGTCCATCAAATTTTTGGTGAAGTCAAATCGGATGAATCGCCACCATCATCTCCACCCATAAATTGCTTCAGCATGTCTTCCATATTTCCGGGCAGAGGCAAATCCTCGGTTACTGACTGCATTACCTCTAGTCTTAATTGCTGTTGCTTCTCCAACGCGTCGTTAATGGCAGCGGGAAGCAAATCCTGGATCATCTCGACATCGTTTTGCTGAGAAAGAGCAGGATCAATGGCAACACTCAATATTTGACCAATCCCATTTGCCTGCACCTTAATCATGCCACCGCCAGATGAACCGTGAACTGTTTTTGATTTCAGTTCCTCCATTTGCTCCTGCATCCGGGGACCCATAGTCCGCGCCTGCTTCATCAACGCAGCGATGTTCCCTAACCCTTTTAACATCTCGTTCTCCAACAAAAAATTAATAACCGCGGATCGCTCGATTAACCGCTTAACTCAACTAAACTCAACGCTTTTTCGACGGCATAGGTTCACGAAACCCTGTTATTTCTGCATCAAATAATTCCATGGCCTGTTTCACCAATTCGACATCTTGCAATTTCCTTACCTGCTGTGCACGGGTAAGTTTAGGCTTCGGAGCCGGACTTTCAATCACGTTTTGAGAAACCAAAAACTCAACACGAACCGTTCGATCGGTTACCTTTTCAAATGCTTCTTCAAAACGACTGCGACGATCCGGCTTCATACAGAGATCTCGACTCGCCTTGTCCCGCAAGGTGACCAAAAGCTGATCCGCCCCTTTAAGTTCGACCGATTCATAATTGGAGGCCATTTCGGCAGTCATATCCCCCATCGTTTCGAGAACAGTTTTCCAACGCGCTTCGATCGAGCTAACATCTGCATCCGTCGAATGAGAATCCGTTGGGGAAACTATTTCACCGCCTGCTTTCGGCAAGTCATTGGCAACGTGACTTCCACTCGGAATCTCCGGAATGCCCGTCGCCTTTGGTTCGGGAGAAACGTTAGCATTACCTACCTTGGCAATCCCCGCATCTTCCAACACCTCTCCGCCCGGCGGTTTTGCTGCAGAATCATCTTGAGCCACTGTTTCGCCAGCCACACTCGTTGTCGACTGTGGAGCCGGATCAGGTGCTATTTCGTTTTTTTTTAGAGCCGCCTGACCAACCGTCCCGGAGGTTTCGACTCGTCTCATTTCAACGCGTTGTCGCGGCGCCTTTACTGCAGCACCCTTGCTGTTTTTGGGGTCTGATAACTGATCGACCAAATCAGCAATGGCTTCCAGTTTTTCGAGATTACAAACCCGTACCACAGCCGCTTCCAGCAACGTCCGTCCGTGCAGGCTTGACTGCATCCGAACCACTGCCGAATCAAGCAACTGTACGATCGTAAGTATTGTTTCCAGACCAATCGCATCGGAAAGTGTTTTCAAATGCTCAAGATCCGCTTCACTGCAATTCAAAAAAGTATCAGGACTGCAATCGACACTCGCGACCATCATGTCTCTGAAATACCCCAGCAACTGATCCGCCATTTGCCCAGCATCGACACCGTCGGTAATTCCATGATGGATTAAATTCAGTGCAGTCATGGGATCTGCATTTACCATCGCAGTTGAGATCTCAGCGATTCTGCCCATATCCGCAGTGCCAAGTAGCTCATGAACTTCTTGCACTGAAATAGAGTTCCCGCAAAACGAGAAAAGTTGCTCAAGTAATGACTGACTGTCTCGCATAGATCCATTAGCACGGCGAGCCAACAAAGCCAACGCTTGTTCGTCGGCAGTCACCCCCTCATTCGCTGCGATCTCGGACAGGCGGTTGGAGATTTCATTCGTCTGAACAGGTGAAAAATCAAATCGTTGACAACGCGATAAAACCGTAATCGGTATCTTCTGAGGATCTGTCGTGCAAAAGATAAATTTGACATGCGGCGGAGGTTCTTCAAGCGTCTTAAGCAGCGCATTAAAAGCTTGCATCGTTAACATGTGCACTTCGTCGATGATATAGATTTTATACCTACAACGACTGGGGCGAACGGATGCATTGGATCGCAACAAACGAATCTCGTCGATTCCCCGGTTGCTCGCACCGTCAATTTCCAGAACATCAACATCGTCACCAGCAGAAACGGCTTCGCAAATACCACATTTCCCGCAAGGAGTTTTTGTTGGCCCCTCAACACAATTAAGACACTTTGCAAAAATTCGCGCTGACGAGGTTTTCCCAACCCCGCGGGCACCTGTGAACAGATACGCATGACCAACGCGATTCTTGTCAATCGCATTCGATAATGCGGTCGCAATGTGACTTTGCCCAACCAACTCTCCAAACAATTGGGGGCGGTATTTAAGTGCGACAACTTTATATTGTCCGTCATCGGTGGGCGAAGGTGAATTCATCACAAAACCATTGGCCGTAGAAATGAGCTCGCGTCGTTGGCGAGCCCCAATTCTAACCGATTCACTTGGCCAACGAGTAGGTCCCGATCTAGCTGAAATGCGACTCTTTGCAACGTGTCCGAAAAAACACGCCGTTGGCGCTGTGAAAATTACCGAAAAATTCGATTTCGCAACGCTGGCAAAAAAAAATCTGCGGACGAGAGAGCCCCGCACAAGAGTACCCCGCTTAGGGCTGCTCCATATTTCAGGCCTGACCCAATTCACGGCTCCCCCTCGCGGAGCTCACTCACCAACAGATTTACCCTATTTTTTACTCACCCCGCGGGCTTTCGTCAAACCGTAATACAAATTTACTTGGCCGACAGGCCCCCGTGACTCGCGCGGAGCGACCTGAAACAGATTCAGATCAACGATCCCCAATGGTTTTTACAATCTGCTCTTAAGATGTAGAAAACGACGAATCGGAAAACAGGTGGGAATGCTCGGGATTGTTAACGATATGATTCGCAATTCGCTCGGAAATTGCACCAATCGTCATATAGGGGTTAACCCCGAGAGCCGTAGGAATCACCGAACCGTCAGACACATACAACCCTCGATGGACTGCCAACTCACCCGTGTCCGCGTCCAAATATCCACCATTCTGATAATCAAAGACCTGCCCGAGATGATTGACTGCCCCCTCGGTAGGCACATCCGACATCCCGCACCCTCCCAGCGGGTGAACGGTGACCAGGTTATCCCCGAACGCTTTGAGCCGTTTATAACGTCCACCATGGGCATTGGCCAATTTTTCAAATTGGCGGAACACTCGCTGACGATAGGCGCTGGACTTCAGCCCTTCCCATTTAATTTGCCAACGCCCCATTTTCTTGACAAGACGTCCCGCACCTTCGTCATGCCCCATCCCCAACATGACCATCGAGCGATCCAACTCAGGATCGCGCAACAATGCTGAAAACAGATTCAGTGCTCCTCTTGGAATTGAGGAGTCTTGAATCAGTAAATGTTTTCGAAAATCTTCATCGTCACAAAAATTAAGCGTTGTTTGCACCGTTGGGCCAACCCGTTTGCCCTGACCGGGAAACGCTCCAAAACCGCCAATGCTGGTTCCCGCTGGTAAACCCGTGACAAAACCAATCGCATCACCGTTGCCAGACCAATGCCTCCCAAGACTCGGAGAAAACTGCAAGCTCTCATCTTGTGAATCCAACAAGATTGCAGCACTTGCCGGACTCCCCGCCCCCACAACGACCAGTTCTGAATTAACTTGCAGCGGCGTTCGAGCCACCTGGCCATTCCGCTCCTCGATGTACGTCATGTGAACCCGGTAGAAGCCCTCGCATTTTTCTATCGAATTCACCTCGACCTGTGTATAAATCTCAGTTCCATTGTGCTTAGCAACAGGAAGATAGTTCATTGCGAGCGTGTTTTTTGCGCCAACATTACACCCGTTAGTGCAATCTCCACACAGGGTACACGGTCGCTGTATCATCCCGACAGAGTTTCTAAAATTCTTATCCAGATAACGATAGTCATACATCACCGAAATGTTTGACCGATCAAAAAAACCGGGTCGGTGACTTATTTGCTCCGCTGCCCGACGCCGTACACGCACCTTGGGTGTTTGATCAAACGGAGTCCGGCTCAAGCTCAATGCCGAGGCAACTCGATCGTAATAAGGACTAAGAACCTCCGCGTTGTGTAAGGCGGAAGGCCAACGCTGTTGTTGAAATACTTCTGAATTGGGTCGCAACGCGATACTGGCGTTAATTAATGAACCTCCCCCTAGACCATTCCCCGAGAGAATATTCACCTCATCATTCATCATCAAGTTAAAAACCCCCAGCGGTCTCGCTCGCTGGCCTTTGGTCGGTCCTGCAAACACATTGCTCGCATTCGCCGATACGGATGCAAATGTATCGGGGAAAGTTCCAGGAACCCACTCTTTTCCTCGCTCAAGAATACATATCCGGTATTGATCTCCTAACCGTTGCGAAATTCGTGCCGCAGCAATCGAAGCACCATATCCTGAACCAATCACAACGACGCCAAAATGAACAGAATCAGAATCGCGACTGGTTAGAAATAAATCGCGGATCGGATTAGCCAACCTTCCACCATAGGCTTGAAGGCTCTGCGCATAATCGCTCGCCGCACGCTGCTTTAGAGTTGATTGACCAGACCTTGTGCGTTGGCCAATTTTCACAAGCTTGCCTAATGGGCCGTCTGCCTTCAGGGACTGGCTACCCGTTAATGCCGTTCCCGCCGCCACTGCCGACTTGAAGAGCCCACGACGATTCACAGAGGTCGCACGAGAAATATCCGTGTTTGAGTTTCCACGATTAGGATACTGCCTGGGCATGAATGACGTTACTTCCTTGTAAAGTCAATTAAGATGATCAACAAAAACGCTTGCCGTTAATTGCAAAATCAATAGGTTCTGTGACAAATTGAGTTGCTATATGCTTGCCGCCTTCACTGAATAATTATCGTACCGAACTCACCTGCTACCCATGGGAATTATTCAATCAACTCATATACCTAACGCAACCAAGGCGACAACTCGGGTCTGCGAAAAGTTATCGTAAAAACAAACCTTTACAACTGGGAAAACCTTAACGAACGCCCTGATGAGGCAATCGATTGATGCGAAGATCCAACGATGCCCCAATTGCACGAAAACTAACCTGCGGTAGACCGCCTACCGGATATTTTCGGGGCGATTCCCAACAACGACTTGTGTCACCAATTCTTTTCCGTCACGAATGAATTTGACATTTACACGCGTATCAGGGCGAGTCATTTCGGCTAATCGATAAAGGTGCTTAAAATTTTTCACCTCAACATCATCCCATTGACGAATGATGTCAAACGAACGAATACCTGCGACAAAAGCGGGAGCCCCTTCAACCACCTGAGACAACATCGCCCCATCAAGATCAGGAAGCTGAAGCCGCATTGCATCTCGGTGTTTTACTTCAACGGGTTTCACCCCAAGGTACCCACGAGTCACAGTTCCCTTACTGCTGAGTTCCCGATAAATAAACTTGGCCGTTTCGCTGGGAACCGCGAAACTGATTCCCTGGAACGAGTCCCCGAAAATTGAAGTATTGATCCCAATCACTCGCCCCTGAGCATCCACCAAGGGACCACCGCTGTTCCCGGGATTCACTGCTGCATCCGTTTGAAGCAAACTTTGAGTTGGGTGATTTCTATCACCAGGACGATTCTTCCCACTGATAATCCCAGAAGTTACGGTGTGCTGAAAACCGTAGGGACTTCCAATTGCCCAAACAATTGAACCAACATTGACCTGCTCACTATCACCCCAAGTCGCGGGAATCAAATCCGGAGCATCGATCTTTAAAAGTGCTAAATCACTTGACGTGTCCTCTCCAACAAGCTTCGCTACGAATTGGCGTCGATCATGTAGTTGAATTAGGATTGAGTCGGCTCCGCGAACAACATGCTGATTGGTGAGAATGAATCCCTCGGTCGACATGATCACCCCGGAGCCCATTCCATTCTCTTCAACTCTGCCACGTCCGTCTTTGATGGCGTTAATACTAACTACGCTCGGACGAACGCTAAGAGCCACCATCTGATAGGCATTGGACACATCCGTTAGCGGTTGCTTGCCAAGGTTTTCCACCGCGAACTCGTACTCAGCCAACATTTTTCCACGAGTAACAGAGTATTGGTATCTCTCTACCATCTCCGGACCAAGAAAAAACATTCCCAGTACAAACACGATGCTAAACACAAAGAAGCCCAATCCTGAACTGCTCGATTTCGAGGCGTCTCCTAAGCCAGAACGCTCGAGTCTCGGTGGCGGGTTAGTCGAGACGTTCGATTCGACAACTTCACTGCTGGAAAAGGACTTATTTTCAGGCACTCGATCCGCGGGTCGATTTGCAGGAGATTCGGGTGAACGGGACTGAGCAGAATCGTCCGTATCTGCCGTAAAAACGACCCTCGGCCGCCTTGGATCAGGCAGACGATTAATTTGAGGATCGACTGGTGCCCCCTCTGAATTAGAGGGCTCAAATTCGGAAGGTTCAAATTCAGAAGTTGAGTCCATCAGGATCCAGTTCCCCGTCGAAAGTTACAAACACTCCTCCTAAGTATACCGGCAAAAAACGCCTTCGGTTTACAGAATTTAATTCCTTGCTCAATAACAACTTATTTCACGGGTAAAAAGTCGCCAAAATATATTTCTAGCTCCTCCCCAAAGCTCCCTTGAGGCCCCCGAAACGTGCAGTGCATGGCTTCACTCTACTTCAAGCCTTTCAATACTTCGCCATACTTGCCACTCGCGCTGAGATCCTGCTCCTCCAAAATCTTTTCAATCCCCTTTCGACCGACTACTTTACCCCAGGCGGCTAACCAAGCATTCGTATCAACCTCCTGCCAGCCGGGAGACTGGTAGCCAGCGACTCTAGCCAATGCCAAGCTCCGCAAGTTGTTGTGGATTTGCCTTTTCTCATCCTCTCTATTTTGGACATCGCACCAAAGCATCCATCGAACTAATTCACCCACAAGCTTTTTCGCGTTGGGCTTATCCCAGGAAATTCCCGGTAAAAACAAAGCACCCCCTTTCCAGGGAACATCCTTCGCCATCGCATCAAACATAAGCGACTCTACCACGGACGAGGCTACTTCTTCCTGCTTTCCTTGATTAGCAATAGCCCCCAAATATCCAGCGGACATGCGGCGCACCTGATCGGCATCACCCTCCACCATGACTTCGACCAATTCTTGGGGAGTAAATGCTGTAATAACCGGCGCTAGTGCCGCTGCGATCTGAGGTACTTTCAAAGCAACTTCTAATACCTGATTCGCACGAATATCGCCCGCATTTTCCTTCATGTCTTCGACAATACGCATTCCGATCGGACGCCCTAAACTTGGAAATTGCCCGATCAAATTTGCTTTTTCAATTAATCCATTGGTCGTATGTGTCATGGAAACTCTCGCTGCGGCAGCCCAAGTCCGAACGACCTTATTTTGTGAGTTGTTAGCATGAATATTCAGAAGATATTCATCAATATCCTGCCCGCCAATGTCGGCCAACGCCGCAATGGCCCAGCCTCGCTTGGGAATACTCTCGTCTTTGTTGATGACTTCCAAAAGCTTTTTGATCATGGTCTCGCGATTGGAATCACTCTCGTTCGCATTTGCTACAATCGACTTGATGGCCGACTGCGCTGTTTTTGAAGTCTCCAACTGTGCAATCATTTCATCCTGAGCATCGAGGACTGTTGGCTCGGAAGCCAAGGCCGGAACAGCTAAAGC
>JAPOIJ010000202.1 GCA_029979005.1 Planctomycetota bacterium | reverse complement strand
TTGGTCGACATTCCGCAAGAATCGACCTACGTCGTGTCACTCCGAATCATGGCGCTAACTACCGCCGACCCCCGCGGAAAAAAATATCGACAAACCGTTCAAAGCGATGTGAACTGGCTGGTCGCGCAGCAAACCGATGATTCAGGGTACGTGGCAGGCGCGTGGAGCTATGGACTGCGAAAAGGGCAGGGCGATTCATCCAACAGTCAATTCGCAATACTGGCACTTCACGAAGCAAGTAAAACGGGCATTAAAATCCCCAAAGCTACATGGGAAAATGCGCTTAGCTACTGGAAAAAATGTTACATCGAAAGGTCCGGGGGATTTACTTATTATCCAGGATCAAAAGATCCCAAGGGGAGCATGACTTGCGCAGGAATTTCTTCAGTCATTATTGCGGAAGAAAACTTGGTGGAACCTTCAAAGTTGATTAACGGCGAATTTGCGAATTGCTG
This sequence comes from Planctomycetota bacterium, assembly GCA_029979005.1. Classification (GTDB taxonomy): domain Bacteria; phylum Planctomycetota; class Planctomycetia; order Pirellulales; family Pirellulaceae; genus Mariniblastus. The sequence continues at coordinate 6,831 of JAPOIJ010000202.1, read as the reverse complement.
TGTCGAAGACGACCTCAAAAAGATGGTCGACGCCGGATTCAACTGGCTAGCCAAACGCTACACTGTTCGGGCAAATCCATTACTTCAACGCGCTGACCCAAGAACGCGTCTCTACTTTCTCTACGGATTAGAAAGAGCCGGCAGATTGTCGGGACGACGATTCGTCGGGGCGAATGACTGGTACCGCGATGGGGCAAAACAACTATTACGCACGCAGCACCCACTCAACCATTACTGGCTTACCCCCGGGGGCCAAGGGGAAAACAACGAACTTGTCGCCACTTCTTTCGCCCTTCTATTTTTATCCAAGGGAAAACGTCCCATCGTCATCGGCAAATACGACCACGGGACAGATGACTGGGACTTGCATCCCAACGGAGTTCATTACCTGACTCGACGTTTGGAAAAAGAATGGAATGTAAAGCTTAATTGGCAAACCGTAACAGCGGAAAACGCCACGGTCAGTGATTTAATCGAAGCTCCCGTTTTATTTATGTCTGGCAAGGAACTGATTGGTCTCGATCAGAAACAAAAAGACAATTTAAAAAAATATTTGGAAAATGGAGGGTTTCTTTTTGCCGAAGCCTGCCAAGGAGATGGATGTGGTAACGACGGCCGTTATGACCGCGAATTCAAACTGTTAATGCTCGACCTGTTTCCGGATAGCCGGCTTGAACCTCTCCCTCCCAATCATCCAATTTGGAATTCGCAATATCCCATTGTCGCAAGCAAGGAGCGCCCACTTCTCGGCCTTCAAGCTTGCTGTCGAACCAGTGTTGTCTATTGCCCAGCCAACCTCAGCTGTTACTGGAATCTCGATCGACCGGCAATTCTCGACTCGCCCAATGTCAATCAGCGGCTAAAACTTCGAGTCGAATACTGCACCAAAATTGGAATTAACGTAATGGCGTACGCGACAGATCGAACCAACTTAAAAGAAAAAGGAGATACACCGACTCTCGCGGAAACCAATCGACAACTTCTCAATGACCGGGTATTGGTCTTTCCCAAACTGGACCATCAGGGTGGTTCTGACGACGCTCCTAATGCCTGGCGAAATGTCCTTCGCAAAATTGAGACGACTGGGCTTGAGGTCAAGATGGACAAAAAATTAATCTCCGCTACCAATGACAGTCTTGCTGACCACCCATTCATCTTCATGCATGGTCGCAGTGGATTCTCCTTTACGCCGGAAGAACGAACGGCGTTGCGTCAACACCTAGAGTATGGCGGGTTTATTTTTGCAGATTCCATTTGTGCTTCCGAAGAGTTTACAAAATCGTTCCGCAGAGAAATGACCGCTATCCTTGGTGACAAGCCAATGATCTCAATACCCTCCAACCACGAGATCTGGACCAACCCGATGTTCGGCTTCAAAATTGACGCCGTTACGCTGCGCACACGAAAACCGGACGGTACGTTCACAGAAACCAAGACAAAACCGCAATTTGAAGGAGCTGAAATCGACGGTCGACTCGCTGTGGTCTTTTCCCCCAACGATCTTAGCTGTGCCTTGGAAAACACTGGAAAATCTCAATGCAGCGGATATACACGCGAGGACTCCCTCAAGATTAGCACCAATGTAATTCTCTACAGTTTGCTCAGTGATTGAGCAAACTGTTTACAGGTTCAACCATGGAAGTGCCTGCAAATCAACATTCCCCCCGCTAATGATGATGCCAACATTCTGTGGCTTTCCCCCCGGAGAATCACTGCAACTTGCTTCTGAAAAACGATGGAAGACTGCCGCCAGCGGAACTGCACAGCTTGGTTCAATAATTACTTTTGCTCGCTCCCAAAAAAACCTCATAGCCGATACGGTCGCGGCATCATCAGCAAGTAAGATTTCATCAACTTCGTCCCGAATAAACGGCCACGTTAATTGCCCAAGACTGGTCCGCAAACCATCCGCTACTGTATCTGGCGACAGTTGCGGAATGAACTTACCGGCATTCTTGGATTGAAACGCATCATCCGCTCCCGCTGGCTCAGCACCAACAATTCTAATCCCAGGCTTTAATGCTCTCGCCGCCAAACAGGTTCCCGACATCAAGCCACCACCCCCGATTGGCGCTACAATCATATCCAGTTCTGGGACTTGCTCTAGCAACTCCAAAGCAACGGTTCCCTGCCCTGCAATTACATGAGGATGATCGAACGGTGGAATCAAGACCGCCCCCGTCTCACCTTGTATTCGCGCGGCTTCCGACATTCGCGAATCAAGCGTAGGTTCGCATTCTGTGATTAGTCCCCCATATTCCCGGACCGCTGCTTTTTTTATTTCCGATGAACTAGACGGCATGACAATATGTGCTTTCGCTCCAAACATTCGTGCAGCCAAAGCCAGAGCGCCTGCATGATTCCCTGAACTATGCGTCACGACGCCACTAGCTAATTCAGACTCGTTAAGTTGAGCTACCGAGTTTACTGCCCCACGAAATTTAAATGCACCGGACTTTTGAAAGTTCTCACACTTAAAAAAAACATTACACCCGACTCTCTCACTAATCGCCGCACAAGTGAGAACGGGTGTACGGTGTACGAAGGAACGAATTCGTTCGGCCGCCGCTTGCACATCGGCAAACCCAACCAGCGCTGAATCCGCATTGGTAGATCCATTTGAAACTGCGTCTCGACTCATCCGTCCCTCACTCTTTTTATCGCGAAGAAAATTACCACACGATTCCTAACCGTCCAATCGGGCCCAATAACAGCCAAATTCGCACGGTCTCAACCGCTGCCCTAAGGATCTAGGCTGCTCCACAGTAACCAGAAAAAAACTTTTCCGTCTAATCTAACGCGAATCGCTCACCTTATGAACATTCTAGCGAACCCTCTGGTTGGTAGAAACGTCTAAGAATCTTACAATAACGGCTGGATATTTTCCTGCGTCGAGGAAAAATTACAAACTTCAATTCTGCTCTCTGACTTATCTGGAAAACTTCGTGAACGAATCTAGTTCTATTGAACCTGAAAATGAAGACTCCCCCTCCGGTGCAGCTGCCCAGCGCGTCAACCCTGACCGCAGCTTGGAACTTGCTCGCGCCGCCGCCCAAACCGCTGCCGAAAATGGTGGAACAGACGTGGTCGTTCTCGACATGTCAAAACATACCGCCATTTTTGATTATTTTGTTATCGCCACCGGTACCAGTCGCCGACAACTGCACGCCATCAGCGAAGAAATCGATAACACCTTGGAAAAGGTACTCAAAGACAAACGTATGAACATCGATGGTTACGATGACAGCAAATGGATCGTCCTTGATTATGGCACTGTCGTCGTCCATTTGTTCGACGAAGACACGCGTTCGTTTTACAGCCTCGAGGCGCTTTGGGGAGATGCCGAAAAAGTTGACATTTCGGATTTACTAAAAAAAGTACGCTAGTTTCCTCCCGGTCGTTAGTGAACGAACGCTACCTGCGTTTCATAAAAAAACTCCGTGGCTGAAAATAACAAACCACGAAGCTTCAATCTCGTTACCGATAGATTCTTTAAAATTACCCCTTCGCTTTGGCCTTAGGCTTTCTCTCTGGATAATCCTGATTTGCCTCTAGATCTGCTTCGGTAGGCGTTGTGGACTCGATGCCGGAATCTGGCACGTCTCCGTGGGCAGTCCAAACAATCGAGTTCAAAACTAATTTCCGAAAGTCATCATTTTGCCAATTCCTGTGGAAGTGGCCTCCTGTAAAACCAAATCCACGGCCCCGCCCATCACCTCGCTCAAATGCCCAGGCAACATGCTGCGGTTGTTTCTTTTTCAGAACAGCTTCACGGACTGCAGGGTTTCCGCTATGAGGTCCATCCTTTCGCGACAATGTTTCAACAGGCGGCATCGCGGTGAGTAATGGGGTAACGCGTGTCATTTCTGGTGAGAAACGCATGTGATAGTACCACTCGTCCTGAATCTCAAATGGACTCACTCCATTGGTCGTAGGATGTTCAGGAAACTTCTCAAATTTAGCTAACCAGTGGGGATTGACTGACCAATCAGTTTCAAAATAACCACCAATCCAGTTTAAGAAACGCTGCCCAGACATTCCTTTGGGAACCTCAACGCCATAATGAATACAAGCCAAGCCAACGCCACGCCGCATAATATCCTCAAAGGCTTCGCCATTTTTATGCAAATAGTGCCGCCCTCCTCCATCACAATACACGACCACAGTATCGGCATTATCAAGGGCAGTCGGATCCGCTGGCCAGCCATTCTTGTAAACGGTTGTCACAACAGCGAGTCCCGTTTCCGATGCAGCCTCCTCAAGTGACTTGGCCAATAGCAAGCAACCGGCATTGTGCTCGTGAGAACCGTAACCGTGACTAGGCTTCCCTGCGACAAAAACGATTTTCTTTGTCTTATTTTGCAATGGCAAACGCTTCAATTGGATATCTTTAAATTCAATCTTCATTGGCGGCCCCACATGAATCTGGAACCCGAGAAGACCTGATTTTTTATATTGTTGTTTGTCTTCGTCCGTGACATCCGATGTCACTTTGCCATTAATTCGCGTTACCAAATGATTCCCGCGAGCAGAGATTTCCATCTCATTCCAGCCGTCCATGTCAATTGCTTTCAAAATCTCAGCCGGGTCGGAGACATTCTCAACATCCTTATCTTTTTTGCCCCGCAACGTCACTTTTTGCCCTCGCTGGCAGAGAATACCTCGGCCAGTTCGCTCCGAGTAAAGAATCCCGATGTATTTACCAGACCGGTCGATATCCGCTTGGTAGCCTGAAAGACGGTCCTTCTCTCCGTTAAACAACTCGCTGCGAAACTGAACACCACTATTGGCCCGCTCAGTCCCGGAAACCCTGAATTTCAAACGCAGTACAAAGTCATCAACCTCGCCCTGCTCCCAAACTAGAAAACGATTCACATCGACCTTGTTGGATTCTGTTGACTCTCCCACGATCGCGCCATCCTCGACGCGCCAAAACTTTTCATTTCCGGTCCACCCAGCGAGTGACTGACCATCAAAAATGGACTTAAACCCATCATCCTGACCAGAAGCATTGGAAACTGGACCAAACTGAAGGACCAATAAAGCGAACGCGAGTACTAAAAAAGGCCGAAGCATATTTGTTTTCCGTTGAGTGCGAATGAAATGACTTACCTTTACTGATCTCTTAGTTTACCGGCAGGAGCGGGAGCATTGCAAACAATCCGTTACTCGATAACAAAAATATTAAAATTCATTGCCGATTAGCTACAGATTTAGATACGTGTCCGATAGACTTTATTCAAAATCATCTTGAGTTTACATTGAGATTGCAAGGATTATTCAGTCTCTTCTTTAACGAGGAATTCATTTGTACACCCGAATCTCTTTGAACTTAGCGTTGGCCTTCGTTCTCTTCGGAAGCCTTCAATTTCCGGCCACCTCGCTCGGCTTGTTTCAGGGCGATCCCATTCGCTTGACCCACGGCCCTATGCTGGGGCACGTTACCGATAACTCAGTGAGAGTCTGGTGTCGCACGTCGAAACCCGGATCCTTCAAAGTCCGCCTCGGATTGGCTACGGACTCACTGATTGCCCGCCAACAAGAAGGGCAGACTCGAATCGAAGATGATAATACGGGAGCGATTGAAGTCTCTGGGCTACAACCAGACACGAAATACCATTACCAGGTTTGGGTAAATGAACGCCCTCATGGCCTGCCTGGTTCGTTTCGAACGTTACCGAGCAAGGAGGACTCTCGAAACGAAAAATACAATCCCAAAGGACTATTTAATTTTCGTTTTGAAATTGGATCGTGCGCCAATCAAAACCCGTTGCACGGCATTGGTCATCGAGCACCCACCTACGAAAATCTAAATCGAGATTGGGCTGACAAAGTCAATTTTCACATCATGAATGGAGATTGGCTCTACGAAGAACAGCGGGAATTTCCCGCCGAAGCTTGGCGACTAACGCAGGGTGTTGAAAACCTACCAACTGTCGTGGAAATCATGCCCACCGTCGTTGGCGTCTGGGAAAACTACAAACTGTATCTTTCCAGAGGCAATGATTTAGCGCAATGGCACCGCAATGTTCCGTCCTATTTTACGTTCGATGATCATGAATTAGTTAATGACATTTGGGGGGCAGGAGAAACTGGAAAGCGGCACCGACGAACGGTGTTTCGAGACATCGGAACTTATGCTTGGCATAATTATCTTGGCTGGGCCAATCCGATTGAAAATCCTCAACGGCTGCACTTTGGAAAAGGAACCATGAAAGCCGGATCCAATCTCCTCATCGACCCAGAAGCGGATTTCACCAAACTGCCACTCGAGCAAATGCTTAATTTGCATGTTCACTGGGGCACCCCCCAGGCAGGTGTTAACGACATTCAATACGACAACGATTCCGGTCATAAGAATTCTTATGTTTATGAAATTGCCAAGGTAATCGACGCCAATACGCTGGAACTCACCGCCAATGCCAAAATCTCTGATACCACAAGCTACTCCATTGGCCGACAGTCCTACAGTAAATTCCGAGTAGCCAACTGCGAGTATTTCCTTGTCGACACGCGTGGATCACGTGACATGCACGACGTAAATGAACGCGACAAAAAAGGGGTATCGATGCTTGGTAAACCCCAGCGAGAATGGCTCCTTCAATCGATGCGCGAAAGCGATGCCGACTTCTTTTTTGTCATTTCATCTGTTCCCTTCATGATTCCTCATAGTGGTGCTGGCGGATTCGAGGTCGCCGGCAACAAAGAAGAAGCATGGACAGCTTTTTTTGATGAACGGGAAATGTTGATTGACGAATGGGAAAAAATCGGAAAAAAAGTCTTTGTCATGACCGGAGATCTTCACAACAGCTTTGCGATCAAAGTCACCGA
>JAPOIJ010000203.1 GCA_029979005.1 Planctomycetota bacterium | reverse complement strand
GGGCAACCCGTCAGCTCTGGTACCTCTATATTGCGTTCAACGCCCCGCACGCGCCGCTGCACGCACTCCCTGAAGACTACGCAAAGTACAAAGGGAAATATGATCAAGGCTGGGATGTCGCGAGAGAATCCCGCGTAAAGAAACAAAAAGCAGTTGGAATTCTCCCGAGCAAGCTTCAACCGAGTCCTCGCCCAGAACACATTCCCGCATGGCAGGATCTTAAACCGTGGCAACAAAAGTATGAAGCGAATCGAATGACAACATTAGCGGCGATGATTGATCGAGTCGATCAGGAAATCGGTCGATTAATCGATGACCTTAAAACGAATAACGAATTCGATAACACGATGATTCTATTTGTATCGGACAATGGAGCATGTCCCTACGACCGCCGGGCACCGCTACTCGATGTCGAGCCAACCAACGGTGACATCGCCCTGGCTGATTCCACAGGCTGGGCTTGGGCTCGAAATACGCCCTTTCGTTATTACAAACAAAACCAATTCGAAGGTGGAATCTCCACTCCGGCCATCGTGCACTGGCCTGCCGGACTGAAAACACCCCCAGGTTCAATTACCGACCAACCCGCACACTTAATCGATGTGATGCCAACGCTCGCTGAAATTACGAAAAGTAAAATCCCCAACCAATGGCCTGATCGAACACTGCGACCGGTATCCGGTGTCACGCTAACGCCCGCTTTTGAAGGTAAGAAGATTAATCGCGAACAACCAATTCACCTCCTGTTCTCGAAAGACCGGGGACTACGCGATGGCGATTGGAAAATTGTCAGCTTCAAGAGTGAAGCATGGGAATTATATAACGTTGCGGAAGACCGCGCTGAACTGAATGATCTGGCCGCTAAAGAACCGGAGCGGCTTGCGGCAATGGTCGAAAAATGGACACAAATGTCACGTGATACTCTTCACGCATCGCCAGGAACCTACGCCCCCACGACTGCAGCCAAACCAGTTCACAGCAACTCTCAGTGGACTGATTTTGACAAAGAAGCTCCTTCAGGGAAAACAAAGAAACAGGAGAGAACTCGTGCAAAGCAAGCGATCCGGGCGCGAAAAAATACGAAGCTAAAGATTGTCAACCAAATACTTAACCTCGAATTCTCGGGCGATGATCCGGGGATCGCAATCGATCTTCGTAAAAACGCATTGGCGGCTGGACCGTATCGTCTAGTCTTCGATTTAAAAGGAGGCAGCAAGGGCGGGGGCGATCTATTTTTCACCACCGATTCAAAAACAACCCTCCCTCGAGGAAATCAAATCCCCTTTGATGTCATGGCTTCTGGCGACTGGCAAAAAGTCGACGTTGAATTAAAAACTGACAAGGCGATTCAACAGTTAAGAATCGATGTTTGCGAGGGTCCGGGAAGCGCCTCTATCCGTCAACTTCGCCTGGTTGATAAGTCGGGGAAAGTTTTAATAGCTTGGCCAAACTGATTGATTCAAATATTGAACGTATGATCTTCTCATCAAATTAATCCTGCAGATCAAATTAATGAAACTCCTTTTTCAAATACAAATACTCGTCTTTCTACTGTCCAGCCTTCCAGCGCTTGCAAATGATAACCGGCCGTTTGTTGTAATTCACAAGCAAGGAGATCATGAATGCCATACGTTTCGAATCCCGGCAATTTCAGTCACTAACCAGGGGACTTTGCTGGCTGTTTATGACATGCGATATAACAGCCGCCGTGACCTGCAAGGGCACATGGATATCGGATTGTCCCGATCAACTGACGGAGGCAAGACTTGGGAACCACCTCGCCCGATTATGGACATGGGAAAGTATGGAGGCCTTCCAGAAGATCAAAATGGATGCTCCGACCCAAATATTTTGGTCGACAAAACAACGGGTGAAATTTTTGTAAGTGCGGTCTGGACTCATGGTAAACCTGGCACGCATCAATGGCGAGACAAAGGGTCGGAACCGGGATTTGGGCTCGAACAGTCCTCCCAATTTATGGTTGTTAAATCAACGGACGATGGCCAAACATGGTCCGAACCCGAAAACTGGACAGCAAAATTGAAGAATCCTGAATGGCATCTATTCGCACCCGCCCCGGGAAATGGAATTACTCTCAGTGACGGCAAGCTTGTGATGCCAACGCAAGGGCGTGACGCTGACGGAGTCCCGTTTTCAAATCTTATGTGGAGCGACGATCATGGGAAGAACTGGACGCTCGCTCAACACGCTCGCTCAAATACAACCGAATGTGCCGTCGTCGAATTGGAGGATGGCACCTTGATGCTAAACATGCGGGATAATCGCAATCGCAAAGATAAGTCAGACTCCAATGGGCGGGCGGTCAGCGTTACCAGGGATTTGGGTAAGCATTGGAAAGTCCACTCTTCTGACCATAAACAACTCCCCGAGCCGGTCTGCATGGCCAGCCTAATCTCACACTCATTGGCCGACGGACGACAGATCTTGTTTTTCTCCAATCCGAACCACAAATCAAAACGTAAAAAAATGACGGTTCAGATGAGTCGTGACAACGGAAAAACGTGGTCAAATCAAATCCTTCTCGACAAGGACGGTGGTGCCTATAGTTCTTTGGTCATGGTAAATGACCATACGCTCGGGATCCTCTATGAGTCTTCCCGCGCAGATCTAATCTTCCAAACCATCAAACTCGATGAGTTTGGACTTTGAACTCTCGTACTCCTTCCGCGCCGTCTAACAAATCAATCTGCACCCAAGAAAAACTAACCATGAAACGACACGCACGACTCGTGAGTTGCTTTTTCTCTTTGTTGGTTTTTTTCACTGCGCCACTTCAAGCGCAAAAAGCAGCGGAGGACTCATCCCCAACAGCAGAGACTTTCAGCATCGCGGTTTTGGCGGACACCCAATACTACTGCGATTGCCGCCTCAAGCTATCGGCCAAGTGGGGCAATGGAGACTTACGGCGCTACTTCTTCGAACAAACAGAATGGGTCCGCGACAATCAGAAGCGACACAATATCAAGTTTCTCGTCCATGAAGGCGATATCGTGCAGTCGGACGACCCAGAGGAATGGGCCATCGCCAAAAAAGCCATGTCTGTGTTAGACGGAAAAGTCCCCTACTGCTTGTGCCTTGGAAATCATGACATGGGTTTTGAGAAAGCGGACAATAAATATGGCGGCAATATCGCCGTCAACCGAACCACGCATTTCAACACCTATTTTCCACGCGCAAAATTTGCAAAACGGCACGAGTTTGGCGGCACCTTCGATCCAGATCGCCATGACAATTCATGGTACCACTTCGAAGCCGCCGGAATGAAGTTTCTTATCGTCTCTCTCGAGTACCACCCCCGCGACGAAGTCCTGGCTTGGGCCAACAGAATCGTTGCCGAGCATCCTGACCACCGTGCTATTGTCCTGACGCACGCCTACCTGAAAGGGAATAAGACAAGAACCACCAATAAGTTGAAACTCAAAGGCAACAACGGCGAGCAGATGTGGCAACAATTTGTTAGTAAACACAAAAACATTTTCATGGTTCTCTGCGGTCACTTCAGTGGTGAGGCTGTTCTTACTTCGACTGGAGATCACGGCAACCAAGTTCACCAGATTTTGAGCGACTACCAGGAGATGAACAACGGAGGTGAATCATGGCTGCGTTATATGGTCTTCAAGCCAAAGTCGAACAAGATCAGCATCCACACCTATAACCCGGCACTCGACAAATTCAGGAAGCAGCCTTCCAGCAGGTTCGATCTGGACTATCCCATGGCAGTGCTTCCCAAGGCCGGAGCTACCAACACTCTGGATAAGACTAATTCGGTCAAAGCATTGGCAGATCGCGTCCGCGATCATGTGAATCGTCAGCCACTCAGATTTCCCAATCAACACTGGGTTCGAGGTGCGTACTATGCGGGGCTGATGGCCATGTATGAAAGCACCTCAGATCGTGCTTATCTGGATGATTGCATGAAATGGGGGGAGCAAGTTTCCTGGCGGATTAAGGAACAGGGGGGCGGGCCGTATGAAAGCGGGGCCTATCCGCTTGTTTGCGGACAGATTTGGTATGGCTGCTATCAGGCAAAAAAGGATCAGCTGATGATGCAGCCCACTCTTGCGTTTCTCGAAGATCCAGAGGTTGAGAATCCTGTGTCCGCCCCCGGGAAATGGTATTTGGAAAACACAGGACATCGCTTTGTGGATGGACTGTTTACCGCACCTCCAACGCTCGCCATGTTGTATCAGATGACCGGAGAAGAAAAGTATGTGAAATGGATGGATGCTTGTTTTTGGGATGTGCATCAGGAAATCTATGACCCCGATGCGGGCCTGTTCTATCGGGACGCGCGTTCCAAACCTCGGAAAACCAAGAACGGGAAAAAAGTGCTGTGGTCCCGGGGTAACGGCTGGGCGTTTGGCGGTTTGACGCGAATCCTAAAGTTTCTTCCTGAAGAGCATCCCAGTTACCCAAAGTACAAATCTCTTTATTTAGAAATGGCCGAGTCACTGGCAAAGCGACAACAGGCCGATGGTTTTTGGCGAAGCAACCTTGATGACCCTGAGCAACACACCATGAAGGAAAGTAGCGGAACTGGTTTTTTCTGTTACGGCATCGCTTGGGGAATTAATAATGGGATCTTAAACAAAAATCGATTTCTTCCCGTGGCGCGGAAAGCATGGATCGCGCTTGCTTCGGTTGTCAATGAAGAAGGTCAGGTCGGATGGAGTCAACCCGCCGGCGGTGGTCCCGGCAAAGTTGCGGAAACAGACACCTCAAAATTTGGCACCGGCATCTTCCTTCTAGCCGCTAGTGAGGTGTTTCTATTGAAGTAGAAGCCTGTTGCTTCCAAACCACTTAGCCTGCGCCTTGGGCCGAACGTTACCACTGTGCAAGCTGTTACAAAGCCTACTCAGCGCGGGATGGACTCTAAAATCCTACAACCGCCCTATAGGTCGCCGTCACCACTTCCTGCATTGAATCAAAACAGAGCGTATCAATATCATCACTCATTTGATGATAATTTGCGTTACGGATATAGGATGTATCATTGACCATCAAAGCAGGGATACCAAACTCCCAATAGCTTCGCTGGTCGGACAAACCTGCGAGATTCTCGATTCGTGGATCGTCGATTAACTGCACATCGATGCCTGCTCCCTCCTTCATCAAATCATAGACGCGTTGGTTAAAGTCATGATATGCCTGCAAACCCACAACCACCACGAAATTGGCTTGGCTGGGATAAACTGCCTCCATTCCAGGGATCGGGTAGTCTTGCGGACCCTCGTTAAAATAGCCAATCATTTCAAAATTGATCAAACCGATGATGTCCTCTTTAAATTCGGCAACCGACTCGGCGTGAATGTAAGATCCCATCTCTGGGGTGGCAAAAAACGGTGGCTCCTCGAGACAGTAAGCAACAAAATCGATTCGGTAGTCAACTTTCGGCTGGGCCTCTGCGACCATACGCGCAATTTCAAGCAATCCTGCAACGGCGCTGGCATTGTCGTCAGCACCGGGCTGATCGCCACAGACATCATAGTGAGCACCGACAATCAAACGCCTTTGAGATTGCGATTGATCAGCATTATAGGTCGCAAGAATATTTTTGTATTCTTGCCCCCGAACCATAAATTTTTGCTCACTCGGCACGAGGCCATATTTCTCAAATTCAGCTTTTAAATAATCGCAAACCTTCTCCAACGAATCCAAATTCAAGTAATTTCGAAATGGACGTAATTGCGTTAAAAACTCAACATGCTGATACAAGTTGGTTTGATTTGCTTTCATTACATCCCTCAAGAAATATAATCATCCGCGTCTTACGTCTGTGCCTCGCAGATTATCACACACCTAAGCAACAAGCGAGCACGCTGCAATCAAGTGAGTCGCACAAAAAGATGCAGTTTCTTAAAACCTGAGTCTCAGCAAAACAAATCATGCGACGTTGCTAAAAAAACGATAGACTGGTCGTACACTTTTGATCACACCGAGATTCTTATTATGAAATTGAGTTTCCAATCCAGCATTAAGATCATCCCAACGCTGGCCTTTCTGATTTTATCCAACTTTGTCACCGAGCATTCTGTAGCAATCGAGCGGCCTGTCAAACCTAATGTCGTTCTGATCTTAACGGACGATCTTGGCTGGCAGGACGTAGGATGTTACGACATCGATGAACCCTGCCCATTCGACACACCCAACATAAACCGTTTGGCCACCAAGGGCGTGCAATTTTTTCAGGGCTACTCCCCTGCCCCCACCTGCTCGCCATCCCGTGTTGCAATTTTGTCGGGCAAGCACCCCGCCCGCTCTCAAAAAACACACGTTGTTGGTGGTTGCCCTCCTACACCCTATGCAAAAAACAGCATCGCGATCGAACCGTGGTATAGCGGTCGCATGAAGCTAAGTGAAATCACGATTGCCAAGGCGCTTCAAGCGAACGGCTACAAAACGGGCTGCATTGGCAAATGGCATTGCGCGATCAACCATAACGCTTTTCCACAACCAAAAGATCATGGCTTTGATGTGTCTTATATGAATCGTGGCGTCTCCGAGCCGATGCGTCCGGATCGACTCTCAGAATTCTCAACCCTTAATAAAGAAAGTCGTTTCCGACTCGACACCAACGGGATTCCTCGAGACCAAAACACAGTTGACGCACTCAACTTCCTGAACAATCACAAGTCAGAACCGTTCTTTCTTTACTACGCGACCTGGCTGGTTCACACACCCATTCATAGTCGCAGTAAAGCCCTCCTCGAAAAATACTGCAAGAAGATGAAAATCCCTTTTCCCGAAAAAGCCGAAGGCTGGAATCTGGAAGGACAAAAAAACCCCTACTACGGGGCGATGGTTGAATCACTCGACTACTACGTCGGCCAATTAATCAATTATCTGAAGCAAACAGATGATCCGCGATGGCCCGGACACAAATTAATCGATAACACCTACATCATTTTCACCTCAGACAATGGGGGGATGGAAAAAGTTCCTAATGAAATCATCACTGATAACGCTCCGCTCGACAAAGGAAAAATCAACGCAAAAGAAGGAGGCGTTCGTGTGCCGTTCATTATCGCCGGCCCTGGAATCCAACCCGGCATCAGCCCCGACGCGATCGTAAGTGGCCTCGATTTTTACCCTACCATTCTCAGCTGGACAGGCACTCCCCAGCCCAAAGGCCAACAACTCGATGGATTAAATCTAGGTCCATATCTGCAGGCGGAAAAAAGAT
>JAPOIJ010000027.1 GCA_029979005.1 Planctomycetota bacterium | reverse complement strand
GTGCCGAAACTTGACGGTTTGGTAGTCAAGACTTCGTCAGACGGATTGTTCGCAATCAGTCTTGGTACTGATGATGGCCTTCGCGTTGGACATGAATTAGATGTCTATCGCAAAGATCGATTCGTTGGAAAAGGAACCGTTATCAAAACGGAAACAGATTTAGCTGCGGTTAGAATCAACCCTGATTTCAACCTGGATACGGTCCGGGAGGGCGATCATGTCACTAGTAAATTCTGATTTCGGTGACGAGTTTGAGGCACCGCAAGACGGGCAAGAGGGTTTTGTTTCGAACGAACCTGTCGTTTCGACTCCTTCTTATCGAAAGCAGAGCTTCAATATCTATTCATTGATGTTGATCCTCTCCTTCATTTTCCTTGTGGTTGCTGCGATCTTGTTTTCGGTCAACGCGAATGAATTCTCTAAATAGTTCGAGCTGGTTATGTCTGATATACCCCAAGAAAACGAAGAACTGGTAAGCGATCTCGATCTCGAGACTTCCGAATCTGAGGACGTCGGTTTGACCTCAGAGGAAACCGATCAGGATGGCGAAGAGAAAAAGTCATTTCTCAGTAAGCTGACGGTTTTTGACGCGATGTTGCTGGTCGCACTTTTATGTGTTTCAGCAGCGACTGTATTGATGTTCATGGAACTCAATACCTTTGGTGATTTCCCCAACGACTTCCCCTGGAAGACGGATGGAATGGGTGAAGTTTAGGCCGGCAGGCTGGCAAGAATTGAGAGACCCCATTGGGGTCTTTTTTTTGGCCTGTGCTTAATGGCTAAGGATTAATTGCTGCTCTATAACAGCGAGAATCTGGCTTGCGATGGCTGCCTTCGGGCCTTTTATCGATTTGATGACCGTTCCGTTGGGATCAATGATTTCAACTTCGTTGTCAACGGCATTGATCGCAGCAGGCCCATTGAGAACGACAAGATCGCAATTTTTCTTTTGCAGTTTTGTAATCGCTCGAAAGCGAGCATCTTCCGTTTCGAGGGCAAATCCGACGGTCCACTGATGCGATTGCTTGTTAGCACCGAGTGAGGCAACTACATCCGGGGTTTCAATCAGTTTTAGCTCGAGTGCCTCACCCGTTTTGCGGATTTTATGGTCGGCGACTTCAATCGGCTTGTAATCGCAGGGAGCAGCGACGCCAATCATGCCGTCGCAGTCGGCAAATAATTTTGTGGCGGCGTCGAGCATGTCTTCCGTGGTCAGGACCGAAAATAATTCTGCTTCAGGGGGATATTGAATCTCGACGGGGCCACTGACCAAAACGACCTCGTGCCCCGCCTTGATCGCTGCCTCAACTAAGCAGCAGCCCATGCGTCCGCTCGACGCATTGCTGATGTATCTGACTGGGTCGATGTACTGTCGAGTTGGTCCAGAGGTGATCAGGATTCGGGCCATGAAAACTACTATTCAATTTGGTCTTGGAGACTCGAAACAGGAACAGCCATCGGTTTGCGTGTCTGGTGGATTAAAGACGGTCGTTGATGGCGTCTGCAATCGACTCGGGTGATGCCATTCGGCCAATTCCCCGGGTGCGACAACTCAGCCAGCCTTCTTGCGGATCAATGAACTGGACGCCATCCTGGGCTAACTGCTGATAGTTTCGCTGAACCGGCGGTTTATCCCACATTTCACAATTCATCGCGGGTGCAACGAGTACCGGCCCAGTGAAGCAAAGATACAGTGTGCTTAATAAATCATCAGAGATCCCGGTTGCCGCTTTTGCCATGAAGTTCGCAGTTGCTGGAGCCACGCACAGGAGGTCAGCTGATCGCGCTAATTCAATGTGAGCGCCCAGCGGAAACCGACTATCAAAGATTTCGGAGGCGACCGGATTTCCCGTGAGCGCCGCAAACGTCGCCTTCCCAACAAACGCTTGAGCCGATTGTGTCATGACGACTTTGACGCAACGACCTTGCTGCGCTAATTGACTCACGAGTGCGGCGGCCTTGAACGCTGCAACCCCGCCGGAGACAGCGATGATGATTTCTTTTTCGGCCATAAGGTGACCCTTTTCGTTCGCGCTTGTTTGCCCGGGCGGTTGCTTGAGTACGTTGCAATTCAAACAACCTTGGGGCTGAACATCAATCACTCACCGAAAACCGGCGGTTGACTGTCGTCGGCGGTTTACAGATCGTCCAGATCCAATTCAGGCATGTCTGGTACATCGGGCGACGCGGTGCTGCGAAGATTATCGGTAGTGTCCAGGTAGATCTTATCCTGGAGAATCTCCTCAAGCACGATCGCCATTTTATCTTGCGATTTTGTTTCAACTAAAGGCCGAGACCCTTGGTTGAGTTGTACCATTCGTTTCTGAATCAATGTTGATAGTTTGAAACGACCGCCGACTTTGCGGACAATTTCTTCTTCTTTTAGTGCGTCGTACATTCAGTTTTTCTCCGCTTGTTGCAACAACCTACAAATGTCGTTGACGGTCTGTTCGACCGATTGGTTGGTAACGATGTGTTGATATGAGGATGACGCGTCGAGTTCCCGTTTGGCAACGGCGAGTCGTTTTTGCAGAACCTCTTCGGATTCTGTTCCCCGGCCACGCAGTCGTTGTTCGAGTTCTTCCAGACTGCCTGGGTGAATGAAGATTGTGATTGCGTCGGGATGGTGTTTCAAGACCTTGGCAGCACCTTCGACGTCGACCTCTAAGATTACCCATTTTCCGGCTTGAAGGCCAGTGGTAACCGGTGCTTCGAGTGTTCCGTACCAGTGTCCGTAGCCGAAAACCTCGCAACATTCGAGGAAATCCCCGTTTTTTCGATGTTCTTCAAATTGTTCGGGCGACAGGTAATAGTAGCTTACTCCCTCAGTTTCCCCGGTTCGTCGGGGGCGCGTTGTTGCCGAGACGCTCGCCTCCAATGGCAATTCGCACGTTTGGAATAAGCTCTTCAGAACGGTGGTCTTTCCGACTCCGGAGGGCCCGGAAATGATGATTAATTTTCCGGGTTTGGCATCCGTAGGCCGCTGGCTATTTGGGGGCTGTTGTGACATGGTGCTACTCGACATTTTGAACCATTTCTCGAATTCGCTCGATGCATGTCTTGATCTCCACGACGTGGTTCGCGATTTCCACATCATTCGCTTTGGAGCCAATTGTGTTCGTTTCCCGCAGCATTTCCTGAACCAGGAAGTCGAGTTTCTTGCCGTTGCTCGAATCCTCGTGAATTAGTTTATTGAATTGCTCGATATGGCATCCAAGTCGAACGGTTTCTTCTGAGATGTCACACTTTTCCGCAAAAACACCAACCTCTTTGACGATGTCTGTTGCATCGATGGATGTATCATGGGACTCGAGCAGGCTATTGATTCGCTCGGTCATTCGTTTTGAATAATGCGTGATCACCCGGGGGGCTAGTGATTTAATTGATTCCAGATTGGTGGAAATGATTTCGCAATTAGAAATCATATCTTTTTGCATCACGGAGCCTTCGAGTTCGCGCATTTTGTTCAATTGCACGAGTGCTTCCCGGGTAGCCTGCTCTACCGCTGGCCAGACTCGCTCATTTTGGTCGTCGTCGCTAACATTGTCTGCGACGACACCCGGCAATTTCAAAATTGATTCAACATTAATTGCCTGAGTTGAACCGGCAATTTCGGAAAGCTGAAGCCAGTAAGCACGAATGACTTCGGCGTTCAGTTGATAATTTGATTCTCCGCCGAGAATCTGTGAATTAATCCGCAGATTGACGCTGCCTCGATGAATATGCTGCTTAACCAACGCTTCCAATTTTGCCTGATGAGCAGCGTCGAGATCGCAATTGATTGACGTTTTCAAAAACCGATTATTGACGGTTTTGAGTTCGGCTACAACGCGAACGTGATCATTCTGGACGGAGGCCTGTCCGTGGCCGGTCATGCTGAGTAACAAAACAGACTCCCGTATCGTTAAAGCGTATTCGGGTTGAATTTCAAGAAATCGATCTTACCGCGGTTCGAATGGAATTCGCGGTAGTCTTTAGACGATTACTTTTCTTCAACATCGGACTTGGTATCGCTCGTTTCGCCTGAGGCGGTTGGTTTAGCTTCAGCTTCCGCATCGGCTGGTTCAGCGTCCGTTGCTTTTTCACCCGAACCACTCTCTCCAGCTGCGTCTGATGCTTCACCATCACCCTCAGTTGCTGTATCACCCTCAGTTGCTGTATCGCCCTCGGCTGGGGTCGATTTCCCGGGAGCGTCGCTGTCCGCTTCGCCATCTCCTTCAAGTTCCTCGCCACCGACTCCACTTAGAATTGGCTCATTGTTGAGCGTTGAAGTAGGTGCCGGAGGAGGGTTGAACAAAGCGATCGTCATCATGCAGAGGAAGATCCAGATCGCCGCTGTTACGATCGTAATTTTTGTGAACGCATCACCGGCTTTCGAGCCGAATGCACTTTGTCCGCCCATGCCGCCGAGGGCACCAGTCAGTCCGCCCCCTTTTCCTCGTTGGACAAGCACGAGTGCCATTAAGAACAAGGAGCACATAAACAATAGAATTTCCATTACAAAAAGTCCGAACCGAAACTCGGACAACAGTAGGGAGTTTTCCACGAATTGGAATTGAGCCAAAGTCATATTAATTTCTCGTACCACCTGAGGTGATTTGTCTAGTGATTTGTTTGTGTTCTCGCTTGTCGCTCGTTACCACGTTAGGCGACGTTTTGGTTGGCTGCGTTAATGATCGCTGTAAATCCATCTGCTTTCAAAGATGCACCTCCGACCAACGCTCCATCGATGTCCGGTTGGGACATCAAATTGCTTGCATTGTCTGGTTTCACGCTTCCGCCATAGAGAATCCGTACTTGTTCGGAAGTCTCGGAATTATAGCGGTCGTTCAGTAATTTGCGAAGGTCAGCGTGAACCTCCTGAGCTTGTTCAGGGCTCGCTGTTTTGCCAGTTCCAATGGCCCATACCGGTTCATATGCGATGACGGTCTTCTGAACCTGCTCGGGACTCAAGTCGGCGAGTGAGCCTTCGAATTGTGTTTTAACGACGGCTTCGGTGTTGCCCGCTTCGCGATCTTCCAGCGTTTCTCCTACGCAAAGTACGGGAGTTAGCCCTGCTTCGAGAACTGCTTTGACTTTCTTGTTAATGAGCGAATCGGTTTCACCCATGACATGTCGTCGTTCACTGTGCCCGAGAATTACGAATTGGCATCCGACATCGCTAAGCATTCCGGTACTGATTTCACCTGTAAAGGCACCTCCAGCTTCAAAATATACGTCCTGGGCACCGAGTGAAATGCCTGAATCGCCGAGGGTGGATGAAACGGCGTCGAGGTAAATATGAGACGGACAAATTAGAACATCGACCTCACTGGATTTGTCTGCATTCACAAGGTCGCTGGAAAGCGCAACGGCGTCAGCGCGATTGAGGTTCATCTTCCAATTGCCGGCAATTAGGGGGCGTCTCACGGATTCTCCAACTCAAATATAAATCAGCTTTCAGGGCAAAAATCGAATCGGTAAGTCTACCAGAACATCAGCTTAAGATTAACGGCTCATTTCCAAGGAAACGCGGTTTTTCGGGCATGAAAACCAGCGAAATCGTGCGAACAGCAGGATTTGGTGGAAATCATGCCGGTTTTGATCAGTTTGGGAGCCAGGAACTAACCTGCTGGAGTAGTTAATTGACCGGCAATCTAAGCACAGAAAGGCATTCCCAGGTCAATTATTGGTCGGAATAGACACGCGTCGACTCCTGTTTGGATACCGGCGAAGTCCGTCCGTCGGTTTGCATACTCACGACGACTCGATGGTCACCAGCGGATTGGCCTCGTCCGTTAATCATGAAGCTGAGTTCGTCATCTGGATTCATATTGTTGATTGGTTCAAAAACAATCTGTTGTCCGCGAATGGCATGCCGCAATGAACCGTTGACTGAGGTTGGAGTTATCCCCGCTGGGAAATCAACTTGAAGCCGAATATTGGTCGCTGCTTTGGTGCCCTGATTCACGACTCGAACTCGGTACCTGGTATCGCCGCCGATCTCGATCGGGTCAATAACATCGTCAATTTCGAAGAATACATCCACCAGATGTTCGACGGAGAGGTCGTGCTCGAGTGCTGATTTTATATTTAAATCAGCAGACGATTCAAAAGTAATCGGCTGATTTCCAACGTCGACCGGCATTGTTTTCAGTTCAACTTTGGCTTCAATGTTTTGTGCGAGTTCAGCCAGACTCCAATAAACGGCATGACTGTTCGAGTCATATCTTCCCTGGTTATTTGCCTGAACGAAGCGAAGGCCATTGGGAAGTTTAGCGATGAGTTGAACGTTGGTGGCGTTGGCAGTCCCCTGATTAGCTACGCGAAATTCATGGGTGGCACTCCGTTTCAAAAATCGTTTTTTCGGACCAGAGCTTTGGGTTACGAGTTTTGGCGCGATGACTTCGATGGGTAATTCATGTTTGGCGCGGAGCCCGCCCTCGGCCGATGCGTACATGATACTCTGGATTTTGCCAATGTTGGCCGCCTTAAGTGCCAGCTTAACGCGTTGTGATTTACCGGGCATCAATGTGCCAACTTCATATTCGATCCCTCGGCTCGCGTTTGGCAAACCATCCGGGAATTCAAGTTGTTCAGGCACTTGTTGTTGGATCAGGACGTTCTTTGCGGGACCATCGCCTTTATTAATTACGATCACATCGAGGATAACGCGGTCTCCAATTAAATGAGTTGCCTCGGTCTGGTGAACAATCTCAAGAACAGGTTTGGTGACCAATGTTCGCATGGAGGCTTGCGTTGCAAACGAGACTTGGGCAACACTGCCCATCTCCCCGGGTTGGGTTGGTTTCAATTGAAACGTGATCTTTTTCTCCTGCCCGGGTCTAAGTGTCCCGAGGTTCCAGCTAAGGCTCTGTAGTTTTCCTTGAGGTTGGGTTTGAGGGGTCGCTCCAACAAATTCACATCCAGCAGGCACCTGGTCGACTACCTTAACTTCCTCTGCCGTAACGCGACCAATATTTCGAACAATAATTTCAAACGAAGCCTTCTGGTTGAGTTGGATCTCGGCGGGCGAGAGTTTTTCAACCGTTAAGGATGGCGCTTGAATGCCTTCGAGTTGGCGATCTCCGGGAGTGTCTCGCGTTAATCGAGGTACTGGAATCGTCGAGGTTGTGGGTGAGGTAGATACCAGGCCTGTGAGCGATGAACGATTGGACGAAGGAGCGTTTCGGGGAGAAGTTGGGTTGGGCGCGAATGCCCTCGGCGCTTGAGGGTTGCTTGAGTTTGTCTGTGAGGTCAAACCGGGGGAAGTTCCCAGAGAACCAGTTCCAGATTTTGATTGAGGTGCTTCAAAGGATCGAGCAGTTGGTGTAGGAGTTTTGCCTATATTTGTTTGCGAGGCAAATGCACTTGGTACCTTCGGTGCTGCGGATTCTGGAAACTTTTCATTCAGGTTTGATTTAGCTTTTTCTGGCTCAGGTTTGGTTTGGCTACTGCTCGGCGAGCCGGCGGGTGCCCCAGTTGGACGGGGGCGATTATTAAACGACCCAATATTGGTTAGCAACGATTCGTTCGAATTGGATTGCGGCGATTGCGATGTCGGCAGTTTTGGTTGAGAAGGCTGTTTGGTTGGCGGGGTAAAGGATTTTGCAATCGGCTGCCCAGCAGGTGCGGAAAATGGTGCCGGTTTGTCGACTCCACTCACTTGCATGGGAACTGGTCGCGTCGATGGCGTATCATCAGAAAGTTGTTCGAGCAATCGTGAGGCTGAGTTACTGGCCGATGCTGATGACGATGATCCAGGCTTTGGAATATCGCTGCCCTGCTTCGGGGGTGTGCTAATTTGAAATGGGTCAGGTTTTTTTGTGTTGGTCTGCTTCGGTGTTGATGTTTGGGGTGCCGAATCCTGAGTTGGCGTAGTTGGTGGTTTGAAACCACTGTTCGAATTCGAGAACGGCAGCGAGGCTTCTTTGGAAGCGAAGCGTTCGGGCGGGCTGGTTGGAGGTGTAGCTTTCACGATAGGAATGCCATTGAACCCTGAGCCAGTATTACTTGGTTTTTTCTTGTCGACGGAAGCCTCGCTTTGTCGAGCGGCGGCGATAGGTGTGCTCGTTCGGAAGGGAGGCAACGTCGGCTTGAAGGACGAATTTTCCGGTGGTGCTGTTCTTATGCCCAGTTCAGTTGAGACTGGTTTCCCGATCGAGGTTGCGGAATTATCAGGTAGGCTAAAAGTATTTTTGTCTGCGGTCGACTTTGACGGCTCGTTGAATGCGGAAGGAGGTTCGCTTGAGGTCGTCTCCTTCGGCAAGGTTTCTTTACCTGAGATTGGATTATCGGTATCCGAAACTAGTTGGCTGGGATTTTCATTCGAATCCGATGAGACGTACTTCATCGATTGAATTACAGCAACCGACCCCAGGGTGACAAAAAAGGCCACCGCTGAAATACGGATAATGGTTGCCTTGGTAAACCGCGGGCCAATTTCCGGTGTGGTTTCAGATTCGGACATGTTGTTGTTTCCATCGTGAATTTGCAGAACCAGCAAACTCGATTTGGGAAATATTGGCATGTCGCACCGAGCACCAATTTTGATTGGCGGATTAGTCAAATCCGTTCGTTCAAAACACCCGTCGGCTTCCATGCCGTTAATTTGTTGGCCAACGTCGCATTGACTCTGGTTCGCGCGTTAGTTCTATACTGGCGCACAGAGACACGACGTTTTAGGCGATTGTGGAATACCAAAAAGCAAGGTCGACGAACAACCCCAAATGAAATTCACTTGTATTTCGAGGGCTAGTGGAGTTGCTGTAAGCTCGGGCAACGCGATTGCTTTAGCTGCTAGCGGTTGGCGTAATAGCTGTTTCCAGGCGAAGATTGCTGATTAGCCAGCTAATTCAAAAGAAGACTCTGCAATTTCAAGCAATGCACAGAGTGCATTAGTCCCGACGAAGGTGTCGCGTTAAGCGGTCAAGGAAGCCGGTTTTTCGAGCAGACCCGTCGGAGCAGGCTGCCAGTTTCGATTCAAGCGCTTCACTTCGACGTTCCAGTTCGACCTGGCGAGAGGCAATTTCAGCTTGCTGTTGGCTGATTTTTGCTCTGCCAATTGAGAGTTCGATTTCGGCTTCGCGAAGTTTTTCGTTGAGTTCGGCCTTAAGTGCATCGATATCCGCGAAGTCTTCCTGCTTTGCCGAGGTTGGCGATACCAATTGAGTTGTTGACTTTATAGACGCTTTCGTTGGGCTGGTTGCTTTGGTGGTCGTTGAGGGAATGGGTTCGTCCGTTTCACGATACTCAGAGTCGATGCCATACTTTGAAAGCATGGCTTCTTTTTGTTTTTCCCAATGGGAAGTTCCGTCTTCTTCTTCAGCTGAATCCTGCTCCGTTGGCTCAGTTTGATCAATCAATTTTGAGAACTTTTCACCCATGTCTTGGAGAACATTTTCGAATCGCGTTTCAAAAGAGCCGATGATGAATTCGGTTTTTTCAGTGATTTGTTCCGTAACGGATGCCAAGTTGGTTTCGAGTTCTTGTTTTTTGTCTTCCTGGAATAGCCAGTCGGCGGATTTAAGATCGTAGACGCCACTGGTTTCAAGAACTTTCGATTGGTCGTTGAATGATTTTGAGAGTGAATCAATTTTGCTTTCAAGTGTTTTGAATTTTAATTCAATCAAATTTTCTAATTCTTTAAATCCACTTTCCTGTTTTCTTCGTAGATTCTCCTGAGCCGATGTTACAGCCTTGCCACTTTGTTCTTCGTGCAACCCAACGAGTAATTCGATGTGCTCAAGGATGACGGCAATGTCATTGTGATTTTTTGAATCTGTATTGTCTTTTGTCGAGGCTGGCATGGCGTGCCCACTAAAGCGGAATGGAGTGAATCAAATAGGTTCCCAAAACGCGGATTGCTGTTTTTCAATTGGTTCCTCGCTGAAAACATAGGTCAGGAATTCGTGCAAGGAAAATAAATAGGTGGTTTTCGCATATTCCCGCAAAACCGTTACAATCCATGGTTCCGAATGAATTCTTGGTGAGGGGGTGAATCGCAGGTGGCGTGCGCGACATTGCGGTTTTAACCGTGCTTTTGTGTCGTTGAGTGATTAGGTCAATAGTCAAAATCGGATGATTTGTTACCATCTGTCGTTGACCTGGAACCGCGACTAAAGGCGAACGCCTGTCTCCCCTCAACTGAGCTGGGGAAATTTCCAATGGGATCGATTTGAGTTGTCATTCCATGTTCCAGAGTTCAATCATTATCAATCCTAATAATTTCACTGAGGCTGGCTCGCTTTATGTCTGACCGTCCGTTTGTTCATCTTCATTGCCACAGCCATTACAGTTTGCTTGACGGTGCCAGTTCAATTCCAAAATTGGTTCAACGGACAGCAGATCACGGAATGAATGCGCTGGCATTGACGGATCACGGTAATATGCACGGGGCGTTGGAGTTTTATCGTGCCTGCAAATCAAAAGACATTAACCCAATAATCGGGTACGAGGCTTATATAGCGCCCGGTAGTCGGAAGAGTAAATCAGGTGGTAAAGGGAAAGACTCCAGTTACCACTTGACCTTGTTGTGCCAGAACGCAACGGGATTCAAGAACCTTGTCAAAATGGCTTCCCACGCGAGCCTCGACGGATTCTATTTCAAGCCTCGGATCGATAAAGAACTGCTTGAAGAATACAACGAAGGAATTATCTGTTTGAGCGGATGTGTTTCGAGTGAGTTTAGCCGGGCAATTTTGCGCGGTTCCGGGAACGGTGCTGAAGAAAGTCTCGCCGAAGCAAAGAATGTTGCTCAGTGGTTTCATGGAGTTTTTGGTGATCGATATTTTCTAGAGATCATGAATAACAATGTGGACATTCAGAAACCACAACTTCAAGGAGCAGTTGAAATTGCTCAACAAGTTGGCTTGCCATTGGTCGCGACGAGTGACTGCCACTATGTTGACCGGGAAGATGCAGAGGCTCAGGACGTTATGCTCTGTATCAATATGGGCAAATTCCGAACTGACAGTCAGCGGATGAAAATGGAGGGTGATCAGTTTTACCTTCGCCCTCCCGAAGAGATGTATCGCAATTTTCCCGGCCTGGAGGATGCTGTCGCAAGAAGTCAGCAAATTGCGGATACCGTTGATATCCAACTTGAACTTGGCGAACGTTTTTTTCCAGTCTTTGATTTGCCACAGGATCGTACACCGGAGGATGAACTAAGAGATCTTTGCATCAAGGGACTCATGGATCGTTACGAAGGTAATGAAGAAATGAAGCCAAACGGTGAGCTTGCCGAAGTGGTAATGACGCGATTGAATCGAGAGTTAGGCGTCATTAATAAACTCGGATTCGCGAACTATTTTTTGATTTGCTGGGATTTTGTCGAACAGGCGCGGCAGCGGGACATTCCGTCGACCGCCCGTGGTAGTGGTGTTGGAGCGATTGTTTGTTACGCACTTTATTTGAGCCACGTTTGTCCCATTAAGTACAGCCTTTTGTTCGAGCGTTTTCTCGATGAGAATCGATTGGAAGCGCCGGATATTGATATAGATTTCTGCAAGGAACGTCGTGGCGAAATCATCCGGTATGTGAAAGAAAAGTACGGAGAAGAAAGTGTAGCGCAGATTGGGACTTTTGGGACTTTAAAAGCCCGAGCGGCGATCAAGGACGTGGGACGTGTGCTTGGTATTCCCTTAGCACGGGTGAACCAAATTACTTCGATGGTTCCGGATCAACTTGGGATCTCACTTCAGCAAGCGATTGAATCAAGTGACGAGCTGAAGGCGGTCTACGAAGGCGATCCTGAGATTGCGGAAATGCTCGAATTTGCACTTAAGCTGGAAGGGCTGGCTCGGAATATCGGTACGCACGCGGCGGCCGTGGTGATCAGTGACGGCCCTTTAACCGACTACGTTCCTCTGGGCAGGGTTGCCGGTAAAGAGGATGTAATTACTCAGTGGTCCATGAATGACGTTGAGGCTGCTGGCCTGTTAAAAATGGATTTCCTTGGTTTGCGAACCCTGACCATTCTCAGTAATACCGTGAAACTGATTCGGCAGACTACCGGGAAAACGATCGATCCGTTGGATTTTCCGCTCGATGATCCGGCAACCTTTGAGCTGCTGCAGTCGGGCGATACCAAGGGTGTTTTCCAGTTGGAGAGTGGTGGAATTCGTGATTTGCTTTCCAAAATGAAGCCCGACCATTTTCGGGATATCATCGCGACCAATGCACTCTACCGGCCGGGGCCTTTGGAGGGCGGGATGGTGCAACAGTACATCGATGTAAAGCATGGTCGCCGGGAGGCTGAATATAAGCTGGACGTTCTCAAAGAAATTCTTGAAGAGACCAATGGTGTGATGGTTTATCAGGAACAGGTGATGCAGATTTTAAATCGTCTCGGCAAGATTCCTCTCGCCGCTGCGTACACCTGTATTAAAGCCATTAGTAAGAAGAAAGAAAAAATCATCGCATCGAATCACGATGCCTACATGTCTGGTGCGGTGGAGCAAGGGCTGTCTAAAAAAGATGCCCAAGAGATGTGGGATATGATTCTCAAGTTTGCCGGTTATGGTTTTAATAAAAGCCATTCGACGGCTTACGCTGCGATTGCGTGGCAGACGGCTTATCTCAAAACGCATTATCCGGTTGAATTCATGGCAGCCCTGTTAACAGGGGATATTCCGGGACGCAATTTTACCAGTAAAGATTCGCTAGTTGAGCACATGGAGGATTGCGACCGGATGGGAGTAGAGGTCGTGCCGCCCTGTATCAACCAATCGGGAGTCGATTTTACGGTCGCCAACGGCAAAATTCATTTCGCAATGTCTGCTGTTAAAGGCTGTGGTGGTTCTGCAGCAGCGGCAATCGCTGAGGAGCGGGAAGCGAATGGGCCGTTCAAGGACATTTTTGATTTTT
Source organism: Planctomycetota bacterium (assembly GCA_029979005.1). Classification (GTDB taxonomy): domain Bacteria; phylum Planctomycetota; class Planctomycetia; order Pirellulales; family Pirellulaceae; genus Mariniblastus. The sequence continues at coordinate 24,461 of JAPOIJ010000027.1, read as the reverse complement.
GTGAGCGGGTTGAATCATCAAAATGCAATCGATCGTCTATTGAAACGCTTATCAAAGCGGGAGCAATGGATTGTTTCCAGGTGAAGCGTTCTCAATTATCGGCCGTCACTGATCGCGCTTTGCAGGCTGGGGCAGCGATGATGGCGGATAAAAAAAGTGGTCAAAAAAATCTGTTTGGCGGCGATGATGAAGACGAAACAGAAGATGCAGAAGTCGTTTTTCCAGAAATGGATGAATGGGAAGAGCGAGCGTTGCTAAATGCCGAGAAAGAGGTTCTTGGGTTTTACTTGACGAGCCATCCATTGGCTCAGTTTGAAGCTCAGTTGGCACGTTACTGCTCTCATAAAACATCCGGGCTCGAAGGCACGAAAGATCGCGATCGCGTTAGTTTGGGTGGAATGATTTCGGCAGTCAAACAATCCCACGTCAAAAACCCGCGGGATGCAAACTCGCCTACTAAATACGTCATGTTTGATCTGGAAGATGTTGATGGTGCAATTCGCTGTATTCTGTGGCCGCAAGATTTTGCGAAACACGGTGATGCGGTCGTGCCAGACGCAATTGTGGTTCTGCAGGGGCGGTTAGATTACCGAGGCGGCGATGAAGCAAATATGATTGTCGATAAAGTGATTCCGATTGACCAGCTCGATGAGAATTTGACCCACGGGATCAAAGTCATGGTTGACCAGCAGGCCCATGGACTTGATGGATTGAAAACAGTCTACGAAATCATTCGGGGGTATCCTGGTAATCGGCAGTTGAAATTTGAAATCATCCTTGAAGACGGGATGCGAGTCGAAATGAATTCCAATAAAAAAGTAGAAATCAGCGAACAGTTGACCAGCCGACTGACTGATCTGTTGGGAAAGACCTCAGTCGAGATGTTAATCGACCGCAAGTCGCTTTCGGCCAAAGCGGAGCCCAAAAAGTGGGGAAAGCGATAGCCTGAGCCAATGGTTGGATTGAGTTGTTGTTTGGCGAGTGACGCAACCTGGATTTCATTAGCCTGATTGGGAGGAATTGGAATTTTCCTTTCTGTTAATCGCGTTGCGAATCCAGTTCCGATAGGTAGTTTCGATCAAACGCGGCAACCACACTTTCTAAATTAGAATAGGGTCCAGGTTGATAGGCTGGATCAGACATTCCCTTTTGAGCTAACTCGCACACGCTCCAATCCTGTCGATTTGTAAGATCCCAAAATTCGATGGCTTGGTCGTGGGTCAGTTTTTGTTGATCGCTCGACTGGGTTGGGAATAGAAACTGGCAGACTACTTTACTGTTTCCTGTATCAATTCGCTGAATTCGATGAATGAGTACATAGTCAGGGTGCAGGCTCAAAAACATCGTGGGGCAAATCGTAAAATAGTAAACCGAACGCAATTGATCTGGGGTTAAATTTCCGATTGGCGGACCTGCGTATTTTCCATCGCAGGACATCGTTTGACTTGAATCGGCAAGTCCCATCGGGCCTCCTAAAATTGGACCCTCGTCCAATTCATTGGATGAACCTTGGTAAGGCGTTAATCGGTTGAGCATGGGGTGAACGATGGGACAGTGATAACACTCACTGTAATTTTGAAAGATCAATTTCCAATTTGCTTCAACATGGTAGACCAATTCATGCCTGATACGCAGGTCGCTGATTTGCCAATCCTGAAAATGCTGGGCGACAGGCTGAAGCCATTCCGCAACTGTTTCCTCAGGATTGAAGTTGACCCAGATGAAGCCGCCAAAGACTTCACAGCAAACCTCCAATAGTCCGTGAGAATTTTCATCGAAGTTTTCATTTTCCGCCATGTTAGGCGCAGACGTTAAGGCGCCTGAGCGGGAATAAGTCCATGCGTGGTAAGGGCATTGGATCCGTTTCCCCATTGAGCTGCAGTTTGATTCGGTCACTAATTGACTTCCTCGATGCCTGCAAAAATTACGAAATGCCCGTATCGTTCCGGAATCATCTCGAACTAGAAACAGGTTTTGTTTTTCAAGCGTGATAGGTAGGCAACTACTGTTCGGATCGAGTTCTTCGAGACGACCTGCGCAGAGCCAACGTCTGGAAAAAATAGCGTCAGACTCTTTCTGGTAGATCGCTTCAGAAGTGACATATTCGCCGGCGATGCCGTAGGCGCCCTGCGCCGATCTGGGGGGGGGAGTGGATTCGTTCATGAATCGATCTTAACGTACGGTGTCTGGGTTGGCGAGTTGTTTTTAGATGGTATTCTCGTGTTACGTTTAGCAATGAAGATGCGAGGTAGTTCAATGGAAACGCAAATCACGGTTTGCGATCGATGAGCCGCCGTTGAGCAGGATTTTTTGTTGCGCTTATTGAATGATTAATGCTCTTTTGAGAATCAAAACATGAATCCACTTCCGCAGTCTGTTCCCTTTCGATTATTGAGAGCGGTTCTCGCAGTAACAGGAGCTGGATTGTTATTGGCCGCAGTGCCAATATTCTTTCCAGCTTGGTTGATTAATTATTTGCATCAACAGCTCGGTCTTGGTGAGTTTCCTGATGTTGCGATTGCGTTTTATTTAGCAAGGTCAACGTCGTTGCTCTACGCAGTGCATGGAGCAATGATGTTTTTTGTTTCCTTCGATTTGGTTCGCTATTGGCCGTTAGTGCGATTGTTCGGATTCCTGCATGTGGCTCTCGGTTTGACAATGTTAGGAATTGATATCTCAGCTCCAATGCCGCTTTACTGGATAATTGGTGAGGGAATGCCGGTAGCCGCGACCGGCGTGCTGGTTCTTTGGCTTTGGAATCGCAGTAATACCGTGGTCTGTCAATCGAGGGTTGAGTTTTAATCGAGGGTAAATTCAGTCGGAGTTAAGTGTACTCAGTCTTCTTGATCGTCGGGCGACCAGAGCCAAGGCCCATACCGAAAGTAATAACGGAGCTGTTGGTTCGGGAACTGAGTTGATGGAGTAACTCAAATTATCAATTGCGACAAATAACGGGGTGTTGGGGCCAAAGTCGCTGTTGTCGGTGGTGGTAAACGAAAATTCAACGGATCGAGCGGATCCAAGAATTGTTAAATCAACCTGATTCCATGAATCAAGAATGTAGTCTTTGGAGTTGTCACTGAATCGGTAGTCTGCCAGGAATACATCAATCGCTCCGGTGCTGCCGCCGCCAAGATTGACGTCTTCGAAGCCTGTTAGAGTCAACTTGAAAAAATCTTCGTCATCTCCGGATGTCCCACCAAATTTCTTGGCAAATCCATCTCCGTCGCGCATTGAAATGCCGGTGTAGGTCGTGTTCGTGATATCGATCGATTCGAGGGTGGCTAATTCGGGTAAATTAAAAAAACTCTGATTACCAAAACCGACTGCGTATTTCGTTCCCGTAATCGTCCCCCCTGCCCCATCGCTTCCTCCGCCTGCGAAAGAAGCGTATTGATTAGCAAAGCCCGGGGTGGTCGTGTCGGTGACTTTGGACCAGCTAAAGCCATTCCATGAACTGTATCCCGGTGTGTAGCCATTGAAAAATTCGACATCGCTTGATTCCCAAAGTTGGAGAAACTCGGTTTCACCAAAGTTATCCCGTGTCCCGGTGATTGAAAAATTATCTCGATAGGGGCTCGAAGCATCCGTGTCGCCATTGAAGAACTGTTCGGTTGGAACCGGTAGCGATTCAAAGTCGACGACTGTTGTCTGGGCGTATGTTCCGGTAGTCAAGAGACAAGAAGCGATGAAAAGGAGGTTGCGTAAATTCATAGTTGGATTATCAAGGTTGCTGAGTGAATGGATTGGGGATTTGAGTGATCTGTTGGGTTGCATAGAAAAAAAGCTGCTGTGGTTGCTAGTCGATTGTCGTATTGGTTTCGCCTCCTGCTCGAGTGCAAAGTGCAGCAAGCACCTGCAGGTCAATGTTTTCGGAAAGAAAGCCAACACTGCCATCGCATCTGGCTGCATTCGCTCCCTGGGGGTGTTCGCTACGAATGTCATTTTCAAAACCGGGAGCCTGATTAATTGGGAATGCTTGATCAAAGATGTTTCTCCCATTGATCCACTGCCCATCCGACCATCCAGAGTCTTCGGCAACGATAAGTGTATGAGACGATCCATCGGTAACGTCGCGAAGTGCAATGGCGATATCGTGAAGCATTGTTCCTTTGGGAGGGTTGTTGGGCGATGTAATGCGTTCGCCATAAATGCCACCGTAGTCGCAGGGGCCTCGAGCGTTTACGGTTTGATGTCCTCGCAGACTGCTAGGGCAGACAAAAACGTTAATAATAGTCGCGGCCGCATCAGCGTTTTCAGGGCTGTCGAATGCAGTGTTGAGGTCGAGTTGCTGCCATACGTTTTCTTGTTCGAGATAAGGTAGTAAGAATACACTCCAAGCGAGTTGGCGGCGGGTGGGATCGTTTCGAGTCCGCCATTCAATCCCACCGATTGGGAATGCTTCGTGCGCCGCATGATAGTTTTGCAAGGCGATAGAAATTTGATGGAGATTGTTGCCGCAAGCAATCCGGCGTGACGCGTTCCGTATACTTTGTACTGCCGGCAGTAGCATTCCAATCAGAATGCCGACGATTGCGATGACCACTAATAATTCGACAAGCGTGAACCCGCGATTCGCGCGTATCTTCTCCGCATTATGTAAGTAATACATGCTTTTGAAACTAATATTCGGTTTGTTCGTCCCGCGCAGAACAAATTCGGATTATTGAAATGGCAGGTATTCTGACTTCCCGCAAATCCATCTCGCCTTCTCGTCGAAATTCTTACGTCTCAACAATGGCTTTTAGAATGAGATGATTTCACGCGGGTCACAGCGGCGGGGCCGTTTCAGATTTACACTGAATTCCCTTTAACCACATACAAAAGTGCAGCGGTCACCAAAACAAGTGGTGCCATAATAACAACGAATTGCATGATTCACAATTGCCTACGCGGTATTTCAGGTGGCCGATCTTTATTGGATGATTCGCTGTTAACGCCCGCGAAATTTAAATTTTGGGCTATGCGTCGGTGCGGGTTCTGGTCGGGCCGAAAAAGAAGAATAGGCCGGGTCGAATGAGGAATTCGCAAGCGGTCGATGTAATCAAGCCGCCTACAATTACTGTGGCAACCGGATAGAGGATTTCGCGGCCGGGTAAGTTACCCTCCACGATCAACGGAAGTAACCCAATGCCGGTGGTTAATGTCGTCATAAGCACTGGAGTGAGGCGGTCGAGACTGCCGTTGAGGATTGTTTCTGAGGTGATTTCATGCTCGGAGTTGTGGCAGGCAGAATTGGTGAGGTTGTTTGCTCGAATGTTGGGATCGACCGGTTTCCCTGCCGTTAGGTAAGTCGAAACCAGCAGCAGCCCATTTCTGGCAGCAATCCCGCCGAGTGAAATGAAGCCAACCATCGCGGCAGTTGTAAATACTTGATCAGTAAGTACCAGCGCTATCACTCCTCCAATGAATGCGACTGGCAGGGCAATTAAGATTTGTAGTGCAATGTTGAAAGAAGAGAAGGCGGAGTAAAGTAAAACAAAGACAACGGCGATCGAAGCTAAACTCAGGATTAGAATTTGTCGGGTTGCCGTTTGTTGGGCTTCGAATTGTCCGCCATAACTGATGAAATATCCTTCGGGTAGTTCGATGGTGTCATCAATTTTTTTCCGAATTGCCGCCACGGCAGTGGCTAAATCAGCATTCTCGGTGAAAACGCGTACGACGATTCTTCGGCGGGCATCTTCCCGATTAATTGTGGTGGGGCCACCGTACTCGTATATGTCGGCGACGCTGGAGAGCGGAATGACGCCTCCATCAGGCAGTTCAATTGGAATCCGTTCCAGCGATTCAAAATTCTCGCGGTATTCATCGGGGAACCGCATGACGATTTCAAATCGACGCTCGCCTTCAATTAACTGTGAAACCACTTTTCCCAGCATCGCGGTTTCTACCAAATCGAATACTTTTCTTGCTGTTAATTTGTAGGCAGCCAATTGCGTATAATTAATTTTGATTCGGAGTTGCGGAATGATCTGTTGTTGCTCCAGTTTTGGAGGCTTGATTCCAGGAACTGTACTGATGGCATCCCGGATTTCACTCCCCTTGCGAACCAGTGTATCGAGGTCATCCCCAAATAGTTTAATAGCTATCTCAGCCGTCGAGCCTGAAATCAAATGGCTGATGAGATGCCGAATCGGTTGATCTGTTTCGTTTTCTACCTCGGGGACGAGGTTGGCAGCCTGTTCGAGGATTGAGATGATTTCGTTACGAGTTTTCCCGTGATTTTCGACAAGAGAAATGGTGTATTCGGTGGTGTTTACGCCCATTACATGTTCATCATTTTCAGCACGTCCAGAGCGGGCGGTGAAGTACCGGATAAAGCCATCTGGGTTTTCGTCACTGTAAAGAAATTTACGTAACTGGCGGTTTGCGTTTCCGCTGATCTCGAGAGAGGTCTCGAGTGATGTGCCGGGGGCAGCAAAAAGGTTCAGCTGGGCGGAGCCTTCGTCAAATTTTGGAATCCATTCTTGCCCCATTCGATACGCTAACAGGCCGGAAATTCCCACCGCCATGAGCGTTGAGATCAGCATCAAAGAAAACGAAATGCGTTTCATGCTGAGCATAATTATCGGAGTGAATACGCGCTTCAATGATCTCACAACAAGACTGTCGCTTGATTTAGTCTTTGCCATGCTTTTCGAGTTGAGTAGGTAATACGAGAGCACCGGAGTCAACGTCAGCGAAACGATAGTCGAGGCGATGATCGAGACGATATAGGAAATGCCTAGTGGGATAAACATGCGGCCAGAGATTCCGCTGAGGGCAAAAAGCGGAGCGAAAACAAGAATTACCAGCAGCGTGCTAATAATAATTGAGTTGCGAACTTCGACGCTGGCTTCGAAAACAACTTTGATCCGCGGACGAGGGCTTTCTAATTTCGAGTTTTCATGGAGTCGTCGGTAAATATTTTCGACATCCACGATCGCATCGTCTACAAGTTCACCAAGTGCAATTGCGATTCCACCCAAAGTCATGACGTTGATCGACAAATTGAAGTAGCGAAAAACGAGAGCAGTGATGACGATTGAAACTGGAATCGCAGTAAGGGTAATAATCGTGGTTCGGGCGTTAAACAGAAACAGAAATAAAATGAATACAACGAGGATCGAGCCATCCCTAAGTGCATCGACAACGTTCCAGACACTTTGGTCGATAAACTCACGTTGTTGATACGTGACCTCGAGTTGAATGTCTTCTGGAAGGCTGGGTCGTAGTTCATCGAGTGCTGCAACAACGTCATCAGACAACCTGCGTGTATCGGTGCGCGGCTGTTTCAAAATGGTTAGAACAACCCCCGGTTTTCCATTGATCGAGGAATCGCCCCGTTTGGCTTGGGCTGCGGGCTGAATTTGGGCTACGTTTTCCAATAGCACAGCCCGTTTGCTGTCAGCACGGACGACGATTTGCTTCAGTTGTTCAACGGAATCGACTCTCCCAATTCCTCGTACCAGAAATTCCTGAGAGTTTCGGTCCACATAACCGCCGTTGACGTTGAGATTACTCGATTCCAATGCCGTTTGAATATCAGAGAGCGTGACTTCGTACTTATGCAGTTCGTGGAGTTCGACTAACACCTGGTATTGTTTGCGTCCGCCACCAATCGTAATTACTTCAGAGATGCCCTTAATTTGTTGCAATCGTTTTTTTACGATCCAGTCTGCAAGAGTACGGATTTCCATTGGCTCGGTGGAGTTGGTGTCGCTCCACATGCCGATCAACATAATTTGGCCAAGCAAGGACGAAAGTGGGCCAAGTCGCGGTTGAACGCCCCGCGGTAAATCGAATTCGGCCAGCGAGATTCTTTCAGTAACAATTTGTCGTGACCGATAAATGTCGCTTCCCCAATCGAACTCCACGTTGATTACGGACAGTCCAACATCCGATTTACTTCGCACGGCAATAATACCGGAGGCTCCGCTTACGGCCGATTCGAGTGGAATGGTTACTTGCCGTTCTACTTCTTCGGGAGCCATGCCCGGACACTCCGTGATGATACTCACCCGCGGGCGGGTCAGATCAGGGAGAACATCAATCGGAAGTTTTTCAATTGCCATCAATCCGGTAATTATGGCAGCCATGGCAAGGCACAAGACAAAGGCCCGCCGACGCAGCGCTAGTTGGATGATGGCGTTTAGCAAAGAATTAACCGTTTCTTTTGCGGCGAATCAAATCCGCGTTACAAACATAAACTGAAATGTAAAATTTCAGGGTGGTTTCCATTGGATAAATAATTGGAATCACATGGTTCTAATCAAGGCGCGTGGTTGTGCCCGGCGTGAGCTCCTCCGCCCCCGCCCGCTGCCTGTTTGAGTGCGAGATTTAATTTATAGGCTTGGTCAAGTGCGTAGTTCTCGAGAAGATCGAGCTGAATACTTCGCGCGAGTACGGCATAGTACTTATCGGTGTGTAAGACTTTGACGGGGGTTTTCTGAAATTCATGCATTGTCCCCTCGGGACTTTCATGGGTGTGGTTGATTTTTAAAAATACAAAGGTCTCAGGGCCTTCCCGAGCGATCGCACCGAGAGGAACCACGATCTGGTCCTTCCATGTTTCAATTGGAAATTCCAGATGAGCTCGTTGGCCGGGTTTAAATTTCCAGTTGACGTAGTCTCGATCGTTATCGTCCGTCATTTTGCTGACAATCTCATTCTTGATCTCGACAAAAATGGGATAAGTTTGCGATTGACTGTCGACGTGATTTTCAATTTTAAAGAGCTTCAAATTGTCGCGAGATTCCATCGACTCTCCTTCGCCGAATTGAGCCGAGAATTTCCAGCCAGCTTCATTCGCTTTCGAGATTTTTTCGATGTCCGATTCGTAAGCAAGCCCTTCCAGCAGTAAGTCGTCATGGTAAGTCAATTCGCACAGGCTTGAGCCAAAGGCTTGGTTGGTTCCTTCAAGTGCCTGGATGGATTCGACGGTGTAATATTGCTGATCATCGATATTTTTAGAGGTGCTTAAACCGTCCGGGAGGTTGGGGGCAAAAATCTCAATACTCTGCATTAGTTGTTTTTGGTTTACCAGTTTTTCGATGCCGTCAGGTTGCATTCCGAGTTGGAGAAGCTCTTGTCGGTTTGCGTCCAGTTGCTGTTCGAGTGCGCTTTGCTCAAGCTCGAGATCAAGTAATCGTTTCCGTGCAACGACTCCGCTCTCAACAAGAGGTTTGAGTCGGTCGATCTTTTGCTGGGTAACATCGATCTGTTTGAGGAGTTCAAGCAGTCCAATTTGAGCCTTTGCCAAAGATTCATCGGTGATTCGGAATTCGAATAACTTGTCGCCCGGTTTAATCGCCTGGCCTTCCGCAATCAGAACCTTCGTGACGTGGCCTCCGATGGGAGAAGTGACGCGTCGCCGATTTTGTGGAATTCGTTCGACAATTTTTGCGGGAATCCGGATCTTTTGAGCGTAGTCACGAACTTCAAATTTTCCGGTCTTTAGATCCATGTTCTCCATCGTGGATTCAAGAATCTCAACAACCGTTGTACTGCCATGGCTCGAGGTTTCTTCGACTGCGGCTTCCTGCGGCTCTATGGAAGGCGGCGGGAGAATAACAGGGCGAAGCAAAAATCCAGTTGCCCCACCAATCCCAAGCAGGATCGTGCACAACGCGAGTGTCGGCCAAATGTTAGTTCTTTGCGGGTTCATGGTGTGAGTCTGTCAAAAACTGACCGGATGCTATTTTGTTTCAGTGAATTTAAGGTTCCTGAAAGTGAGCTTGAATTAATTATAACGCGGAACGGCGTACTGATGAGAATTCAATTCAACTTTGCTGAACCACGGTAGTAATTGAGTGTATTTCGCTAGAGTCACGTTCAACGGTCAATCTTGTGTCGGTTGGGAATCCAGGCTGTTATCTTGCAGTAAACCTTCAATTTTTAAACGTGTCTTCCATAGTGCTTCAATGGAATTTAGGTAATCAATTGTCAGGTCAATGAGGGTTTGTTGAGCGGAAACGAGTTTCAAAAAGCTAACTTCTGCCGGGTAGCCCAGTTTTATCAGGTCTAGTGTTTTCTCGGCATTGGGAATCAGCTCAGATTGGTAGAGGTCGATTTTCACACGTGAAAGCTCGTATTTTTGAAACTCATTTGCCAGTTGTTTCGATAATCGAAGTTCGATTTGACGTACCTGGTTCTGTGCGGCTACTAGATTCGACTTGGCGGCAGCAATACTGCCTTGGTTTCGGTCATAGATTTGCAACGGCACCTGAAGTTGAACCCCTGTAAAAAAGTGGTTTGAATTTGAATCGCGGCCTAACGAAAACTGCGTTTGGTAATCCGGGACGGACTGAGCGATTTCCTGATCGATCGTGGTTTTAACACGCTCGACTTCGGCTTTAGCCGCTAATAACTCTGGGCTGTTTTCTAGAATTTTCTGTTGCCAGGTCTCGAACGAGAGAGGCTGGGTGATGGGTTCAAATGTGCCTAAGACTGGTCGTTGTTCAAGGTTCGGCAAGCCGACGGAGGCTGCTAATTGCCGCCAGCTATTTTTGTGAATGACGCGGGCTTCACTTAACAGAACCAATGCACGTTGAGCCTGAAGCTCAGTTTGGAGGAGATCTGTTTTCGGAGTTTCACCCGATTCGAATAATTGGCGTGATTGGCTGACTGCCTGTTGTTGAGCCGCGGATAGCTGTGTCGCGAGGTTAAGTTTTTCTTGGGCGATTAAGACTTGATAGAATGCCCGTTTGATTTCAGTTTTAATGCTGAGTCTGAGAGCTTCATTTTTGATCTCGCGAACGTCGACTTCACGGTTCTTTACTTTTCGAGCAATGGATTGTTTGTCGCCGCGAATTAGTTTCCGTTGAATGTAGGCTCCCCATAAACCAGGATCATTTTCATTGCCTAATTCATCAATAAACAGGCCGAGTTGCGGGTTGGGAGCGAGACCCGCTTGCAAGGCTTTGTGTTTAGTTGCTTGTATTTCTGCCTCAGAGACAACCAAAGCGGGGTGGTTGTCGAACGCGTATTTGACGAACGAATCGAGGTCTTGGAATTCCTCTGATACTAACTCAGGAGAATTAAGAGTCAGGGAGTCAGGTGAGTCTTGTGCCATCGCCTTGTTGTCAAAATTGGTGGGCCGAGTTTTGTTGACGTCGCTTCCGGAGTTAGGCATCGTCGGTTGAACTTGAATGGAAGTTCGATCCGAGCTCGCGGTTTTCTTGGCCGGGGCAAAATTCTTTGCTGCTGACACGTTTTGCGGAGAGGGGGAATTGGCGGGCGGAGCCTTGCCCGCTTTTGGGTTCGATGGGCTGCGCCGCTGCTTTAGCAATTCCTGTCGGATGCGTTCTTCCAGGGTGTTAGGCAATCGACTTTGAGAGGTGGGGGTGCTTTCGACGCGTTGCACGGGGTAGTAGCGTTTGCTGCGAAGCAACTCTTCCCGAATTCTATTTTGAACAGCCTCGGCTCGCGAGTTCACGGAGTTCATCGGAACAGGTTTGTCTGTCTGCGCAAGAAGGTTCGACCCGCAAGTGAGACTTGCAAGTACCAAGCAGCCAATCAATATCCTGTACCTAAAACGGCAGGGAGGTTTGAAAGAAAGCATGTTTACCTAAATCTAAGCACATTATTAGATCACCTCTGATCATTTATCGGTGGTTTTTAAAAAGCGCTCGATTTCCAGAGTTTTCACGATAATAGCCTAGGTAAACCACCCAGACTATTCGTTACTGCTAGCAAAAACATTCGAGTAGAGCTGTTTTGCCAAAGAAGCCACCGGGTGATGCATTGGCGACTTGGTGAGTTTTCGAGTTGGTGATGAAATCAATGCCCCAACGGCTGACAAAAAGTCTCCCAGTTGGTTTGTGTGCTGGCACTTATATTTTTCCCCGGTTCTCAAAAAGTTTCCTGCGATTTGCACTGATAGGAGGCTGGTAATTGTCTTGAAATGCAGGCCGGCGTTGCATCTCTCTGTCTGTGATTCCAGTCTGGAATTCGACCTTCTCGGAAGGTTGGATTTTTGAATCGTACCAATATGTGTGTGTTCCTAGGTGTCGGAATGAGGCATGGGGACTTAGAATGAGAGAATTCAAATTAATCCTGTCTTCTAATAAATAATCAATCATATGTCCGCTTTAGAAAGAGAAGTGCCTCCAGAGTTGCTCCGCTGGAAATGTAATTTAGATGTGTTGCCATTCGAGACGACGGCTGAGATCGATCCGGTTCAAGGTGTCGTTGGTCAGCCAACGGCATTTGAAGCACTGAAGTTTGGAATACAATGTCTTGCTCACGGACAGAATGTTTATGTTCGCGGTGCCAGAGGTACTGGTCGGATTACGATGGTGCGGCAAATGTTAAATGAGTTTGCCCCCGCAACGTCAGCGAAACGGGACTTCTGCTATGTCCATAATTTTCGAAAGTTAGAGCGGCCTCGCTTGATCACTTTGCCCCCTGGGCAGGCAGGTGCATTTCGTAAGTCGATGGAGAAGTTGGCGGAGTTTGTCGAAGATGGTTTGCCGAAAGCAATCGAATCGGAGCCACATGCTTCCCGGCGTCAGGTAGTTCAGGACGAGGTTCAAGCTGCGATTAAGTCAGTCACTGAGCCGCTGGAAAAGGAGATTGAGAGCAATGGCATGGCACTCGTCTCCGTTCAACAGGGCCCCTCTACCCAGACAATGATCATGCCCGTTGTCGACGGCGAGCCAGTGCCTCCCGAAGCACTGCGGGCCAAGGTTGCTAAGAATGAAGCTAGTGAAGAGCAGTTGAAGCAGTTCGAGGATGCTTTTCCCGGCTATCAGAAAAGACTTGTCGAGACCAGTCGCGAAGTAAACTCGATCATTCGTTCGGCGTCGCAAAAGGTCATTAGTTTGACAGAGGAATACGCGGCGGAATTGTTGGGGAATTACACGGTTCCCATTCTCGAGAAATATCAAGATGCTGCGGTTAAAACGTTTTTGGATGAAGTCGTCGGAGATGTGATTGAGAACCATCTTCATGCCCGTGACGAGGACGGTCCGAATTTTAAGGAATTGTACGGCGTTAACGTTGTACTTTCTCATGATCCTGATGAATCACGTCCAGTCATTGAAGAAAACACTCCTAGTTTGATTAATTTATTGGGAACGGTCGAATCGGATTTAGGTCCGGGGGGCATGGCGATTTCTGACTATCGCGGAGTGCGAGCAGGCGCTCTGTTACAGGCGGACCAGGGCTATTTAATCTTGGATGTAAACGATGTTGTATCGGAGCCTGGTGCCTGGCGTTCATTGATGCGGACACTGCGAACGGGCCGTTTAGAAATTGTGCCGCCGGAAGCGGGGTGGATGCGGCAAACGGTTATTACACAACCGGAGCCGATTGAAATCCGCGTGCGCGTCATTTTGATCGGGGATGCAAGAACGTATTATCAACTCGATCATGCGGACCCCGATTTTCGAGAGCTGTTCAAAGTACTTGCTGATTTCGATAGCGAATTGCCGAGAAGCGACGAAGCTGTTCGACAGTACGCGAGTGTAGTCGCTGGTTTAAGTCGTTCCGAGGGCTTGCCGCCGTTTCACCGGTCAGCGGTTGCGGCATTGGCTGAACATGGAGCGAGGATTGTTGCAAGGAATAATCGCTTGACCGCGCGATTTGGTCGGATCGCTGATATCGCGAGAGAAGCGGCGTTTTTATCTGAGGGAGAAAATGTGACCGAGTCACACGTGCTGCAAGCGGTGCAGCGGACACGGGATCGAGCCAGTTTGCCGTCGCGAAAATTTCGTGAGATGGTTGAAAATCAGACCTTGATGGTGCAGACCGATGGGGAGGTTGTTGGGCAAATCAATGGACTTGCCGTGATGCATTCCGGTCCTTTGACTTACGGTTTTCCTGCTCGAATTACGGCGACGATTGGCCCCGGGAGTGCTGGCTTGATCAACATTGAGGGCCGCGCCCAAATGTCGGGTGCAATCCATACAAAGGGCTTTCATATCCTTGGCGGGTTGCTGCGTTACCTGTTAAGGACCGAGCATCCAATGGCTTTCAGTGCGTCTCTGGCGTTTGAACAAAGTTACGGCGGTATTGACGGAGATTCTGCGTCAGGCGCTGAAATTGTCTGTTTACTAAGTGCACTGACGGGGATTCCCATCAAACAGTCGATGGCCATGACCGGCGCAATCGATCAGCATGGTCATCTCGAAGCGATTGGCGGAGTCAACGAAAAAGTCGAAGGCTTTTTTGATGCCTGTGACTATTTTGGACTTAACGGGAGTCAGGGCGTCGTGGTGCCAAAATCAAATGCCGGTGACCTCATGCTCAGCGAACGTGTGGTCGAAGCTTGTCGACAAGGGAAATTTCACGTTTTTGCGGTGGATAACATTTACGATGCAATTGAGCTGATGACTGGACAAACGGCGGGACAGCCGGACGACCAAGGGGTATATCCAGCTGGTTCTTTGTTGGCGAAAGCTCATGACGAAATCGAAAAATTCTGGAGGCTGACGTTGGCAAGCCCGCTGAAACTATCGCAGGTTCAGCCGGCCGGGGGCGCCGACGATGATCAGCCTATTTTGCCGAATCCCAACGAAGCAGATGAGAATTGAATCGCACCTAGTCCAGCAAGGTTTCTTGTAAATTGGATTTAGCTCAAATTTAAACTTTGAGGTTTTGAGTGAGTGCCACGAGTTCCTGGTCAAGCCGCTGGTAATCGGCGGCGTTGGCGTCGGGTGCCGGGGAGGAAAAGTAGTTTTCCTGAATGCCCATATACAGTTTAATATCAGCGACCTTCGCGGGGTCAAGGTCGGCGAAAAAAGGCTCCATCTCAAAGTCTCTATCCCACAGTACTTGATTGGCAAGAAACTCAATGGTTGAAGACCACAATTCAAGATTGGTGGAGTCGGTTTCAGGGACGATTCGGGAAGGTCGTTCCTCAGGAATTAAACCGGACGGACTCCATTCACTTGATGGTTGATTCAGTTCGTGCCAGGCGGAGACGATTGTTGAACGAATTTGATGGGTGAGGTTTTCCGTTGAAATAAACGGAGCTTCGTTAAGCTCTTCTGATTCATGGAAATCGAATTCAATTTCGCGATGCTTGGAAAGGTCAATCTCGATTTCGACAAGGCTAACAAGTTCACGATAAATTGCGTGGACGGTTCCCTCGCGAACGGCAGTGAGTTCCATAATGGAAGTCTCGGGGTCGAGCAATCCGTGGGCGACCTCGTGGAGGACGGATAGTTGTTGTGTTGGTTGGAGGCGGTCAAAAACGTCCACTTCGGATCGGTGGGGTTCATCCAGATCGAGACCGGCGGTGATCATGTCTCGCAAATGTCCGACAGATTTACGCACCAAGGCAGCCTCCGCTCCGGTGAGTGTTCGGTCGCCTTGTGAAGTGCCCCACATCCGTTGCTGTTCCCGTCAGGAGCAAACTTAAGTAATTGCTCCGTTAAGTGGCGTTTTGGTATTGCCCATCTGCCTGCCGAGCACCCCGTGCTCTGTTGATTGGCCCGTCCTTAACCGAAAAAATAGTGGATGTGCGAGTTAAGATCAACCTCGGGCTTTTCGTTTGGGAGATGCACTTATCGGTAATTTGGAACAAATGCGAGTTTGTCCGCAACTTTGCACGCCCAATAGCATTTAATACAATGCTGTTCGACGTTCTTGGCGTCCTCATTTAAGTTGCACAAATATTGCCGAGGCTGATCCGATTACCTGCCCTGCCCCTACGTTTACTCGTGAATTATTCAATTGTCTGGGTATGGGGTGCATCGCGTTTGGATTCTTTTTAACCGCGCCGATCGCTTCGCATGGCCAGAGTATTGTTGATTCGCTCAGCTCGACTCCTGTTGAGTCGGAATCGGAGCAGGCCGAACGCCTCTACAACGAAGGGAAGTTTGCCGAAGCAATTAAGCTGGCCTCGGCGATCGATGAAAATCTGGGGCGTTACAGCGTTGAGGAAAAATGGGCGATCCGCATAATCCAATGTCAGATGAAGATGGGGGATTATCAGGCAGCAAATGAGAGTTTGGACGCCTCGTTGATTCGGTTCAATAATAGTATTCGGCTGCGGGGGTTGGGTAGCGAAGTACGGCGGTTTAATGGTGACGACGAGGGTGCGACCAAGTTGTTGTCGGAAATAGAAACACTCGCTTCGAGAAACTCCTGGCGGTACAAAGACCCCGCTAATCAACTTGCCCTCGGCCGGTACTTTCTTGGCCGGAATGCGGACGCGAAAGAGGTGTTGGAACTTTTTTATTATCCTGTTCGGAAGCGGTATCCGGGCAATCCCGAAGTGTTTCGAGCGATTGCGGATTTAGCATTTTCGAAACAGGACTACTCACTGGCCGCTGAGAATTATTCGGAGGTGCTGAAATTGCTTCCTTCGGATGTCAACGCAATGGTCGGACTCGCGAAGTCTTTTCTACCGAGCGATACGGGAAAAGTAACCGAGATGGTAAACCGAGTGCTTGCCATCAATCCTGCGAACGTCGAAATTTTGTTGTTGCTTGCTGATCAACAGATCAGCTCAGAGGACTATGGCAAAGCGATCGAGACGTTGGAGAAAATTCACGAAGTCAATTCGAAGCTTCCCAAGGCATGGGCCTACCGTGCCGTGATTGCCCATTTACAAAATCTACCGCAGCAAGAAGGTGAGTTTCGGAAGCGTGCATTTGCCAGTTGGGTTGGCAATCCTGAAGTGGATCATTTAATTGGTCGGGAACTTTCCGAGAAATATCGTTTCGCCGAAGGGGAGACCTATCAGAGACGCGCTTTGGTTTATGACGAAGATTTTCTTCCGGCAAAAATTCAATTAGCGCATGACCTTCTTCGTTTGGGGCAAGAGCTGGAAGGTTGGAAACTGGCGGATGAGGTTTTTGACGAAGATCAATATAGTGTTGTTGCCTATAACCTCGTCACCTTGCGCGATGAAATTGCCAAGTTTAAGACATTGGAACGAGATGGATTTGTTGTTCGGATGGGGGCGGAGGAGGCTGAGATTTATGGTGAGCGAGTGCTGGAATTACTCGTTCGAGCGAAAGCGGATTTATGTACTAAGTATGGCTCAGATTTGGAAACTCCCGTTTTTGTTGAGATTTTCCCGCGTCAGCAGGATTTTGCGATTCGTACATTTGGCCTGCCGGGTGGTTCGGGATTTCTCGGGGTCTGTTTTGGACGCGTCATCACGATGAATAGCCCTGCTGCTCAAGGGGCTAATTTGACGAGCTGGGAGTCGGTGTTGTGGCACGAGTTTTGTCATGTTGTGACCCTTCAGAAAACAAAGAACAAGATGCCCCGCTGGTTAAGTGAGGGGATATCTGTTTATGAGGAGAAGCTTGCGGATCCTGCGTGGGGAGAGACCATGGTGCCGGTGTTCCGTGAAATGCTGCTCTCGGAAAGTTTAACACCTGTCAGTGAGCTGAGCGGCGCGTTTTTGCGGCCACCATCCCCGGTTCATTTGCAGTTTGCCTATTTCGAATCATCGTTGGTGGTGGATTATTTGATTCAGGAATTCGGTCTGGATAAGTTGAAAAGAGTGCTCGAGGAGTTGGCTGTTGGGACACCGATTAACGACGCGTTACGCCGTCACTGCGCCCCGATTGAATTCATCGACAAATCGTTTCTTGAATTTGCTGTAGAGAAGGCTCAGGCGTTCGCGCCAACCGCGAATTGGGATGAAGTTAAACCGATTGCCGGGGCGACCGCGGCTGATTGGAAACGATGGAATCAGGAGCATCCCAATAATCTTGCCGGTTTAAACCAAGAGGCTCGTCAAGCGATTGAAGAGGAGCGTTGGGAATCAGCAAAAAACACGCTGTTAAAAGTATTAGAAATCTGTCCCGAGATGAAATCCACTTACCCGCTGCTGGCTCAGTGCTACCGCAAGTTGGATGTCCCTGCTGAAGAGCTGAAGATGCTCGAGAAGTACGCCGAGATGGAGGCTAATAGTGTTGAGTTGTTCACGCGATTGCTCGAAGTGTATTCCGCTGCAGCTGAGTGGGAAAAAGTGAAATCGACAGCCCGCAAAATGCTCGCTCTGAATCCCTTGCTGCCGTCACCGTATCGATTTTTAGCAGTCGCCGCAGAGCAGACGCAAGATGATAAGGCAACGGTGGAATCGTTGACCGCTCTCACAAGAATGGATCCACTGGATGCTGCAGATGTTCACTACCGGCTGGCTTCCGCTTTATTTCGACAGCAACAGTTTGCGGAGGCGAAGGACGAGATAGTGAGGTCATTGGAACGGGCGCCCCGCTACCGGGCCGCGTATGAACTGTTGCTTAAAATTGTGGATGCACAGGCTGCTGTTTCCCCTTCGAGTGAATCGGGGACGGAAAGCATCGAAGGCGAAGCGGTTGAGACTGAAAAGGAGTCTCCATGAACGCGATTTTCAGTAAAAAGGTTTACTTGTTTTTGGCCGGAGTGTTGGTTGCAGGCTGGGTCGTCGCACAGGATTACCAGCGCCAATATGGTGGTCGAAGGGGAGTTGATCAGGATCAACGCAATGGTGTCCCGATGTGGGAAGCCAGTCAGGAATTCAAGGACGATGTCTTTACGTTCGCTCGTATTCAATACGACTCGCATTATGGAAATTATGGTTGGCGTGGTGGTCGGGGTGGCAGTCGCGGTAAGTGGCGAACCGATTTTCCCGACGCAGATTTAAACCTTTCCTTTCGATTAAAAGAGCTGACGTCACTCGAGGTTGCGCCTGAAGGAGTTATCCTGCGGCTTACCGATGAATCGCTTTTTGACTATCCGTTTATCTATATTATTGAGCCCGGCCATTTAGTATTTAGCGAAGACGAAGTGCTCGCGCTCCGCCGTTATCTGAACAAGGGTGGTTTTCTGATGGTGGATGATTTTTGGGGGGAGGATGAGTGGGCTAATTTTTACCGGGAAATGAAGCGGGTTTTTCCTGATCGTGAGCCTGAAGATGTCCCTCTTGATCATGAAATTTTTCACATTGTTTACGATCTGGATAAGAAGCCCCAAATCCCCAGCATTCAACATTTTATGTACGGACGCAAAACAGAGCGGGCAGATGCAGAGTCGGCAAATTATCGCGGTATCTTTGACGACGATGGACGAATGATGGCCTTCATTTGTCACAATACAGACCTTGGTGATGGCTGGGAACGCGAAGGCGTCGATCGAGGGTATTTTGAAACGTATTCGGAGCCCTACGCCTACCCTCTCGGGATAAATATCGTGACCTACGCAATGACTCATTGATTTGAAATCAATGGAAATCAGATTAAATAACTGGAGCTGACGAAGTGACACTCAATACCTACGAAGAAGAACAATACGCCGTACAGCAGATTAGAGATGGTCGGCAAAAAATATATGATCAACTATCGAAAATGATAGTTGGGCAAGAGGTGGTAATTGAGCAACTGCTGATCAGCCTTTTTGCCGGTGGAAATTGCCTGATCACCGGTGCTCCGGGGTTGGCAAAGACTTTGTTGGTTCGGAGTATTGCTGAGGTTTTCGATTTGAATTTTCGCCGGATTCAGTTTACTCCCGACTTGATGCCTGCGGATATCACCGGAACTGAAATTTTGCAGGAGACCGACGGTGGTTCGAGGTCCATGCAATTTGTGAAGGGGCCAATTTTTGCGAATGTTGTTTTAGCCGATGAGATTAATCGAACGCCCCCCAAAACGCAGGCAGCGCTCCTTGAAGCGATGCAAGAGCATCAAGTGACCGCAGCGGGCGTAAGCTACAAGCTTGAAGAACCGTTTTTTGTTTTGGCGACACAAAATCCAATCGAAATGGAGGGGACTTATCCGCTTCCGGAGGCACAGCTCGATCGATTCATGTTCAACGTGAAAATTGATTATCTGAGCCAGGATGAAGAAGTCAAAGTGGTTCAACAGACTACCTCCGAGTTTAAACAAACGATCGACAAACTTTTCTCTGCTGAGGATGTAAGGCGTTTTCACGGGACGGTAAAAAACGTGCCGGTCGCGGAGGACTTAGTTCGATTCGCCGTGCAAATTGCCGATGCCAGTCGACCGGGCCGGGCGGGAGCACCGGATTTTGTTAATCAATATGTAAATTGGGGCGCGGGTTTGAGAGCCGCACAAAATTTGATTCTAGGAGCCAAAGCTCGTGCTCTGTTCTGCGGGCGGTCTCATGTCAACCTCGATGACGTAAAGTCCTTGGCACATCCTGTGTTGCGGCACCGGATATTGCCAAGTTACCGCGCTGAAGCAGAAGGAATAACGGTCGAAAAAATTATCGACCAATTGCTAGCGCATGTGCCTGTGCCGCAATTAGGAAACCAATAATATCAGCGATTGTTTTGCGTTAACGAAGTAGTAGCGACGATAGGTTTTAGCCCGTAGAGGAATGTTTGGCCGATCTTTCACCCACTCACGAATCAACATCAGCAGTGTCACCGAATGCGATCATGCAGATCAAGAACCTTGAATTGCGCGCTAAGATCGTAGTTGAAGGCTTCATGTCGGGACTTCATCGCAGTCCCTATCACGGTTTTTCCGTTGAGTTTACAGATTATCGCCAGTATTCCATCGGAGACGACCTTCGTTATCTCGATTGGAAGTTGTACGCCAAGCAAGATCGGTACTACATCAAGCGGTTTGAAGATGAAACAAATCTTCGCTGTTATCTTCTGGTCGATATGAGTCATTCCATGGGGTTTGGCTCCGGTGAATACTCCAAGTTGGATTATGCAAAAACGATCGCGGCATCGCTCGCCTGGTTCTTGAATCGGCAAAGAGATGCGGTCGGGTTGGTGACCTTCGGCGAACAAATCGTTGATATGATTCCACCTCGCTATCGGGCAGGACATTTGCGGCGGTTGATGCTGACGCTCGAAAATTCGACATCTGGAAAGTCTACTGATTTGTCGGCACCGCTCGAGCAAATCGCGCAAACGGTTTCGAAGCGTGGGCTTGTTGTTCTGATTTCAGATTTGCTTGCTCCTGTTGAGAGTTTTGTGAAAAACCTCAATTACCTCCGGACGCGCGGTCATGAAGTTGTCATTCTGAGGACGCTTGATCCAACGGAAATTGAGTTTGAATTTGATAAGGCCAGTTTATTTCGGGATTTGGAAACGGGGCGAGAAATCTATGTCGACCCACAATCGGCGGTAGCAGATTACCGGAGAAGATTTTCGGAGCACGAGACCGCCATCAAGGAGGTTTGTGATCAAATCGGTATTGATTTTTTCACCATTTCCACAGATCAACCGATTGAAGTCGCGTTGTTAGAGTTGATTCAATCACGAGCGTCGTCCGGCAGATCCGTGAAACGCGCAACACAGGTTAGGGGGACTCAATGAGTGCACTTGCCTGGCTGTTTGGACTTGGCGCCTTGGCGATCGCCTTTCCGTTTTTACTTCATTTGATTCGTCAGACTCCAAAGGGGCAAACGGAGTTCAGTTCCCTGTTGTTCCTCAAACCTTCGCCTCCGTCCCTGACGCGTCGAAGTCGACTGGAGAACATACTGTTACTCCTGTTGCGTGCCCTTGCGATCGGCTTAATTGTAATCGCTTTTATGCGGCCATTTTTCCGTGGGCAAAACTCTCTTTCGGAATATGAGGTCGCAAACCGTCGGATTGCCATTTTGATCGATACAAGTGCAAGTATGCGGCGAGCGGGACTTTGGGATCAAGCTGAAGCTCAGATCGAAAAAGTGCTGAAAGGTTTGGAAGAAGGTGACGACGTCTCGCTTATTGCCTTTGACGAAAATGTTCGAACGGTCGTCGATTTTAATGATCAACTAAATGACAGTCTGAGTATGCGAGCCGATTCTATTCGCAAGGGATTCAAAACTCTGGAGCCGAGGTGGCAGCGGTCGGATCTTGGGAATGCGATGGTCACAGTCGCGGATAACCTTGATGTTTGGCGTGATTCTCAGCGAGTGGAGGGAGGTCAGGCAACGGTTGCCAAGCTTCAGATGGTGGTGGTGAGTGATTTGCAGAAAGGATCGAATTTAGATTCGCTGCAGGCTTATCAGTGGCCTGCCACAGTTTTTGTTGAGTTCTATTCCGTCATCGCTGAGGACTTAACCAATGCGACGCTTCAATTGTTAGCGACGACGAGCGATGAATCCGATTCTGGTCTTCGAATACGAGTTCGGAATTCGGAGGAGTCAAAGATCGATCAGTTTTTTGTGAATTGGAAAAATGGAACGAATACCGAATCGCTACCATTTTTTGTTCCCGCGGGCACGAGCCGCGTGATGCAAATCCCCCCGGAGCAAAATTTGAATAATCAGGTTTTCACGCTATCAGGTGATTTCGAGATTTTCGACAATGAATATTTTGTCGCCCCGATTGAACAACAAATGCTGAGGGTGGATTATCTCGGCGCAGATTCACCGGACGATCCTGAGGGTTTGCATTATTATTTGCGTCGAAGTTTAGTTGAATCTCCGGCGCGTAAGGTGGTTACGCGGCAGGTGGAGGCGAGTGATTCACTCGGAGGAACTGGCGCTGGACCAGCGGCATTGACTGTGTTGACGTCGCCTCTCGATGAATTGCGTCGGGACGAAGTTGATGGCTATTTGAGAGCAGGAGGGACTCTGTTCGTGGTGTTGTCGGATGCTGAGACAGTCCGTTTTACCCAGGATTGGATTGGTGCCCGTTTGAAAGCAGAGACCGGAAAACGGCAGCGTTCAAAAAATGATTACCAGATGTTGGCAGAGATTGATTTCTCGAGTCGGTTGTTTCAGTTGTTTGCTAATCCCCGGTTTAATGATTTTACGAACATTCGGTTCTGGAATCATCAAGCGGTTGAAATTGTCGATTCGCAAGCGGTGGTGCTTGCTAGGTTTGAAAATGATGATCCGGCAATTTGGAAATTAGAGGCGGCCAATCGTGGATGCGTTTACGTGATGGCGAGTGGCTGGAATCCACGCCAAAGCCAATTGGCGTTGTCTACCAAGTTCGTCCCGTTGATCAATGGCCTGGTTGAAATTGCAGCGGACCTGCCGGAACTGGATAAGTCTTACACGGTCGGGGAGGCCATTGTGATTCCGAGAGCCGAATCCAGCTCGAGCATGCGTCAAATGGTTAAGCCGGACGGTGTGAGCGAGGCGATTGCCTCCGGCGTCGAAGCTTTTTCTGAGACAGATCAACCGGGAATCTATCGCTTGATTAGCGTTGGTAATGACTCTGGTGGCGAGAATTTGGACGCAACCGCAAATGGTTCCGGGAAGGAAGATGTACTGTTTGCCGTAAACGTAGATCGCTCGGAGAGTGCGACGACAGCGATACCCCTCGAACAGATTGAGATGTTTTCGGTGAATGTGGGAGAGCAGGAAACGGCAGCATCGGAACGATCGCAGATGCGTGCGATGCTGGACCGCGATATTGAGGATCGTCAAAAAATATGGAAGTGGCTAATTGTCGCGGCGATTTTATTATTGATGTTTGAGACATGGCTTGCGGCGCGAACATCGTCCAAGTCGAAATTGTCGGACGGCGAAACGGTGATGGTTGGCACTGGTGGAGAATTGGTTTAATGGATCATGTAATTTACAAGCGTATTGAGCCCGTCATTCGCAGAACTCGGTTCCTTCGGGTTGCGTGGACGCTCGCGTTGATTTGGAGCTTGTCTCTGATGATCGCGCTCGTACTGATTTACCTGAATCGCACCAGCGAACTTGATGTTTCGCAGGTTGGGTTTCCTTTTTTGACCGCTACGTTGGTGGCTTCGGTCAGCGGTGTTTGTTTTGGTTTATTTAAGTCCGAATCTCCACTGAAAACAGTAAAGCGAATTGAACGCGAATTTCCTGAACTGGATTCCAGTTTGTTGACGGCGATTGAACAACAGGCGGAAGAGGGAAAGAGTCTTGGCTTTCTCCAGCAGGCAGTCATGAGAAGGGCTGTGACTCATAGTTATGAAAACAGTTGGGCCTCATTGGTGCCACGTTGGCAGTTAATTACCGCCCCCTTGATTGGTTTCTTTAGTTTGTTGGGGTGGATGATTGCGATGATTGGTTTGGTTTGGTTTGCCATTCCACACGATTCGGGTTCTGCAATCTCATTTTCAGATTTGGCGATTGATGCGAAGGCGCTAACAATTTCAGTTGAACCCGGGAATGCTGAGGTCGAACGAGGTGCGAGCTTGCTCGTGCTTGCGCGGTTTGGGGAGTCGATTCCTACTAATGCAGATCTCGTTTACATCGATGAAGAAGGCGCGGAAGTAAGTGTATCGATGTCCAAGAGTCTCGATGATCCGGTGTTCGGTGCGAGAATTCCATCGGTGCGGTCTCCTCTTTCCTATCGCATTAAATATGCTGACCAAGCGACTGATGACTACGAGGTCACCGTTTTCGACTACCCGCGACTAATTCGGGCGGATGCCACCTTGCAATACCCCGAGTACACGGGTTCTGAGGATAAAGTCGTGCAGGACTTTCGCAGACTGACGGCAGTTGAGGGGACAACGGCTCAGTTGGAGTTCTACCTCAATAAACCGGTGGCCAGTGCAGTTTTGTTTCCCAAGGATGGCGGGGAGCCGATTGACTTAGTCTTCGATGCGGAGGATCCAAAGAAGTTATCCCTCACATTG
>JAPOIJ010000296.1 GCA_029979005.1 Planctomycetota bacterium | reverse complement strand
TCTTTAGCTTCTTCTTTAGCTTCTTCTTTAGCTTCTTCTTTAGCTTCTTCTTTAGCTTCTTCTTTAGCTTCTTCTTTAGCTTCTTCTTTAGCTTCTTCTTTAGCTTCTTCTTTAGCTTCAACAATCTCTACAATAACTTTCATCGCGCCGGCAGGAGTCTCATTTCCGTCGGTGTAAAACGTTAATTCAGACTCCTGAGTACCGAGAGCCTCAGTTGCCTTGAATAGCACCTCGAGCTGATGCGTTTTCTTTGTCTCTTTGTCCGCCAATACATCGAACCCTTGGCTATCACTCCGGACATCCGTAATCTGAAATGGCGTGGTACCGATCAATAAAATTTTCTTGGAAACATTTTGCCCGACTTCGACTTCACTCAAATTCAACAGCTTGGGCGAAATCTGAATAGGAGACACAACGTTTCCGCTAAAACTAATTTGTTTTTCGGTAAGAATTGGCCGGTTAGACCGATCTCTCATTCGCTGATTTTTTTCAAAAACAACAAAAAGTTCTCCTTTGACAAACCCTTGGTCAACCGAATCTTTCAACTGTGCCTTCATTTCGTAATTTACCAACTGTCCTCGTCGAAGGGTTTCCTTCACGCTTAAAACCTTGATCGCGCTGGAGGTGCTCTTTACATCGAGCACTCGCAAACTGGGATTGCCAGAGGAGTTAATCTTGATTGTTTTAATTGGAAGATCAACGCCTTTGGTGACCTGACCGAATTCAATTTGAGAAGGCGAAAAACTAATTCCACCGGAAACAATCGTGCCACGCACCGTCAATTGACATTCACCGACAAACGGTTTGTCAAAGCGAACGGTGACTGTTGCCTGTTTGAATCCCGTTCCTACAGCGGGGGTATTAAACTGGCACAATATCTCGCCTTCCTCATACATCTTCAGTACTTTTTTGGTCGGCGTGGCGATGGTGCAGCCGCAACTTGAAGATACAGAACGAATCGTAATATCTTCTTTATAGATGTTCTTTATTTTAAATCGGTATTCAGGCTTTTCGCCAAGATTAACCTCTTTGAAGTCATGAACGTATTCGGTAAACATCTTTCGAGCCCATTCCTGGCCCTGCAAACAATCTCCGAATCCCGAAAACACGACAGAAACAACAAAGAGGCGAAGGATAAGTTGTTGATTAAACATGATCTGTTTCACTTAGCGCAGTCAAAAATTATTTCGTCAAAATTTTAACGCGATTAGCGTCCGATTCATAGGTTGTACGCTTCCAAGGAAAAAAATAGCGCGGCGGTTGCAAGAAATCGCAGCCCAAACCGCCCATTTTCTAATCGTAGTCGATGACACTTCAGCCTCATTAGGTTTTAACTAACCGATTAGTTTCCTATCACGAGAGCTTTTCGGGGATAGACGCAGGCTCAACAAAACCGCTCCAAACTTAATCTGAGCCAGGGTCCGCTGGGGATTCAAAAATTTTTTTCGATTACTGTCCAATCGCAATAGTTTATAGTACGGCGGTTGATAAAATTTGCTAATTCGATCCATTTCGCTCACCAGCATCTTTCAAATTAATGAACAAACACCGTTTATTTGGCCCCGCAATTTTGGTTACCGCCGCGTTTATTGGGCCGGGAACAGTGGTGACTGCAAGTCGTGCTGGTAGTGATTTTGGTTTTCTCTTGCTTTGGGCGATTGGCTTTTCCGTCTTAGCAACCATCGTTCTTCAAGAGATGGCCGCTCGCGTTGGCATCGTTACGGGGCAGGGGCTAAGTCATGTAATCAAAGCCGCCATCGACCATCCGATTTTTCGAATCACGGTCCTGGGTTTAATTTTGATTGCGATTCTGATTGGCAACTCCGCGTACCAAACAGGAAACATCCTTGGGGCGGCATCAGGAATAGAAGCCATTATTCCCGCTGGCAACTCTGATCTTAGTACCAACGCCTCAGCATCAGCCGATTCAGCCATTGGCCGCTCAGATGGCCCTGCAAGTTATCGATTTATTATTGTCAGCTTGATTGCTACCGTCACATTGGCCGTCATCTGGGTTGGTAGAATCGATCTGCTGCAAAAGATCTTAACCCTATGTGTAGCTCTTATGAGCTGTTTATTTCTCTATTCCGCAATCGTATCTCAGCCGCAATGGTCCCAAATTGCGGTTGGGTTTATTCCACGAATCCCTTCAGGTAGCGAATGGTTTGTCATTGGGATTATTGGAACGACGGTCGTTCCGTATAACTTGTTTCTTCATACCAGCGCCGCCGCGCAGCAATGGGGAAAATCCGGCACTAATGATGATACTGAAAGCGCCATTAAATATTCTCGGCTCGACACAACTCTCTCAGTTGTGCTCGGTGGCCTGGTCACCTGTGCAATCCTCGTCACTGCGTCCGTGGCATTTCACAACACCGAAACCGATGCCGGGATCGGAGGTCTTAATATCGCCAAACAGCTCGAGCCCGCTCTTGGCTCTTCATCAAAATTTATATTTTCCATGGGTTTGTTTGCTGCCGGACTAACGAGCGCTATCACAGCTCCCGTTGCTGCAGCGTTTGCGGTGTCCGGTTGTTTCGGGTGGAGCGGTCAACTCTCTGATCGCAAATTGAAAAGCACTGCGACGTTTGTTGTGCTGATTGGATTCGCATTTGCTATCTGGCTTGGGAAAAGCCCTCAACAGACCATTATCTTGGCACAGGCCGCAAATGGCCTGCTACTTCCATTACTTGCCATTTTACTACTCGTCATCTGCAATCAAAAACACGTCATGAAGGGGTTTCAGAACGGGAAGTTTTCCAACACCCTTGGAATTTTAATTTTGCTAATTACTGCCGTGATTGCGTTCAACCAAATGAATTCAGTAAAGAACAAAATTCGTCACCTCATCGCCCCAATCGACACATCGGCAGCACGAGCGTCTGCTGATAGTTCAAAACCAACCAGTCCTTCATTAATTGTCAACCAACTTGATTGTTAGGCTTGGTCAGTCATCCACACCCGAAGAAATGGTCTTTTGCGGCAGGGCAGTTAGCTGGATTGTTGCGATACTGGCCACTCCCATTGCTAAACGCACAACTCATTGCACCAAAATTGATTGAAACCAGAAATCTATGACGAAAAACACAACAAACGGTTTAGCAGCAATTGAGCAAGGTGGTTCG
>JAPOIJ010000053.1 GCA_029979005.1 Planctomycetota bacterium | reverse complement strand
GGGGGAGCAGTGGCGGGAACAGGCGAGGGGGCGGGGGCCGGTCTCATTTTTGGTTGGAATGGATGTCGGCGCCCGCCGCATAAGGAAACTAAGTACTCAACCTCATTTGGGTCGGTAATTTCTCCAATTGCCTGAGAGCCTTCTGCACTATTGATAATTAATAAGAGTTTGCTGCCTAAACGAATTAATTGTAAGTTTCGCTTAGGGCCAAATGGGATTTGCCCAATTAGCTCAAGAACTTCTCGCGGTAGGTTCTGACTGCCGGACGGACTTAGTTTTCGCATGACCCAAACGAATCCGAAGTAAAGACCGAGAACGAGGGCTAGGCTGCCTACCATCCTCCCAATGTCGGAGGAGCCGGTAAGTTGTTTTAGTTTTCCGAGCCAAGGTTCTACGTTTGCAAATGTGGAGCTGAAGCTCGAAAGTGGCGTTGTTGGGGAAGCTCCAATGTTACTTGAGGGTTGTTGCGGGGTATCTTGTTCTGGTGTGGCAATCGGGGGCGTCGCAGATGGGGTCTCTGCGAGGCCATTATCGTAAACTGCTTGCCTCCCATCCCATTGCTCGTCATCGAACTCCGGAAATTCCATTTCCATCTTCCGGTCTTTAACTTCAACTGGAATCTTTGCAGCACCCTCTTGAAAGTTCGTTTGAGCAAAAATGCACTGGTTGGGCAGTAAACAAGTGGACAAAACAAATGTTAAGCAGGCAAACAGACTGCATTGTTTTGCGGATTTGCCGAGAGACAAAATTGTCTTATTGAAATTGAAAATTTGTCTCATCTCAGACGCCTTGTAGGACGATAACGATAAAGGAGCGTTGTGAAATTGTTCTATTACTTTTCGTGAAAAAAAATGTTCGATTGGGGTTCGTTCAGTTTCCCAGAAGAACACGGGCAGGACTTTTCGCGGAATTTCCCGTAGCTTGCAAGGTCAATTGACGCTAGCATCAATCAAACTTGGTCGAGCTGTCTTCGTTTTCGAATAATCGAATGACTCAAGTGTTGATGCTTCTAGCCGGCGTTTTTAAGCAGCGTCTCGGATCCATGACTCAATGACTCTTGCCGCGGCATCTGGATCTTTTTCAATGAGTTGAGTCAATCTCGCTTCTGAGTCTGAGGAAGGGGCGGCGTCAATTGCAGAGTTCGTGCCCGATTGTCTGTTGCGGCTTGAGAATTGAGGATTTGTGTCATTCGGAAGAGGGTCGGTACCACGGGAAATCGAAACCAAAAGAAACAGGCCGACGAGCAAGACAATGCAGGACGGCCAGTTTTCCGTAGCAATTTGTTTTAGCCGCAAATCCAGTGGTACTTCGGCAATCTTAGTTGCTGGAATTAGATTAAATGCAATTGAGCCATCGCATTTTAGATCTGGCATAGCCAGAAGAGTCGATTCAATTTTTTTTGATATTTCAGATTTGAGATTCTTAAATTGCGAGCTGAATACTTCTTGGTCTAGGTCTAAAGTTTTTTGATCACTTTTACTTAAAGTGGATTGTGACGCCTGGACGCAGTCATTTACTAGCTGTTCCGGAACATCGATGCAAATTGAAACGAGCTTGGTTATGGTCGTTGGAGATGCATTTTCTTGTTGGTCCGCCTCTGGGTTCTGGTAAGGAACTGTATCAAGTTTGACTGCAGTGTTGGCACCGGCCAAAAGAAATGAAGGGGAGCCGGTTTTCGATACCTGTGTCGATTTTACCCCTCTTTCTGGTTTCAGAACCGGATTAGTTGTGGAAGGTTTGACGGAAATGTCTACGGTTGCTTTGATCTCGGGATACATGGCAAGCGCATCATTGATGCGAGTCTCGCAGTTGCGCCTCGTTCTGGAGATGTCAAAGGCGACACCGCGGTCATTTTTGTCAGTTAAATTTGATGGAGGCTCGTCGTGAATTAACCCGGTATTAAGGTCGATCATGACAATGTCTTTTAACTCGATTCCGGAAGCAACCTGAATGATCGCCTTGATTGTTTTTACGTGTTCCTCGGTTAACGGAACGGTGTCTTTCGTGGCAAGTGAAATCGATGCTCGAGGTTGTTGTTTTTGAAATGTCGTAAATCCAGATGGTTGGTCCATTTCAAAGATTGCCTCAATGATATACGGCAATCTCAGGATGTTTTTTTCAATTTTCTTTTTCCTGGTTTCCAACGTGATTGCATCGCGCGCGGATTTTGGAAGAAAAATGCTTGGGGGAGCGTCTTCAGTGCCTTCTAGTTTCCGGTAGTTAATCGGTTCTGCGTCTTGTCGTGCAATCGCTTTAATATATTCCAGTCGTTTGCTGGTCGGGACGAGCAGTTTGCCCTCGTTACTTGTTTCGAATTCGTCGAGGTCTTCTTGGATTAGAGCTACTTCGAGACGATACAATTCACCTTCGCTCAATTTGGCATTCGGATAAAGTTCGCATAAACGGGATTCGCTAGTTTGTTGTTTGACTTGAAGTGCGGCAAGCACGGCAAGCATAAGAACGCCAACAAACAACGCACGGATACGCCGCTGCTTGGCAAATCTGATTACGTTTTCGAATGTTATTGGCTGGCTGTCCATCAGATTGTCAGTGTGTGAGAGGGGACTCAAGAACGCTTTGAATGCGTTGTTTTAAAAAGTTGAAAATTGCATTTCCGGTTTTTGATTTTTGTGTTGACGCGGTACCGCGAGGACGCGTGCGGTTCCACCTTGCGGACAATTCCAGGTCTCGATTTGGGCGCCCAGAGAAATGGCAGTTCGGTGAGCGTCTCGCAGTTGTTGCGATTCAGGGAATGGAAGGATCGTGGGGAGTTTTTCATCGGAATTACGAGGGAGCGGGTCTGCGTTGCCGAAAGCCATGCCAAACGAATCGGCTACCTCAAGTTCCCATTGGTACTTTCCATCAATTATTGTCACCGAGATTTCGCCACCATGACTCATCGGCTCAAGTGCATTCTCAATCAGTGCTGCCACAATGGAATGAATTTTTGACGTGGCGATCACGGCTTCTACAGAATCGAAGTCCGTTTCGAGTAAAATGTTCTGGTCTGCCATTTGAGGTCGATAGCGGTCAAGAATTTCGTGGGTTAACTGTCCGATATCTTTAAGCTGGGGTTGGTCAACCTCAGGTACTACTCGTCTGCGGTTCAATTGCATGGACGTTCGATCGATAGGTAAAAAATTGTGCAAAACTGCATTGCTAGAAACGCAATTCCCAGGCAACAGCAGAAGCGACTTTTAGCTGAAATCAAGCGAGAGAGTCAAGGCAGCTTTTACAACGCTCAACTAGTGCCTCAAGAGCAATAAGCCAAGGAGAACCGAGGTTTTTAATGCCTGGTCAGCGCGAAAGACGTCGCAAGAAAAGTTCAATGAACAGATGCAGCATTGCTGGCAACAGAACAGCGGTGCGATGGATTTAGCTAACCGTCGATTCGATGGTTTCCATGATCCAGCGATTCATATCCGATAGCGTTTTTTCATTGGTACAGGTTTCAGTGGGATACTGTCGCAGTGTGACTGAGAAACCTGCAATGTGAAGTAAACGAAGTTGCTGGCACAATTGGCTTTGCTCGAATTCTTTGTTGTTACGTCCATGTGCCCAAAACACTGGTAATTGACGACTTTCTGACCAACAGCCAAGTGGTTTCTCACGTTCTGGTAGTGGGCCGTTCATTGAAATTACTCCAGCGAACAGTTCAGGTCTTTCGAACGCAATTCGAAATGCCATGGTTCCTCCGGTACCTGCGCCTCCAATGAAAATCCGATTAGCGGCGATGTTGTATCGCATCGACGCTGCATCGATGGCGGCGAGAATTGAATCGTGAGCAAGGTCGATGGTGTCGATTTCTTGCTCCCAGAAATATCCAGCTTCAAAATTTCCAATCGGAGACTGTGGTGCTATACCAACAAAATTTCGGACGCTCGCATGCGGCATGATTTGTTGGATTTCGGTAGATTGAGATCCGTCAGAGTGAAGCCACACAATGAGCGGATAAGCGTAATTTTTTTCGTAATGGAGCGGCACAAACAGAGAATACTGATCGGAACGATTGGTAATTTTATCGAACTGGTCGAGCGAATTTAGGGTCGAATCTTTAGTCGAGATTTCGTCGGCACTAACGGAGGCCAAAGGGCTGATTTTGATTCTATTCATGCGTCTGTCGTATTTCCTTGACTGACGAGTTTTCGTGCTTTCCAAGGTTTCAGTTTGTAAATAACTTGGAATTGAAAGTCAACTGCATACGCCGCAAAAGAGAGGGCGGAGTGTTTTGGGTTGAGAGATGTGGGCACGTTTTTGAATTTATGATTGCAGGTTTTGTGAGCTAGCAAAACAAGTGATCTGTCGAATAAAAAAGCCAGCCATGATCCTTACCATCATGGTTGGCTTTTGGTGGGTTTTTAAAATTGAACTTCAACGTGCTGAATTGGTTTTTGCTTTAAAGCAAATCTTTTACTTCATCACGTTCTTCTTTGAGCTCTGCCAGCGTGGCGTCCATTTTTTCACGGCTAAACTCGTCGATGTCGAGATTTTGTACGATTTGGTATTCGCCGTTGCTGCAGGTGCAAGGGAATGAATAAATTATGCCCTCATCGATTCCGTAACTTCCATCACTCGGAATGGCCATGCTTACCCAGTCCCCCTCGTCGGTGCCGAGTTCCCAGGTTCGGATATGGTCGATCGCCGCATTGGCGGCAGACGCAGCACTTGAGGCGCCGCGGGCTTCGATGATTGCTGCGCCTCGTTTTTGTACGGTTGGGATAAACGTCTCACGGTACCAGTCTTGTTCGATTTGCTCGGCAGCAGACTCGCCAGCGATAGTAGCGTGGCTAATATCGGGATATTGTGTGGATGAGTGGTTTCCCCAGATGGTCAGTTTTTTAATGTCGGTGGAGTGCTTGCCAGTTTTTGAGGCGAGTTGGCTTAAAGCGCGATTGTGATCGAGGCGGGTCATGGCAGTAATATTCCCATGCTTGATCGAAGGAGCGTTCGCCATCGTGATCAACGCATTTGTATTTGCCGGGTTCCCAACGACCAGGACTTTAATGTCTTTCTTGGCGTGATCGTTGATCGCTTTCCCTTGTTCCGAGAAAATTTTGGAGTTTGCTGTCAGAAGGTCTTTTCTTTCCATTCCCTTTCGTCGAGGCATTGCTCCGACGAGAAGTGCGTAGTCGGCATCGGCAAAGCCGACGTTGGGGTCATCGGTTGCGACAATCCCGCGAAGCAGTGGGAAGGCACAGTCATCAAGTTCCATGACGACACCTTGGAGTGCATTCATGGCTGGTGTGATTTCAAGTAACTGCAGTATGACCGGTTGGTCAGGGCCTAGCATTTCACCGGCAGCAATACGAAACAGCAAGCCGTAGCTAATCTGGCCTGCAGCGCCTGTGACCGTAACTCGAACCGGACTTTTCATTTAATTTTTCCTTGAATTGAGTGGCGAATGATTTGCGGTGAATATTTTGAGGTAAGTCGGAGCTGTTGAAGTATAAGTTGACCGGGTAATCCCCAAGTCTCCTGAAAACACAAGCAATCAATTAATTAAATTGATAGCCTCTCTAACCCAAAAATTCATGGGAGGTCCAATGTGTGTCGTGCCCCGTTAGTGTGGCGGACAATCAGCGTTGAATTTTGATTGTTGACAACGTCTCTTTCAAGGGGAGAGCCGCGGTTTGCTCGTATTGGTGATCGAAATTTGTGGATTAAATTGAGCTAAAGTAGCGATCAGCCATCGATACCAGAAATGTCAATCTTTTCCGGCAGGTTTTCAAGGATGTTCTCAACCGGTGGTTTTTGATTTCGATCAACAAATCGAAAATAGGTAATCAGGAAAATGATTAGTGCCACTATTCCGAGAACGAAAAAAAGTAGCCCTCGGTCGAGCACGTTGCTTGCTGTTTCGACCAAAACAGGCTGTTTGGCAATTACCAAAGGGCTTAACTGACCGGTGGATTCGGCGGAATCGGTTCGGGCGGATTGGTATTTCCAAAACCGAAAGAAGTAACCGTCAACGGTACATTGTTTTCTTTCCACGTCTTGAGCAGTCATCCCTTGGGGGAGTTCAGTGCAACAGACCGTGATCGGAAACCGTTGGTAGTCGAGTTCACTCCCGTCTTTTCCTCGAATGATGATTTTTGCTCCACCTAAATCCGGAAAAACCATGAGTTGGTAGTACTGCGATATCTCAAGGCGATCCTGAATATCCTGATGAGGAATGCTCACGTAAGAGCAGGATCGAATAACCCCTTGAAGGTGGACTGCGTCGCCAAAGTGCTCAGGTGAGCCAGAAAAAATATCGCTGAAACTAAGCGCTTCGTTTGGTTCTTTGAAAAGATCAGCCGGAGTGCCTGTGAAGCGATTCAGTGCGGCAAGCATTTGAAAGAAAGCTTCGGCGTCTTGACCGATCAGTGGCCGGGCATTGTTCTCCCGGATTGAATCGATCAACCCTAAGTCGAAACCGAGCTGAGAGAGTTCGACTTGATTGGCCGAAATCTTTTCTGTCTTTTCCTGGGGGTACCATTGAATCCGGTCAGTGATGAATACTAGTCGCGGGCCGTCGGCCTCAAGAACTCGTGAATAGAGAAATCCCGAAATACGAACAGGTTGATCGATGTCTGTGTTTATAGGAAGTGCTTTTGGGACGGTGCGCGATAGGACGATCAATTTTTGAGGAGGCGCCGTGTTGTCGTCATTTACATGAGGCATTGATTCGCAATGACAAATATAAACGCCTTTGATTTCATCATCCGACGTGACCTGCTTGAATGCGTGTTTTTCAATTTTGGTTAATCGTGCCGGACGATCGAATGTCCAAAATCGAAAATCTTCGGTGTGAGATAGCATGTCCCGCCAGGTTGTGGTCTGGGAGAACTCGCTGTATTTGGCACGGCTCCGAGGAGACGTGTTCCTTACGCGGTACACGAGTTGCTTCAGGATAGGCGACTCGAAATTAATGGGTTGGTCATCGTCAACTTGATAAGACTCGCTAAGTGAATAGCCAGACAGTTCAAGTGGCGTTTCATTGTGGTCTTGTTTTGCAATGGCAGTCAGCGGAATCGCCAGTAATAGACCGAGCATGCTCCATAAAGGCGTCCGGGGGGCTCTGGTTCTGAGTGTTATGAACTTGGGTTCAGTCATCGGGATTCGTTTCGTAGAGTGCCATGATTTTTTCCCGGTCGGTTTGGACTTCTGGGTTTTCAGTTAAAGCATTTAGCGAGTCGTCGATACGCTTTTTTGTCGATTTCCCGGGCGACTGTCGCCTTGTGCGCGAGGTTTGAAATGCAAACCAAGCGATAAAAGTCGCTCCAAGAGGGATCGCAATAAATGCCGAAATCAAAGTTGTTGGTGACGGTTGCCACTTGTCAATCAACGGCATTGGTGCTGAGGTCACGATATTTAAATCGGGCGCGATCACAACCGGGCATTCCTGAACCGAGGAATCGGCAGCGATATAATTTCGGATTTTAAAGAAATAGCCCTCGACTTGCACCAATTGATTGACCTCAATGAATTCATTCGTGAGTTCGGGAAAGTTTGCCGGTATGTTCTGGGAGTAAACACAATAAGGTCCAAGTTTGGATTCCCGCGGCCGGACCCACAGAATGTAATAGTGATCGATTCCCAAAGCCGTGTCGGAGGGAAGTCTCTTTTTCCGTGCTGATCGAACCCAGCCTTCGATGGCGATTGGCTTTCCACGGTAAATGTCGGGTTGCCCCATAAGTTCGATTCGATTGACGGGAGTAGCGTTGGCTAAGTCAGCGTCGGTCCCCGTGGGCGAAATAACTTTCTCCCACATCCGAATCCAGCTACCCGAGTCACCTGTCCAGCCAAGTGAAGTGTGGTCTTGAACTTGTTGGAGTAGTATCTCGTCAATCACTGTTTGCAATCGAATGATTGCATTTTGTTGGGTCAGCGTCGTGTCTCTGCCTGAAGAAGATTCAGACAACGCGGGAAAGATTTTATCGGACCATATTCTCTGTGACTCATTCAGCTGATCGAGGAGGTTGATCTTTTCGGGAGTTCCGTCGATTGCAACGGCGAGTTGGTCAAAAAGAGACTGCTCAAAGAAATCGTGCTCTTGTTTGATTAATTGAACGATGCGCTTGGTTTCCGCCTGTTGATCTTCCGGAGTTGTGATCCCGTTTCGAATTCGAGAAACTAGGCTTAAGAAACAAGTCTGTGAATCGGGAGAAAGTTTGCGGAATAATTCTTCCCAAAATTGAACTGCGGCAGTCGGGTAGTCTCCCTGATAGGTTCCCACGACGACAGAGCTGGATTGGCTTGCCGTAGGGGCGACTGAAAAGGTGGAATTCGATTTTTGCAGATTTGAGTTCTTGGAGAGGTTGGGTTGATCGGGAGCGGTGGCTTCGGCCCCGGCGTTGTTTTTGAATTCGACCTTTGCATCTGGTGAATTAGTTTCGTTTCCTAAATCAATGGTCTTGACTGAAGTTGGTGGTTGGTCAAACCCCATCCACTCCCAACGTTCAGGCTTTCCCGCTTCGTTCATTGCGATAATGATCAAAATCAACATGGAGAAAAGCATTAAAAGCCTTGTCCGAATCGCCTTGGAGGTTTTGTCGATAGGCGGAACGATCGAATCGGGGCGAGGCAATTGTGGTTCCTCGTCGGAGGATCGGTCGAATCTCATCGATTTGCCTTGTTGGGTAAGAGTTTTACAATATCTAAGGATTCGATCATGATTGTCGCAGTTGAGTGTTTCAGTCAAAATGAATTATTGCAAAAAATCATGGTCAGAGAAGGTGGACACGGATTCGATGTTGTTTTTGGTAAACGAAAGGGTGCGGTTATCGACGACGTTTACGAGCGATAAACCCGTAGCGACCCCAATCTTTAGATCAGCATTGTCCAAAAAATTTAATTCTGACTACTGAATTGTTTGATTTCTCGGGTGAATTGTCGACGATTAGGGTTGGGAGGAAGCGAGGCGGTGCTTGGGAACGACTCCGGTTGTTGCGAGGTACTTTCATTGTTGTTCGTCGAATGACAACATCGTATGATTGTTTCGAGACGCTAAGTAGTGGAAACTAGAGATCCCGTTGGATGGTGTGGGGGATTCGTCAGGTGTTTCCATTTGTAACTGGTTAGATTATAGCCAACTAATTTAAGGATTTCGGGCTGTGAAGAGCATTGCGTTATCTATGAAGAGCATTGCGTTAATTGTCGTAATTTCGGCGGGATTCTTTAGTTCGGCGGGGCGCGCGGATGAGCCTGCTCAAGCATTTCTGGACGCCCTACGGGATAATGGTTATTACGATGTTGCGATTGACTATCTAGAGGGGCTGAAAGATAGCAAGGCTGTCTCCAAGGAATTTAAAGATGCGCTACCGTTTGAGATGGCGCAGACCTTAATTGGAAGCACTGCCCGAATGCGAGATCTTGCTTCGGTCGAGTCGCGATTGGATCAAGCACAGCAATTGTTGACGAATTATGCGGCTAATAACCAATCTCTCGAAGTTTCCGCAAAGACATTGCATTACCAGGGAAATCTTCTTTATCGGCGTTCCAATATTTATTTAAAACAGTCGGAATCAGATCGTTTAACTTCTGCCGAACGTGAAGTCTTGTTTGGGAAGGCAAGGGAGAATCTAAAAGGTGCATTGGCGAGTTACCAAAAAGCGAGGAAACAAGTTCGCCGATTGATTGATCCACAGAGTGAGGATGCTATCCAGATTGATCCTGAGGATCCAACAACGCTTCGCCGTCGAGATCAGTTTCAGGCGACCTACACTCAGGTGCGCGTGAGTATTCCCAAGGTAACCGAACAACTTGCGGATACTTATTTGGAAAATGACGACGAACAGAAGAAGCTTCTGGTCGAAGCACGTGACGAATACGAAAAAGTGTGGGAAGCATATCCCAAATTTATTGCGGGCCTGAAATCTTGCGTTTATGCCGCACGTTGTTGCTACAAGCTCGGTGAAAATAAGAAAGCGTTAGACTTACTTAATGAAGTGTTTATTTTGGGTGACAACAGCGTTCTAAAACCCATTAAACTGGAGGCGTTTCTTTTGGCCGCTGATTGTTGGGCGGCGTCGAAAAAGTATCCTTATAAGCAGGTCATTGAAATTCTCGAGCCAGCGGTTAACTCATTAAATAAAGTTGAAGTTCGGCAGCAGGAATGGTTGCGTGTGCAGTTGGAGTACTCGATTGCGAAACACGAAAAAGCAAAAGAAGTTAAGGCTGCTGGTGGCCCGAGGGCAACGAGTGATTCAAACCGCGTTGATCGAGCGGCGGCCAAAGTTCTTCGAAATGTGGCTCGTGTTGCAAGTCCCTACCGTGACCGTGCGAAAGAGTTGCTGGCGGAGTGGAATGTTAATTTCTCCGAGGTTAGTGAAGGAGAGACAGGCCCGCCCGGCTCATTTGATGATGCTCGGCAAAAGGGAAAAGATTTTGTAACTGATCTTGAGTCTTACGTGGCTGAGGCAAGTTCAGCTAAAAAGAAAGTTGCGGCGGCTACCGGCGTCGAAAAGGTTGAACTGGAAGCGGAATACAAGGAAGCAACCGAGGCAGCTTTGCAACAATGTGGTGAGGCGCTTGGGATGTTTGACCTGGCTTTGCAATTAGCGGATGAGGAAACGTTGCGAGCTGATATTAACAACGTGCGTTATCTTCAGTGCTATTGTTACTTTGCGACTGAGCGATATATCGAATCAGCGTTAATCGGCGAGTTTCTACTGAAGAAGTATCCGAATGTCGACGGTACTCGTTCCGCGATGACGTTGTTAATTCAAAGCTATTCGATTTTACTGGACAAGGCCGCTGAGAGTGACAAAGAGTTTGAGCGATCGCGGCTTAATGCAGCGTGCGATGCAGTTTTGCGACGCTGGCCGGGGTCAATGGAGGCGGGAGTTGCTGCCAGTACAATGACGCGTTTGGCGTTAAATGATAAAGATTTTGACAGCGCAAGAGAGTATTTTAACCAGATCCCCAAAGACGCTGTGTACCAGCCGATCATGAGTATCAAATTGGGCCAACGACTCTGGTTTGACTACAAAGCAAAGGCAAGAGAGGCCGGGGCAGATCCTCAGCAACTTAAAGTGTTGATGGAAGAAGCCACGCAATTGATGGCTAGTGGTGTAAATCAAACGATGTTTGATGAGCTTAACTATGAAGTTGCCCTTGGAGCTTTGTTGCTGGTCGACGCGAGATTAAAGTCGGGAGAAGTTGACAAAGCGATTGAGCGGCTTGAGTCAAAAGAGATCGCACCGTTGGATCTTCTAAAGCAGCAGCATCCTGCGATTACGGGTACGGAAACTGGTGAAATTTATCGCCGTGAGGTCTACAAGACTGCGATCAAGGCATATCTTGCTGCAATGAAGGAGTCGGACGATCAGCAGCAATGGATCGATAAATCCCGTGGAATAATTGATGCGATGAAGGCTGACATTAAAGGGAGTAATGATCCAAACGATGCGGCGCGAGTTGCGGCAATATATCAACTCATTGCGATTCAACTCAAAGAACAGTTTCAATTGCTGAAAGAACCTGAAAAGAAACAGAAATTCGCGGATTCGCTGTCGGGTTTTTTGAGCGGCATTCAATCTGAATCGAATGATTCCAAGACGATTTTATGGGCGGGTTCTACCCTGCTTTCGGTGGCAGATTCGTTAGCGAAGTCAGGTCTGGAAGATTCTTCTAAAGCGATGGCCAAAGAGGCTCAAGTCGCTCTGACACGAGCTGAGAAAATGGGTTTTGCCGGCGATCCCAAGGAAGCGGTGATGGTCGCAGAGTTGAAACGCCAGCGAGCACTGGCCTCGCGGCGTAGTGGTAATTTTGAATCTGCCATGAATGAA
The DNA here is from genome assembly GCA_029979005.1 of Planctomycetota bacterium. Lineage (GTDB taxonomy): Bacteria > Planctomycetota > Planctomycetia > Pirellulales > Pirellulaceae > Mariniblastus. The sequence continues at coordinate 17,724 of JAPOIJ010000053.1, read as the reverse complement.
TTCTTGGAAATTCTGAAAGCTTCTCCGAATTCATTGAATGTCCAAATTGATTCTGCAGAAACGTTGCAAATGTGGGCCAAGGTTGGAAAGAATCAAAAGCGATACATTGAAGCAGTGAAAGGGCGAGATCCTTATAAGAATCCTAAGACCAAGCGTACACAAAAGCGTGTTTGGGGGTGGGAGAAAATTGCCCTGGCGACTCGTAGTAATGAAAAGTTTCGCAGCACTTTTTACAATGCCCTTTATCATGTTGTCGAATGTCGACTTGAATACGGGATCCTTGCCGGGAATCAAGCTGCCATTAAAGCGGCAGGAAGCGAGATTGCCAAGGAAAGAAAACGAGACGAAACATTTAGCGGTAGCGAATTGTGGAAACAGAAGTTTTCAGAACTGGAAGCAAGGGTCCAGCAGAACCTAAACTAGTATTTTTGAAGAGTGACCTGCGGTTCCCGTGGGTAAAAAATATAAGAAATTCGAGGTCAGAGTTTTTCAATGAAGCAAATCCAAAAGATGATCGTGAGTCGAATGAAAGTTATCCTGATTGTGTCCCTGTTTGTGGGGACGGTGAATCTTGCTGATAGCCAGAGACTGTTTGCTCAAGATGGGGTTTATCAATTCAAGGCGACTGGTGGTACTTCGAAAACCAGTGGGAAGATTACTGAGATATCTCCTGATGGCGTGACGGTTGCGGATAAACTTATACCGTCTAGCGAAATCGCTCGGGTATCGTTTTCAAGGGAACCTAGCGATATCAATCGAGCCAGAGATCAAATGGAGACTGGAAGATTCTCTGATGCAATTGAGTCGCTCGGTAAAATAGATGTGACGAAGTTAACTCCGCAAATGAAAGCAGAGGTCGATTTTATTCGAGCCTTTTCATTAGCGCAAAGCTCATTGCGGGGCGGTGGTACCACTCCTCAAGAGGCTGGAGGAGTCGTGGCGAAGTTTATCCAAGAGCATCCGACCAGTTGGCATCTGTATCCAGCGATTGAGCAGCTAGGAAAATTATATTTTGCAATTGATCGAACAGATTTAGCGATTGGACAGTTCGCAAAGTTAAGTCAATGTTCTTGGCCAAAGTATCAACTTAGTGGCACGCTTCAGTTGGGAATCTTAACCATGGATAACGCCGCTGATGCCAATGCGGCGTTCGATTCAATACTCAATAAAAACTCTAATGATGACGTGACGCAGCTTTACAAATTGCTTGCCAAATGCGAAAAAGCCCGCGTTGCCGGACTTGCGGGAGATCCTGCTGCCAGCCTTTCTCAGCTTAACGAGATGATTGCAACGGAAAACTCCGACAACAAATTGTTGTTTGCCCATCTTTACAACGCTCTAGGTGCTATTCATCAAAAGAACTCCAATTGGAAGGAGGCAAGAACAGCCTATCTTCACACGGACCTTTTGTTTGCAACCGAAGCCGAGCTTCACGCCGAGGCTTTGTTTCATCTGTCTAAGATTTGGGCTCAATTGGAGGAAACCGATCGAGCGGCGATGGCGCGAGACACGCTGAAGTCCCGTTATCGTAATTCTTATTGGGCGGGAAAATTATAAAGCCCCAATTGGCGAGGGCTTGGCTCGTTTTGTGTGATATACTTAGCACAACGGAGTTATCACATCAGACCTTTCATTGACATGATTTTTGGAGATAGGACGCTATGCAGTTTATTAAGGGGTCGAAAGCCAATCGTGGTGTCCTGGTTTGGACGCCTCAGGTAGTACTTTTTTCGATCGTATTTTCGGTATTCGCGTTTCAACCGCTATTTTCCGTTTCGTCGCCTCAGGTGATTGGTCAGGAAGCGGCCGCGCCGGCCGCCGCCGAGGCGCCTGCGGCTGCCGCAGCCACACCGGCTCCGGCAGAGGAGTCGCTCTTGGAGTGGTTAACGGATTCGTTGGGTTGGACCTACATCCTTGTTTTCCTCTCACTCTCATTTATTTTGGTCGCCTTGTTCATCATGAATTTGTTGTCTGCCAGACGAGAGTATGTCTGTCCTCAACATTTAATTGACGGATTTGAGGCACATCTTGAAGAGAAGCAATATCAAGAGGCCTATGAATTGGCCAAAACTGATGAGTCGTTTCTTGGAAATGTACTCTCTGCCGGCCTGGCAAAGCTTTCAAGTAGTTATTCGGCTTCGGTGGCTGCGATGCAGGAAGTTGGTGCCGATGAAAATATGAAACTGGATCACCGTCTGAGCTACCTGGCATTGATTGGAACCATTAGCCCGATGATCGGCCTTTTTGGAACCGTTCATGGAATGATTAACTCTTTCTATGTGATTGCTAACGGTGGCGGTACTCCAGATCCTAACAAGCTTGCCGAGGGTATCTCGACTGCTTTGTTGACTACCCTGATTGGATTGGCGATCGCGATTCCGGCGATCGCTGCCTACAATATTTTGCGAAACCGAGTTCAGCGACTTGTGCTTGAGGTTGGAATCACAAGTGAAAATTTGATGGGTCGATTCGAAAAAGTTGGAAAGAAAAAAGACTAGGCTGATTCCTTTTCTATTTTTTCGGTGGTGCCATGAGATTATTTAAGAAAAAAAGTACTGAGATTCTCGAAGGCGATTTAACGCCTATGATCGATATGACTTTTCAGCTGATCGCGTTTTTCATGCTTCTGATTAACTTTTCAGAGGTAGATCGAGCTGACGAGATTTTGCTGCCAAGCAGTGTGCTTGCTGTCCCGCCAGAGGTTCGCCCGGATTACCAGATTATTTTAAATCTGGAACCGAATGGCGTAGTGGTCTTTGAGGGGCAAAAGAATGGAATTGACTTGCTGAATCCGCTGTTGTCTCGTCAGGTTGATGCGGCCGCGCGAGAAGGTATTCGTGATCCTGGCGATATTGCCGTTATCATTCGTTCGCACGAAGATACTCCAACGGGGGTGGTTCAGGAGTTAATGGCAAAGTGTCAGGAATCCGAATTGCAGAGCTTTAGTCTCCGCGTCAAAAATCAAAAGTAATCAGGTAGAGTACGTCTATGAAGATGTCAATTTCGGAACCAGAAGAAATCAAGATCAATATGACCGCGATGATTGACATCGTGTTTCAATTGCTTGTTTTCTTTATCATGACATTCAAAGTGGTAGCGATGGAAGGCGACTTCAACATTAAGATGCCACTTGCTTCCGAATCTGCTGATTCACTGGACGAAGAACTTCCCGACTTAATCACGGTACGACTCGAAGCCGGTGAAAATGGAAACATTTCCAGCATCATCGTTGATGACAGTGAAACGCTTCGAGAAGCGACAATGTTCCCCGATCTTACGAATATCGTGGAAGAGCGTTTAGCGGCTGAAGGGAATCCCGAACAGAATTCCGAAACGGAAGTTGAGTTCGATATCGATTATAATTTGAAGTATTCATATACGGTAAAAGCGATCGGCGCGGTTTCCGGGCGAGCATTGCCGGATGGTAAAGTGAAGCCGCTTATCAAAAAAGTCAAATTCAAAGATGTTGCAAATTGATTTTGATTAGGGGTGATCGGGTCTTCCCGTCAGTCTCTGTTGGATGATCGGTTATGTTGTTTGGGTAACCTGTGCCACCGCAAAATCGCTCTTTTTTATTCCACTCCGATTTTTGTCAAACGCAAAGCCGAAGATACATCTAGGTGTGTTCGGCTTTTTTTTGTTTGTAAAATGAAAAAACTAAAAAAGGGTAAACTTCGACGGTTGATCAAGAAAACGGATTCTGGTGTTAATGCCACGATCCGTCACGCCGAAGCTTTCACGCTTTACCTAAGAACTGAATGCCATTTGTCTGAAAATACAGTGGCGGCTTATTCCAGGGATTTGCGGCGGTTCATTGGCTGGCTTGAGGGTCGCAAGGTAGCTGATTTGACGATTACGGAGCTATCTGATTTTGTGGGTTTCTTAAATACCCAGCAATTGGCACCGGCTTCGATTGCCAGGCACATCGTAGCCGTCAAGATGTTCTTTCGTTACCTTCAGCTCGAAGGATTGTTAGTCGATAATAAAGTCGAGCTGTTAGGCAGTCAGAAATTATGGCAGCGAGTTCCATCAGTATTGTCGCCAAGAGAGGTCGAACGATTTCTGAAGGGTCCACGGCGGATCGAGATTTATTATTTCCGTGACCGCGCTCTGTTAGAGATGTTGTATGCCACGGGGTGTCGAGCTTCAGAAGTATCCAATTTGCGACTTCGTGATTTGCATTTGGATGAGCGGTACTGTAAGTGTGAGGGAAAAGGTAATAAGCAGCGGATGGTGCCTCTGGGCGATGCGGCAATTGAAGCAGTGACCGATTATCTTGACAAGCAGCGCCCACGTTTAGAAGCCGTTCGGTCTAGCGAGGTAGATTGGTTATTTCTTTCCCGTGGCGGTCGTCGCTTAAGACGGGAGGCTGTTTGGGAATTGGTCAAGAAATATGCCTTGCTCGCGGACGTTTCTGTTTCCATTAGTCCTCACACGTTGAGGCATAGTTTTGCGACACACCTGCTTGCGGGTGGTGCAGATTTGCGGCAGGTCCAGGAAATGCTGGGGCATGCGAGTATTGCGACAACGCAAATATACACACACGTCGACCAGTCGCGGTTGAAGAAAGTGCATCAGCAGTACCATCCGCGCGCCTGAACGTTGTCGGTGTTGGCGTATGATTTCAACGCGGGAGGGAGCGATTGCGTTGACATTCCTGTTCTGCGTTCTGTTTTATTCGTCCGTTTTGGTGGCCACGACCATTCTGTCATGTCCGCTGTAATCTTTGATAACCCGCACGCCCGAATAGGCGGGGTTGTTTTTCACAAAATTAACGCAGCGATCCATAATGATCGGGCTGGTTTCAAACATCAAAGCGCCATTGGGGAGCAGGAACTGAGCGGCGTCGTCGACTAGCCGCTGGATGATTTCAGTTCCATCAGGTCCTGAAAAAAGTGCAATATCCGGTTCATGATTTTTGACCTGATCGTCCACTGTCGATATTTCGCGTTCACCAATATAAGGAGGGTTGCTGACAATTAGGTGGACTGGTTTGCTCCCTGCCGGCAACGCGTCTAAGAGATCACCTGTAAAGAAGTGGATTTTTGAATCGACTCCATGGTTAGTTGCATTCGATTTGGCAATTTCGAGTGCGGGTTCGGAGATGTCGGTGGCAGCAATTTTGCAATTTTCGATTAGAGTAGCCAGCGTCACGGCGATACAACCGCTACCGGTGCCCACGTCAATAATTCGAATCGGGTCGCATGTTAGGCTCTTGGTGAATTCGACGGCGGCGACAACGAGATGTTCGGTTTCTGGTCGCGGAATGAGCACATTAGAATCGACTTGAAAGCGGAGAGAGTAGAACTCGCGGTGTCCAGCAAGGTAGGCGACAGGTTCCCCTGCTGCCCGTCGTTTGACCCAGGCCCGGAATTCGGTCAATTGTTCGGCCGGAGGTTGCTCATCAAAACGGGTGTAGAGTTCGATTCTCTGGCAGTCTAGCGCTTCGGCCAATAAAACTTCCGCCTCCAGCCGTGCGTTGCCAATCGTCGATTTTGAGAAAAAATCGGTCGTCCAGTCTAATAGCTGTTTAATGTTCCACGTTTGTTCAGGTGTTTCGGGCATGCGTATTTCATTTGAAAAATGTGATTGCCGTTGCGACAGTTCGCCCTCCGCAATTATTCCAGGGACATCGATGATCGCAGGGTTTGTCGATCGTGATCGATCAAGGCGTCCGTCAAGAATTGCACAGAACCTGCGATGATCTGATCAAGTTTGTAGAGCGTTAAATTGATTCTGTGGTCACTCACTCTGTTTTCGGGGAAGTTGTAAGTACGGATCCGCTGACTACGATCTCCCGATCCGACAAGACTTTTACGTTGATCAGCGCGTTGTTGATTTTCCTGCTGCTGGAGATGGTCGTATAGTTTTGATTTCAAAATACGCATCCCTTTCGCAAGATTTTTGTGTTGGGAGCGCTCTTCAAAACACTTGACGACGACCCCCGTTTCGTGGTGCGTAATTCTCACTGCGGAGGCGGTTTTATTGACGTGCTGGCCACCGGGTCCACTACTGGCAGCATATCTTTCAACGGTGTAGTCTTCTGGCTTCAATTCAATTTCAACATCTTCGGGTTCTGGTAGTACAGCGACCGTAGCAGCTGAGGTGTGAACACGTCCCTTTGTTTCGGTGTCGGGGACACGTTGAACACGGTGCCCTCCGCTTTCATATTGCAGTTCTCGATAACACCCCTCCCCTTCAATTGAAATTGTGACTTCTTTAAAGCCGCCCAGTTCGGTGGTACTCGATTCAAGGGCTGAAAATTTCCACCCTTTTACTTCGCAGTGCTTGCTGTACATTTCGTAAAGGTTGCGTGCGAACAGAGCGGCCTCATCACCGCCCGTTCCCGCTCGGATTTCCATCACGCAACGTGAGCGGTTGGCGTCTTCGCCGCCAATTGTCATCTCTAACAGTTCATCCCAATAGGTTTCGCGAGTTTCGAGTGTGGTCTTGAGCTCTTCTTCAGCCATTTCTCGTTCCTCGAGATCGCTGGAATTTGCCATCTCCCGGAGTTCTTCGATTTCAGTGAGCAGATCTGTGAATCGTCGGTATCTAGTCGCGAGTTTGGCGAGTGAGCCATGTTCGCGGGCCACGGCAGCCATTTTGGAGGAATTGGATTGGACTTCCGGGTCGCTTAGCTGTTGTTCGAGTTCTTCAAATCGCTTTAATTTTTCATCGAGCATTTCGCGCATTTTGTTTGCCTTGTTAGAAGGTGCATTACGAAACCGAAGGGTAGGTTCGGAGTGCGAGGGGTGGTCAACGACGGTGCAACTGGTTCGCCGGCTAAGACTCGAACAGCGATTCCACAGCAGTGGCGGTTGAGCGACGATTGTTTTTGGGTTTGTTGCGTGGCATATTTTTTTGACCGTTTAAGACAGTAAAAATATATCAATCGGGAAAAATAAGAACAAGCCGAGGGGATTGAGATTGAGTCGATCTAAGAAATTCAAGGGGTTTCCGATTCTTCGCCTTTGAGTCTTTCTGCAAAAACGGCGTCTACGATCAGTTGTAGGGAGTGATACATCACGATAGGAATGATGTTGAATCCAAGATTGACAGCTGTCGAGAGCCCGATCATGAGTGTCTTTTGGCTGCCTGAAAAGCCCACCGCTATTTGTTTTGGGCGGGGAAGCCCGATTATTTTGGCAATGAATATACCCAGCCAGAAAACGGTCACGTGGACGGAAACTAGGATGATCGCGGTTGTCAAAAGCTCTCGAATCGAAATCGGCAAATCCGCTTGATTATCGAATCGAAGTCCCATTTTAACCGCGCCAAGAAAAACCATTACGAGGACGCCGATGAGCGCAAGTTTACTGAGTAGTGGTTTTGCGTGGGTGGCCCAGACCGCTGACTGGCGATGGCGGCGGGCTAGCTGAGCCAGAGCGATAGGAACCACGACGTAAAAAAACAACTTGTAGATTGTGCCTACGAGTTGGGCAGATTCAATTTGATCACCGGTTTGCAAGAAGATCCAGAATGGCATCACAAAGAAACACGTTGCATTGGTGAGGATGGTGACCATTACGGCTACACCATCGTCTCCACCCGCATAACGGGTGAGTACGGCTGCGGATGCGAGCGTGCTTGGGGTAGCGGCAGTAATAATGATGCCCGGCCCTAGTTCCGTACCAGCTAGTGCTGCCAAGGGCCAGACTAGTAACGGAATGAGGACCAAATTGAATGCGGTTCCCAGTAGTGGTGCAATAGGACGCGACAACGACTGTTGCAGTTTTCCAAATTCCAACGGCCAGGCCATCAAAAACATAGTTGCTGAGACAACCGACCATTTCAGCCATTCAATTTCTGCGAGTGATTCGAAAGGTCTGCACAACTGGAAACCCGTCGCCATCAGGAGAAGAAGGGAAGCTAAAAACCAATGTTTTTGAATAAACTGCATTTGTTGGAGCGGTGTAGATGTTAGTGACAGCGGTTCTATTCGAACGATTGTAATCCCTGCTGCCAACCACACGTGATTGGTTTAGAATAGAAGAGGCTCATGAATCGTGAGATTCGAGCGATATTTATTCCCTTCTCAGAAACGCAAACAAGATCATGCTTCGATACTGGACTGCCGGTGAATCCCATGGGAAGTGCCTTCTGGCGCTAATTGACGGATTTCCTGCTGGATTTGAAATAAACACCGATAAAATCGATGAATTACTGGTTATGCGACAGGGCGGTTATGGCCGTGGCAAACGTCAAACGCTTGAGCAGGATCATGTCGACGTTCTAACCGGGGTTTGGAATAACATTACGTTAGGCGCTCCAATTACGCTTAAGGTGCCTAACAATGATTATAAGCTAGAGCGTCTTAAGGAATTACCTCGTCCCCGCCCCGGGCATGGTGATTTGAGTGGATCACTAAAGTACTTAAGTTCGATGAGGGGGATTTTGGAGCGTGCCAGTGCGCGGGAAACCTGCGTGCGAGTTGCGGCTGGAGCACTGTGTCAGCAACTATTGGAGTCTTTTGGAATTCAAACACTTGGCTATGTCGTGCAGCTTGGTGGATTGAAAATCCCGGGGAAAGAAGGAACCCTTGTTCAGAGAAAAGCCTGGCGGAATGAGAGTGAGATTTATTCGCTCAATCCTGACCTTGATGGTGAGGCCAAGACTTTAATTGATGAAACAAAAAAGGCCGGGGACACACTTGGTGGCGTCATCGAAGTCGTTGTTGAAGGGTTGCCATTTGGGCTTGGTACTCATGCGCAGTGGGATCGAAAACTCGACGGGAAACTTGCTCAAGCGGTGATGGCTGTTCAAGCAATCAAAGGTGTTGAAATTGGAATGGGCTTTGAGGCCGCTGGGCTACCGGGCAGCCAAGTTCACGATGGCATTCAATACGAGTCGAGTGAGAAATCGACCGCAAATTTAGGATATGTTAGGCCGACCAATAATGCGGGAGGGCTGGAAGCGGGAATGACCAATGGCCAACCTCTCGTCATTCGGGCAGCTAAAAAGCCGATCAGCACGCTTCAAACGCCGCTTGAGTCGATTGATATGGAAACCAAGCAGCCGAGTAAAGCGAGCTACGAGCGAAGTGACGTCTGTGCTTTGTCGGCTGCCAGCATCATTATTGAGGGCGTGGTTGCATTTGAGATTGCGGCGGCGCTAATAGACAAGTTCGGTGGTGATAGCATTGAGGAAATGAAGGCGAGATGGGATCTTTTTCATGAAATGGCTGGGGAAAAGTGACAAATCGTTATTGGTGTTTTCAGTAAAAACCATCAAGATTGTAAAGATAGATGGTTCCAACTTTTATTGGGACCCCGTTCCTGTTCTGAATTCACGGTCGATCGGATCGTTGTTCACGTAGGTCGTCTTTATTCAACTAGTCATTAGCTGGCAAGGAAGTCAGGAAAATGAGCGACAATCAGCGAAGAGCTGTGTGCCGAATTCTATTCCTGATTCTGTGCGCGTTTCCCACTGCGTCGGTCGGCTATTGGATCTTTCACCCGCAAACCGCAGTAACGTGGGAGCGTGAAATACAGGCGAATCTAGGACTTACAACTCGGATTGATTCGGTGGAAACCCCAGGTCCGTACACTGTCATTTTGCGAGGTGTGGAATTTTTGGATGTTGACGGTGAGCCAATTTTGGAAACCGTTGAAACGAGGGTGGAATTTGGAAAACAAATTGATCGCGTTGTGATTCCCAATAAAGTCACAGGAGTTTCCGACAAGGGAATCGCATTATTTATCGAAAACGTTCGTCAGAATATCGTCCGAAAACGCTCGGTCAAGAAGCGGTTGTTGATCGAGTTTGAGCAGGATCTTGTCATCAAGAAACAATTAGCGGTTGAGGCGGATAGGCTGTTTGCGAGAACAAACTCGTATCAAATGAATCCTGCTGTCCGGCTTGGAGAGCAGATTGTGTTATCCGACCTGCGGATTGAATTTGGTAAGTCGGCGGCAGCCAATCCCGACGCCTTCGCAGCAGCCACTTTTAAAACGGGGCAGGAAGTTGGGGGCGTTAGAGACGGCGAATTGGTTGAGTTAGAAATCAGTCGAAAAGATGCCGATGGCCTTGGCTTTCATTTGGACACTCACGGCTCGTCAATTCCCTGCTGGTTGTTAAAGAATAGTTTTGTTGACCTTCCAGCGACGCTTGGAGCTGATGCATTATTTCAAGGTGAAATTCTTTCCCAACCCCAAGCAAGTATTTCAAATGTGTCTTTGCGAGGTTGGTTTGAGCGAGTTAGTTTAACTCCCTCGGTATCGCAGGGAGCTGTAGAGTCAGCTTCGATTCAGTTGGTCGAATGTGAATTCGAGGGAGGGCTTTTATCTCGCTGGCAAGCCAGCCTCTATCCCAATGCTGAATCCGTTCCACGTCCGATCGACGGAGAGTACTTGTTCACTTACACCCGTAATCTCGACATTGCAGGTGCAATCAACAAGGCATGGAGTGACTACGGTGCCGAGGTTGAGCAGTAAGTCTCAAACTCCCAACGGTTAGGTCGGGTTCATTACCCGAGGATTTTCTTGTCGTCAGCTTCACGAGCGTAGCTCATCCAGAATTTTACCGGAATGAAAACAAGCGCCGCAACGAACACGTGGGCAGCTGCAACCATGATGATCTTCTGGATGGTGTCATCTTCAGTACCAGCGTAGGCGTGGAGTCCGACTCCCATGGAATTGACGCCCTTCCAGGACCAAAGAACAATCACATTGCCGAGTACCGCCAACGCAGCGATTCCACGATCTTTTACCAGACCGCCCCACCGAGCATGAAGCACAACTGCATTCCATAGAACAATCATGAGCGCTCCATTTTCTTTCGGGTCCCAGCCCCAAAACCTTCCCCATGAATCGTCTCCCCAAAGACCGCCCAATACGGTCCCGAAGAAGCTGCAAAACAGCCCAAAGCAGACGATCCCGTAAATCAAGTTGACGAAGGAGCGACGTCGTTGAACGGTTGCGAATGCGGGGGTAACCAGTAGTCCAATCAGGTATGCGAATCCCAGTAGACCGGCGGCAAAAGTCGCGCTGTATCCAAGTGAAATGCAAATCACATGGGTGGAGAGCCAGAACTGAGTGTCCAGAACTGCAACCATGACAGTAAAAGTGTCACCGTCAACAATGGTCATTGTCCAAGCCCAAATCAACGCCAGTAATGCACCGAGTGATGCTACGACATTGCCAATTCCAAGTTTCGTGATCCGCTCTACGATCAACATTAATATGACCAATCCCATTGAAACAAATAACGCCGACGAATAGAGGTTGGTAACCGGCGGTCGACCGGAAATGATGACACGGAAAACTAAACCCGTGATTTGCCAGCCAAGCCCCAAGATGATTAACGAACTGGATACGCGATTCCAGAGTTGGTGCAGTCCAATCCAGCCAAAACAGGCTGTAATGAATGCTAGTAGGTAGATTGCGGTCGCAAAATAAAACGGTGAGTAACTATTGTAAGTTTTTTCGACGCTAAATTTTGAACTGCTATAGCCGGTTGGCTGCATCGCTTCAATTTTTGCCAAATAGTCTTCGACAGCGGTGTTAAAGGTTGCTGAGTCCTGTGCGAGATAGGCCGGGCGAAGTTTTGACAGAAGTTCAAAGAACTCGTCGTTCTCTTGTTGAATCTCAGTCTTGCCGTTATTTAAGGTTGTAATCTTATCGGCCAGATCTTTTTCGGCAAATTCGATGTTTTGTGTAAGTAACGAGTCAATTAACGGACTCTCATTGTCTTCAATTGACTCCCGAATAGCAGCGGGGATTTGATCCCAATTGTCCAGAAGCGACTTCGCAATTTGTTCTCTATCGGTAGTCCCAAAGGCGGCTCCAAGTTGCTGACGAATTACGGGGTCTTCGAGCAGGAAACCAATATTAGCTGCTCGAATTACGCGAGGCTTAATGATTGGAACAATCTCCTGAGCCACAATTACCTTGCTCAATTCCGTTGTGGTCGTGCAATCAAGTTTCACTGCGAGTTCAGCTAACCACGCCCTTGTGCGACTGGAATAAAAAGAAGTCCAGGGGAGGTCGGGATCTGAGGTGGGAATCGTTAAAGGAATCAAGGGAGACTGAATATCCCGGTCTGCTTCTTCAAGAGCTTCAAGTATAGTCAGTTCGTTTAAATCGCGAGTTTCCACAGGACCGAGCATCAGTTTCAACCCGTACACCTTTTGCAGCGCATCCCTGACACTTAAAAGCCGTTTTTGGAAAACGGTCCATTCCTCATCTCTTGCTTCTCGATCAGGAAGTAGTTTCTTGAGTTCGCCGTCCGCGGCTAATATTTCCTCAAGCGTGTACTTGAACTTTCTTGCTCGTGATTCAGCTAACGTCGAGGGAAGGCTTAATGCGTTGATGATGCTTAAATCTTCAATTCGAAAAACGCGATACTGATCAAATCCATCCGCCTCGAATAGATTGTCTGCCAGCCAGCGGATTGCCGGTTGGTTTTTATTTTTCCCATCTGCAACTGCCTCCCGCTTACTTAACTGCCTGGCCGTGTTGCGTGCGAAGGAATCGAGAGGTTGAACCCGGCCATTAATTGTGATTGGAATTTCACCGAATCGATCGAGCCTCATGTCTTCCACAACAGCCTTTTTTGAGTCGGAGGATCCCTCTTTAAGCGTCCACCCTGCCATCAGTAAACAGAAGGCAATCGGAATGACCCATTTTCGTTTTCCCGTGTTATAGGCAGAGAAACGCCCTGTGTTACTTTCAGTAGGAGAAGTCTTATTTGTGAGTTCCGCCGATTTGGTCGACCGCGGAGATTTACGGCTTTTTTCTAAAAATCCAAGGAGCGAACTGCCGAATTGTGCCATCAAGCCAACAACCGAGAACATGCAGCAGACGTATGGAATCATCCAACCATTGTTTTTTACAATCTGAAGAATTGAGATTTGCTCTCCGTTGGGGAGTTCGCTCATACTGCTTTGATAAAACGTTTCGCCGGAATAACGAAGGGGGTTGTTCATCCAGATAAGCTGTTCACTCGAAACTCCCGATTCGAAATCTTCCAACTGAATCTCTGATCCAAAAAACCGAGGTGTATTTGTCCCGATATAATTTTCACGTTGGGCGTCGTCGAGGGTGATCGCGTAGGGCTTGTACTCGGTTTTAAATCGCAACGCTATTTGATAGGTTTTGTCGCCCACCGTTACTGAATTGTTCCGGCTCGCATCTTGAAGTTGGGTAATTAAATAGATGCCAAGAGATTTTCCATCCTTGATTAACTCGACGTAAGCAGACGCAAAGTCGACCGATTGGTCAGAGTCTGTTCCTGTTGATACGGGGATCGGTGTTGCCGCCCATTCCAAACCGATTCCCGCATTACTGATGGGGTCGCCGGAGCTGATTCGTGTAATGTCAGAGTTGGGAAAGTACTGAAGGCATTTTACGTCAAAGGGGAGTTCCTCAGAAACGATCAGTTCTTGCCTTTCAAGCAGTTTGCCGGGAATAGCAGTGATACTGTCGAACTCAGGATCGGAGACGTCGATAATTGCCATCTCGGTTGCTCGTATATCCAACGCATGGCTCATGGTCTGCCCCTCGACAATCGACATTCGTTGTTCTTCATTCGTTGTCGTAACGTAGATCTCATTGAGCATCAAACCAGCAACGCCAAGGTGAAGGAGGACAATCCCCGCTTTGCGCCGAAACAGAATGACACAAGCTGCGTAAGCGACTAACGCTGCGACGGTAGCCTGGATAAGTTGCCATAAAATGCGCATTGCAGAATCACCGATGAATGCATCTTCACCCAGTAACATTGTGCCTCCGAAAACGGCGATCAGCGTAACGGAAGAAATGCCCAACAGAATTCGCTCAATCTTGCGAGCTTTTTCCAGCTGGACGCACGCATAAACACACCCAAGCCCTAGCAGTAAGATTCCCATCTGCATCGAGATCCAAAGCTGTTGCCAAGAAAGCGGCGGACTATTCTGTAGGCCATCGCTACCCTGGCGGCTGAAAATGATAGCCCAGGTCAAGAATGCGGCGAACACTGTTGCCAGTAGTCCAATCAGCAGTTGTTTCCCTTTTGCCTGCAGTCGGAATCGAAGAATGTGCGCTGCCGAAAGGTTCATCAACATCAGAACGAGAACGGTCAGCCCGCTGGGAAGATAAAAACTGCCAGGAATGTTCTGATGGTTAGGGAACCAGCGAGGCACAAAGAATGTTTGAAACGGAACGTCGACGAAAAGGTTGTTGAAGTGTTTCATCTTGACAACGTAAACATCGCTTCGCGTCTGATCCAAGGTTGCCACAAACGTAATAAACACTGCGAGAACCAACAGGAATACTGTAAGTTTCAATGAGGCCAGTGGCATGATGACTGCCTTGGCGATGTCGATAAAAGATATCGATTGGGTTGCGGCGGATGCCTTACTGCTGGCGGAATTCGTAGCCATGGGGACGCTCTATTTCTGATTCAGGTTCATGAAAACTGAATTTTAAAAATTATTTTAACTTTAGGGTGTCAAGGAACGACTTGAATGCTTCGCGATTCGCATCGACCAAGTCTTTGTTGCCGGATAATTTAAGGAACCAAGCAGAGTCTCCAAGCTTGATCATAGCAGCGATTGTGCCATCGTCCGAATCGGAATTCATATCGATGAGATCGACAATCTGGCCTTCGACACCGTCGATGCTGATTTCCGAAACACGGGCACTGAGTTCGGTTTCTGAGAGGCCGCCAAGACCAACTTGTTGCTGCCAGCGTTTGACATTAGGCTCCCACTCGTTCGCAGATGCAGGCATCTCAATTACGGAGATTTGAGCTTTTTTACCATCCGCTTCTTTGGTTAGCCTGACCTTTACCATTGAGTTAGTCTGCCCAGTATTCCAGCCTTCTGGAGTTTCAAACTTAACCCTTGGGGCTGGGGCTGACGCGGGCGGTCGAGGCGTCGGTGCTCCTCCGGCAAACGGGGGTGTCATCTTACCGGAACCACGTCCTGTTTTGTCAAACAAGTAATAATTGGAGTTTCCATTCTTGACGGGTTCGATCGTCGCATTCAAATTCTCAGAGCTGGTTGGTGGAAGTCCGATTTGTCCAAGCCAGCGGTTAGCGTTTAGGAGCAAATCCTGATTGGGGCCTAAGCTTGAAATTGCCATTTCAAGCGGAGGCGAAAAAGAGCCAATTTTGAGGGTTGCATAGCGCATTGGCTTTTCAGCTCCCGTAGCCCAGTCGCTTGGTATTTTCCAGGAAGGCTTATTGCCTTCAAAAGAAATCGTCTCGAAAAATGTTTTCCACGATTCTTCGGTAGCCGTAACTTGCTCTGACGGTCCGGACACCTTAAAGAACCAAGTCGCCTCGGGATTTTGAAAAATCGCGACTACCATTCGAGTCGATTGAGTTGCGGTTGCTGAAGCTGGATTTGTAAAAGACTGAGGATCCTGTCGCAGCTTGGTTAGTCCCGAACGCCCTTTGGGCACTGTGTTTACCCTAATTTTCTCGTCCTCAGAGCACCCCGCTTGGAGCGAAATGAAAATAACCGCTAACGAACTTAGGATAATATTTTTATTCAATTTATTCACGCGATAACCGATTGTGCCTTCAGTCTTTTCAAGTTGTTCATTGCTCAAACAGAACGAATTCATTCCAACTGAAATACTGTTGGTGTTCCCAATAAAGATGATTCAAACCTAAGTTTGATTGTGAAAAACGGTCAATTAAATATAATAACCGAGGATTCGAAGCTCTATATCACGAACTTCACAAAATGCGGTTGTGGTCAATTTGTCACACTGATCATGGATGTCCGCTTATACGCTTCAGGCGTTCTGATTTTCTGTTTTACCGCATACTCAGCCCTTAGAGTCTGGTGTGAAGCAACCAACTGATTTTCCAGTTTAACGCGGTCAATCGACCTACTTCGGAATGGATTGATTCGTTGTACGTTGTTTCTCAACTGGGAGATTGCCAGTTATGTTGAGATGGTTTTGGACGATTCTTAATTTCAGTTGTTGAATGGGTTACTTTGAGCCG
The DNA here is from genome assembly GCA_029979005.1 of Planctomycetota bacterium. Classification (GTDB taxonomy): domain Bacteria; phylum Planctomycetota; class Planctomycetia; order Pirellulales; family Pirellulaceae; genus Mariniblastus. The sequence goes on along the minus strand of JAPOIJ010000053.1, from coordinate 1,788 downwards.
GCGGCGGGTAGAACCTGTCCCATGCAAGTTCCAAATCCAATTCGCCGATGGTCACTCGTCTCACAAAATCCACGGAAAATCACACTGTCGCCGTCAGCCAGAAATTTCCGTTCTTCTCCTGTTGGAAACTTAATTGGAGTCCTCTGACTTCCCGGAAGCGCATTTTGTTGATCGCCGTCCCAAGTTAATTCAAGCATGCATCCTCGGGAGTCGCGAGTCTGTCCACTGACTGTCCCGCTACCGAGCATGTCTCCGGGACGCAGATTACAACCGTTGCTGCTGTGATGGGTCAGCATTTGAGCAAAAGTCCAGTACAAATTGGTGAAGCTACCGCGTGTGAGAAGTTGAGGTTCAAATCCCTGTTGTTGCATCTGTTCGGTTAGAAGATAGACCTCAAGTTGAAGGTCAATTCCTCCAAATTTCGAATTGGAATCGCTTGCGAGGTAATTGAGCGGACGGGGATCTTCAGCGTCTCTCTTAAACTCGGGGCAACGGAAAGGCGCGAGTGCTTCCATGGTCACGATCCACGGAGAGATCGTGCTCGCGAATGACTTGGCCAAAAAAGGACCAAGCGGTTGGTATTCCCATTTTTGAATGTCGCGAGCTGACCAATCATTGAGCAGGGTCAGCCCAAACATGTGAGATTCTGCATCGTCGATCGAAACAGGTTCACCAAGTTGGTTTCCTTGGCCAACCAGGCAGCCAACCTCCAGTTCGTAGTCAAATAATTTACAGGCGTCTCGAGTCGGGGCAGCCCCCGGTTCGGTGGGAGTAAGTTGACCAACTGGGCGACGAATAGGAGTGCCGCTAACGACAATGCTTGAGGCTCTACCGTGATAACCAATTGGAATATGCTTGTAATTGGGTAGTAATGGATTGTCAGGCCGGAACATGCTGCCCACGTTGGTAGCGTGGTAAACCGAAGCGTAAAAGTCGGAATAGTCACCAATATTGCAAGGCATTAAGAATTCCACGCCCGACTGCGGAACCAGGGCAGTACTCGCAATTTTATCAGCGTCAGGAGAACCCTCGCTCAGTAACTCAACAATCCTCCCCCGCAATTGGCTTTGCTCAGTGGGAGGAAGAGCCATTAGTTGGTTGAGTGTCGGTTGCTGGCTAACTGAAGCAAACCGCGGATTCAGTAATCCGGACTCACCACACGCTCGCAAGTTGAGGATTTGGTCTCCGATTCCAATTCCGATCGATGCAGGGTTGCCAGGCGTCTGAAATACGCAATACGGTAAATTTTGAATTGGAAAATCAGTTTCGGGTTGATTGGCGCTTTCAACCCAGGAAACCAAATCAGGGGAGTGGGTTGCATTGAGGGCGTACATAAAAGTTTGCTCTTTCTTTTAGGCGAGGCAAATCGGTTTGGTATTAAGCTGGGAAGAGAGACTGTCGGTTCTGCCCGGGCATATCTTGAAGTTCGGTCGTCGGTTCTAGGAATGAACACGAGCCAAAGGAGATGATAGACTGGAGACGCAGCGACTTGATTCGCTCGGCTTGAACCTTAAAGTCTCCCCAGAAAATTTCGTTCTCATTTGCTCCGAAGAGCGATGGGTCTTTTGCGGATAAAATTTTTGTTAGCTCGTTGATGTCAAGTGCATGTTCCCGGCTCATCAATGTGGCGTAAAAGACGTTAAGGAAACCGAACATCGTCGCGGTTTGTGAATCTGTTTCATAGGTTAGCCGGTAGTCGTTGCGAACGGGATGGTGCAGCCCCGCGGTCGCCTTAAACGACACATTCGATTGCGTGCAATTCCAAATGAATCGAGCCACTTCTTCGGG
>JAPOIJ010000144.1 GCA_029979005.1 Planctomycetota bacterium | reverse complement strand
TTTCTCATTGACGAAGCGAAACGTTTGCTCGGGAGTGACAGTGCTGTCTCCGAACAGGCTGGAAATGGTTCGACCGAGAAACAGGTATCTCAACGGTAATGCCGAGCGCTCTTTGTTTTTTCCAGCTGCCTGATAAACGTGGGGGTAAATTTTGTTGCCTCCTCTTTTATCTTTTGTGTAACTGCGACAGCTACCGGTTGAGGCGTCGATTTCTGTTGAGCCAAAACTAACGGGCTGGTTATCTAAATAGTTTCCATTATTTTCCCAATTGTCTGTCGATCTGCGCGAATACAGGCTTAGCACGGGCCTGCATTTGATTTAAGCCGCAGGCGATTTGCCAGTTACATCGAGCGTCTGAAGAGCTCGCAAAACAGTATGCACTAAGAAAGTAGGTATTCGGGGAAATGGGGACAAATCACCGAGATTTTAACGCATTTTCGAAAACAAATTATTTCGAAGGCATTCCCCCGAAAAGCCATTGCGGGAGAGGGGGGCTATTGGAGAGTCACAAGTTGTGCGTGGGATATGCCTTGTGGCTTTTCGGCTTTTTTGGAATTCATCGGTTTTATTTTGGGCGACCTTTTTCCGGTGCGATTTGGCTGTTCACTTTGGGTTTGTTTGGAATCGGGTGGTTGGTAGACATTTTTCTCATTCCAGAGATGAAGAGAACAGCGGAAAGGGTTTATCAGAGCGGTCCGCTTGACTACAGCGTTGCGTGGATTTTGTTTCTCTTCTTCGGAGTGCTGGGAGTGCACAGGTTTTACCAGGGAAAACTGTTTACCGGATTGGCATTTTTCTTCACAGGAGGTTTTGTTGGTCTGGGATTAATTTATGATTTGTTGACGCTTAACGACCAGTTGTCAGAGTTGAATCTGCGGTGGCTCAAGAATTCACGAATGGGAGTGTTGAGTTATTGAGCCGTTTCGATGCAATGTCCCGCAGGCTGCAAGTTAGAAAAACTAACGCACTGTTTTGCGATACATAGGTCAAGAGAATGACTGATTAAATCCATTCGAACGGCTGTTTGGGGAATCCCCAATGCAGGGCAAGCGCGTCTGCTGCTTCTTCGCGGTCGGTTATTTCTCCCCAACCGCCATTATGAAGATATGCATGTGCAAATTCATGCGCAATGATGTAACGTGAAAATTTAAGAGAGCATTGTTCGAGCCTTGGTTTCAACACAATACAACGGCTGGTTCCACGGGGGCCAAGTAACGGCATGACGACGGTTCGGCCTTTCCCTGGTTCACAATCGTCGAGTGAAATTTGAAAATTGGTATCTGCCAAGAAATTTGATTTGATATCTTCGGGAAGCGAATTAAAAACGTGTTCGATTTGTCTCGAGATTCTTGGATATTCGGCAAAAGCTGTTAGGTACGCGTCTTTGATTGCTTTGCCCTCAGTTTTTCGGGTTAGTAATTGTCTGGAGAATGCCATGGTGGTGTTTTTTCGACTCGAAAGATCATTCTTTTCAGTGAGTCATTACGTAGGTGACAATGTTGATGCCAAGCGGATAGGACACACGTTCCGAGTACGTCTTAAAATATTCTTTGTTCTCACCTTCCCTCTCCCATCCGTCTCCGATGTCGTTGTTATGGCACAGCAATGCCATTAAGCGGTCATTTTTATCAAAAAATCCCCAGAAATGGGGCGCTTCATCGCCCTGCGGGTCACCATGCCAGTATTCAAAGGTGCTTCCTTGATTCCATGCAAATATACTTGGAACCTGTGGAACTCCCTGAATGTCGTAAACGATATTGAATATTTCATGATCACGCGAGAGCTCACGTGGTTCGAGATCGGGGAATACTCGCTTCATTTCACGGTAGACATGTTGCCAGCTGGCCGGGGCCCAGAAGTCATCTGCCATCATAAAACCGCCCTTTAAAAGATATTTCCGAAGCGACGCAACTTCCGGCTCGCTAAGTCTCATTCGATTGATGTTCGAAAAATAAATGAACGGATGGTCGAACAGGATCGGATCGGTAAGGCGGATTACTTTTCCATTGGGATCGACCTTCATGGAGGTCAGTTCATGAAGACGCACTGAAAAATTCCAATCGCAGTCGGGATAGTCGTTGCTCCACTGCCCTCCCCTTCTTGATCTTCCAGTTGAATCGTATTGAATCCTTACAAATGTAAACACATCTTCTTCGAACTGGCTGTCAATTTCCCAGTTTGGGTAAGAGTCGCGGTCTGCAGTTGTTCGCCGCCCTTGCTGCTGACGGGCAAAGTCCTGCAGAGTAGCGAATTCTGTCGCAATCACAGGAGCAGTGGTCAATTCAGGCGGCCTGCTCACCGGAGATTTGGACTCCGTTATCAAGTTCGAGGTTACCGTTTCGGATGGCGAAAATTCGGAAAAGTGATTCGGGATTTGGACAATTGCGATCCATGCAAACACGGCCGAACACCCGGCCCAAATTACGCCGTGATTACGTTTGAATAGGCCAATAATAGATTTCAAAGTTCTTCGCCAATGAATAATGGAACGGTAGATTTTCGAAAGAGGTTGCCGGAATGCTAAAATGGCACTGCGGGAAGTGTTAATTCAGTGCATTCCCGAGGAGAGTGATTGTACTTAACTCAATTAAGGTCGGCATCATTTAACTTGTCCACTGCCAACCAACGAATCTTCATCGTTTAGTAATTGTTTCGTCGAGATTCATAATGATACGCGAAACCATTGCGAAAGCCGCTTGGTCAGGCGTCGCGTTTTTTCCACCAATGACCTCAGGGGCAATCTCGCCATTCTGAAGGCGTTCCTTTTGTGCTTGATAAAACTGAACGAGTTTAGTTTGTTCCATTTGAGTGGGAGGTCTTGTAAGAAAACTCTTGAAAATGAAGCCGATTGCTTCGTTTGTGCTCGAAAATTTACGGTCAATGACACTTTTCGCTAATTTCTGATTGAGTTCAATGAACATTGGATCGTTTAGAACCGTGAGCGCTTGCAATGGAGTGTTGCTGCGATTTCGTTTTGCAATACAAGATTCACCCGTCGGTGCATCAAAAACTGTAAACGCGGCGAACGCAGCGGTGCGTTTTTTAAATGTATAAATGGAGCGTCGGTATCGATCTTCTCCTTGCGACGGATTCCATTTGCCGGAGCCCCAGGCCAATTCCGTGACCCCATTCGGTTGGGGAGGTTTCACACCGGGGCCATACATTTTGGATGACAACGCGCCAGTAGCTGAAAGAGCGATGTCTCTTACCATCTCTCCAGAAACGCGGAAGGAAGGGCCGCGTGAGAGCAGTCGATTCGCGGGATCGAGTGTCTCTTTTTCAGACGTAATCGCAGAGGATTGCTGATAGGTGTTACTCAACACAATGTATCGGATTAGACTTTTCGTCGACCAGTTCATTTCGTTTTTGAACTGAATTGCAAGCCAGTCAAGTAATTCCGGGTGAGATGGCATTTCGGACTGGAGGCCAAAATCGGCGTTTGTTTTCATCAAACCGTTTCCGAAAATTTGATGCCAGATTCGATTGACAGCAACTCTCGAAGCCAGTGGATTTGCGTCGCTTACCAACCATTGAGCCAGTTCGAGCCGATTCGTCGGATTCAGATGGGCGTCATTTTGAGACCTGAAAACAGAAAAAATTCCTGGCAAAACTTCCTCTCGCGGTGAAAGGTATTCTCCCCGATGGTGTCGAAAGGTGGCTCGCGTATTAGTGGGTTCCCGTTCCCGAAGAATCAGAGTTTCAACAAGCGCCGGTTTCCTGTTTTTAAGTTGGTTAAGTTTCTGGGCATCCGCTTGGAATTTTTTTATCGTTTGGGCAAATGCGAGTTGAGCGGTTCTCGATTCATTTTCAGATAAATGAGCATGAAATTCGTTGTACTCCTTGAATGGAAGCGATTTTGACTTCACTAAAATCTTCTCTAGATCCTCATCTAGTTGATTTGCCGTTGGCTTTTGCTGGCCAGTGAAAGAAAATCGAAATCGCCCAAGACTAACCGGGTAATGTCTCTCAAATAATAGCCTGATGGTTAACTTCCCCTTGCCAACAATAGGGCGGGTGGGGTTAATCACCAACTTCAATCGCATGGCTTTCTTGTTTCCAGGACTCCATCCAGTTGAACCATCTCCATCAAACACGTTGGTAGCGACGGTTTTAGATTTGGTATCCTCAGGTTTCGAAAAATCATGGGATGCGTTGTTGAATTCGATGGGATGGCCGTCGAGTGATGCTGAAATTTCGCTTACGAAAAAATCGCCCTTGCGACCTTCGTAATAGGTTCGTCCAGGCCCAAGTCCCGGAAGTCTTTCGTCGGGGATAGCCTCAAGACGAATGCCGGTAATCGGCGTTTCATCCAGTTGAAACGAGATAAAATATTCGTCCCGTTTCGTTGTGTCCCCCGTGGATAAAATGGAACCGTCGTCAAGCGCTTTAAGAGTTGGAAGGTTGGTGGATAGTTCGGTGGCGGTTGCAATTTGCCAATCAACCGCATTTGATTGCAAAGCCGTCAACCAGTTCCCCCATGCGGTTTGAAATGCAGTGGGTTGAGAATTCCGCCAACCCTCCAGTTTTTTTAATAAGCCTGTTTCGAGCATTTTAAGCTGTGAAATGCTCTTGGCGGTACGGCTGTTTTCAGTAGGGATTTTGAAGTCCGGCTCATCCGCGTTGTTCATCAACGCAAAAAAGCGATAGTAATCGGTATGTGTGATCGGATCGTACTTATGCGTGTGGCACTGCGCACATCCAACGGTGAGGCCGAGCCAGACCGTGCCAGTGGTTGCGACACGATCGACCATCGCGAGGTATCGGAATTCGAGCGGATCGATTCCGCCCTCTTCATTTAACATGGTGTTCCGGTGAAATCCGGTTGCAATAATTTGATCGGTCTCTGGGTTGGAAAGCATATCACCGGCAATTTGATCGACGGTGAATTTATCAAATGGCATATCGTCGTTGAACGCTCGAATGACCCAGTCCCGATAAGGCCAAATGGATCGGGGACGATCCTTTTCGTACCCGTTGGTGTCAGAGTAGCGTGCGAGGTCCAACCAAGGTTGCGCCCACTTTTCGCCAAATCGAGGCGATTCGAGCAATTCCTCGACTAGTTTTTGATAAGCCTGAGGATCTTTTGAATCGACGAACTGTTCTGCCTGTTCGATGGTAGGAGGCAGGCCAATTAAGTCTAGATAAACACGACGAACTAAAGCGTATCGCTCGGCTACTGGGTTGGGCTGGAGGTTGGACTCTCGAAGTTTGTCTAAAACAAATGCATCGATTTTGTTAGCTATAAGATTCGACTTGATTTCAGGAACCGGCGGAGGAGATGGAGGGACGAACGCCCAGTGTTGATCATATTTTGCTCCCGCAGCAATCCACTTTTTTAAAATTGCAATTTGGGTTTGGCTTAATTGCTGCCCAACTTCAGGTGGCGGCATCACGTGCTGAGGGTCGTCTGACGTAACCCTCGTGATCATTTCACTCGCCTCAGGGTCACCGGGGATAATCGCCGAAGATTCGATCGGGCTCTCGCGCAGATCAAACCGCAAGTCGGATTCTCGGTGGGAAGCATCCGGGCCATGGCATGCAAAACAATGGGATGCAAGGATTGGACGGATATCTCGATTGAAGTCTTGTGAATTGGCCGTGCAATTCGCGAGCATCGAAAAGAGAACAAAAACAGAGACTTGGGTAATGGCCGGAATGCGTCGCGATGTTCGTAAATTGAAGTGGAACATGACCGGTACAAATCTTTCAAAAAATGAGAATAGGCGACGCAAATATAAATTTTGACAGTTTGGGCGATTGCTCAGCCAAGCTCAATGTGAATGCAGTCGGCCAAAGGACGCTTCAGTTCCGGGTGTTCACTTGCGTAAAGACCTGGCTAAATTATAGCCGGATTTCCGCTGAAATTCATAGGCAAATGTTGTCGCCAAAAACAAGGTCTGATCTCTACCGAATCGATGAATTGTAAATTTACCCGTGCGTTTATCTAACTAAGTTCGGGTTTAGGTTCGGTTCGTAATTGCTTCAGTTAACCTTGATCATCTGGTTCTTGTTCATCGTCCATTTGGTTGGTTTGCTAACCAAAAAGCGACTTCTCATTTCAGGGGCAGAAAATGCATCCACTGCGATAGCTGCGTTGCAGGTAAATTGAACGGGATGAAATTGTCATTGAGTCAATGTTCAATAGCTCGAATCTTGTTTATTATGCGTCAGCGAAGGGACAAGGCGTTTTGTTGTGATAGGGGAATTGGAATGGCAAAGGGCGAAACATCAGAGCCTTGGTACAAAGACGGATTAAAATTCACCTGCTCTGGCTGTGGCGATTGTTGCACGGGGGCACCTGGATTTGTTTGGGTCGACCAGACGGAAATTCAGGCCATTGCGGATGCGGTCGGTCTTCCTCAGGAAGAATTTGAAGACAAATACACGCGAAAAATCGGAGCTCGTCGAAGTCTAAAAGAGTTCAGTAATGGTGATTGTGTCTTTTTCGACAACCAAACCAGAAAGTGCGAAGTTTACCACGCGCGTCCGCGTCAGTGTAAAACTTGGCCTTTTTGGGATAGTAATTTGCGAACGCCCGAAGATTGGAAACGTACATGTGAGGAGTGTCCCGGTAGTGGAACGGGGAAACTCCATCAACTAGATGAAATCGAAGACAGACGCAAAACTGTAAAAATCTAACCTATCGCCCTTTTCCGTCGATCAACTAGCGAATTCGCCGATGGCATTCTCCATTGGTTTCTATCGCGATTGCAATCAGGTTGCCAGACTATTTAATTGACATTAGTGCTTGCTAGTCATACACTTACGGGGCAATGAGTTGCTGGTCGGGCGGTCGTTTTATCCGCTCTCGATTCCTGCGAGCCAGTGCATTGCGGGTGCGAACATCGACTGATTGCAGGCGTGCTTCGTTGAATAAGTGATTTTACGTTCAAGAATTAATTAACAACGTCGGATGTGATTAATGACGAAAAAGGAAATCGTTCGCAGAATTTCGGAGGAATTGGGTCTGAAGCAAACGGACACCAAGGAGGTCGTGCAGCGTACCTTCGATGCGATCATCGAGGCACTGGCGACGGAGCAGCGAGTCGAGCTGCGGAATTTCGGAGTATTCGAAGTCAAAAAGCGTGCGGCCCGAAAGGCTCGGAACCCGAAGACGGGTGAGCAAGTTCTAGTTCCGGCGAGATATGTTGTCACCTTTAAGCCTGGTAAAGAAATGGAACAGCGAGTCAAAACCCTTGAAGAGGACAACCGGTTTAAAGAATCGGGATTTATGCCAGATGCGAAAGCGCAGTTAGATGCGTTAGTTGAACGAGAACCACTTCAAGAGCCTGGTGATTCGACGATTTGACAGGATCCGCTCCCGCTCGTTTTCTACCATTTCGATGAAACCTCGCATTGGCGGATCGTTTAACCACAGTAAAAAAACTTATAATAGGGCCTATTGATGGCAAACATTTTCCGGAAACTACCCTCAGTCAATCAATTACTTGAAAGTCCTCAATTAAAGCAGATGGTGCAAACCGTCAATCACAGTGTCGTCGCGGACGGCGTCAGAAGCTTTCTAGATGACCTTCGAGAGCAGGTAAGCACCGAGTCGGGTGAAGTCACGATACCGACTCCTTCGGAAATCGCAGATAAGATCGCAAATTGGCTAAAAACCGAGGAAAAACCTTATTTGCGACCTGTAATTAACGGAACCGGAATCATCTTGCATACAGGATTGGGCCGTGCCCCACTCGCCAATTCAGCCATTGAGTCGGTGCAGAAGATTTCTGAAGGGTACGCGAGTGTAGAAGTGGACGTCCGCACAGGTGAGCGGGGACAGCGGATAAAATCAGTTGAGAAATTGCTTTGTGAGCTCACCGGCGCGGAGGCGGCAGCGGTCGTCAACAATAACGCGGCAGCCACGATGATTGCGCTGTCGGCAATGGCGCAAGGAAAAGAGGTCATCGTTTCGCGCGGGCAGTTGATCGAAATTGGAGGGAGCTATCGGTTGCCGGATGTGATGGAGTGTAGCGGCGCGAAACTCCGCGAAGTAGGAACGACCAATAAAACTCACCTTTTTGACTATGAGCGAGCGATTAACGAAGAAACAGGCGCCCTGTTGAAGGTGCACCCCAGCAATTTTGAGGTGGTGGGATTTACGAAAACAGTCACGACGAAAGAAATGGTCGCTTTGGCTTCTGAACATGGGTTGCCGGTGATTGACGACGTTGGATCCGGAGCCTTGATCGATTTTGCTGAGTTTGGCTTGATGGATGAGTCGGTGGTATCTCAAAGTATTAAAGATGGGGCCGATATTGTTCTCTTCAGTGGTGACAAATTGATCGGCGGCCCTCAATGTGGAATCATCATTGGCAAGAAGAAATACATTAACACCATTCTTTCCAATCCGCTGATGCGAGCGATGCGTGTCGACAAAATGACACTTGCGGCATTATCCGCGACTTTGCTGATTTACCGTGACGAAAGTCGAGCTCGGACGGAAATTCCAATACTTAGAATGCTCTCGATGCCAAGGGAGAATTTGAAATTGCGTGCAGAAAAAGTTGTAACGCAACTGAGCCACTTGACTGAGTTTATGACATGTGAGCCAGTTGAGGCCGACTCGATGCTGGGCGGTGGAAGCTTGCCTACCCAAAAATTATCGACTTGGTGCGTCGCTTTGACGCCCAATGACCATTCAGTTGACAGGTTGGCTGCCGGACTTCGAAATGGCGAAGCCAGTGTCATTGGGAGAGTGCAAAAGGATAAATACTTTCTGGACATGCGCACCGTTCAGCCATCCCAGGACGCTTGCCTAGTGGAGTCAATCGAGTCCTATTGTGGGGACTTTAAAGCCGAAGCTGAGTAAAAGGTCAAATACCGGGTTGCGGTTTTGGATTGAGGTGTCACGGCAACGTTTTCGAATTTCCATCGATAACTTGCGTTTTGGTGGATTATCGGCGTGGCCGCCATGTCGGATGCGATAGCGATTGGAGCCCAAGATTCTTTCAAGTGTCAACTTCGAAGGAATGGCCTAACGGGAAATTAGACTGAAAAAACCGCTGTTTAAACGTGTTTGCCTTTTTTTTTCAAAATAACCCAAACTGGCCTTGAGCGTTTACCGATACTGCGTATACTTTGCTCCATCACTGACACGGTGATGCCGGAAGTAGCCATGGGTATGGCAGTCGACTCAGTCGATTTGGAATCGTGCCCCGTTTAATTTGGCCTTTCTTAAAATCGAGATTCAGCTGCGGTTGACATCAACCGACAATTAAGTAAAATCTTCGATTCCCCAAGAGCAGCAAGTTGGTACCGGTTCGGTTTGACGTTCGCGTTCAAGTCGAACCGCTCTCAACTTGAGAGTTTATAGTCGGACAAGATTTCGGCTGAATGATCTTTGACAATTTGGTTGTGAAGTAGATGGCATCTGAATAATCAGTGTCGCATCTGCAGGTTTGTTTCTTAGCGGGGGCAGACTGAAAGTGTGACGGAAAACTGTTTATTCGATACACCACTCTTAAGTAGCGTCGAGTCAGTTGAATCAATCAACGAGAGTTAATTGTTTGGCTGGCTTGTCAAAAGAACCGAAAATGAAGCGATTATCGTTAATCTGGATCTATGTTTGAGACACAGATTTCGATTCACCTTCGGCAAACTTGTTTGTCAGGGAGGGTTGGATATTTGTGGTCAAGCTATTAAGGGTATATGGGGGATGTCTTGGCATTAGAAGGCTATGAAGGGCGTGAAAGTCTGCGAAAAGCTTGGGGTAGTTGACAAACAAGCGTTGATCCCAAGATCCCTGAACCAGCGTGTACTGAATACATAGGTACATTGCAGCGAACCGAGTGAACTGAAACATCTAAGTAACTCGAGGAAGAGAAAGAAAAATCGATTCCGTCAGTAGCGGCGAGCGAAAGCGGAACAGCCCAAACCACTGGGGTTTCCCCGGTGGGGTTGTAGGACTTTGCACATGAGAGTTAGAAAACTTTAGTTAGAAGAACGACTTGGAATGGTCGACCACAGAGGGTGACAGTCCCGTATTCGAAAGCTACAAGTCTCTCGCAGAGCACCTGAGTAGGACCAGTCACGTGAAACCTGGTCTGAATCTACGGGGACCATCCCGTAAGGCTAAATACTCTCTAATGACCGATAGTGAACTCAGTAGCGCGAGTGAAAGATGAAAAGAACCCCGTCTAGGGGAGGGAAAGAACCTGAAACCATATACCTACAAGCGGTTGGAGCACTATGATTTGTTCAGTGTGACAGCGTGCCTTTTGCATAATGATCCGGCGAGTTGTCGTATGCGGCTTGGTTAAGGACTTACGGTCCGGAGCCCGAGGGAAACCGAGTGTTAATAGCGCGAACAATTGTCGTATGCGGCAGACGCGAACCCAGGTGATCTACCCATGAGCAGGTTGAAGCGCGGGTTATACTGCGTGGAGGACCGAACCCACTTAGGTTGAAAACTGAGGGGATGACTTGTGGGGAGGAGTGAAAGTCTAATCAAACCTGGAGATAGCTCGTTCTCTGCGAAATATCTTTTGGGATAGCGTCAGGTAAATTGTGACACGGGGGTAGAGATACTGAATTGGATGGGGGCCCTTCCCGGGGTACCTCACTGAACCAAACTCCGAATACCGTGTTATTTACCCTGGCAGTCAGTCCGTGTGGGATAAGCTGCACGGTCGAAAGGGAAACAACCCAGACCATCGTCTAAGGTCCCGAAGTAATGCTCAGTCACTAAGGAAGTTAGTTTGCTGAGACAGCCAGGATGTTGGCTTAGAAGCAGCCACCATTTAAAAAGTGCGTAACAGCTTACTGGTCGAGCAGGCTTGCGCCGATAATGAACGGGAGTAAGCATTACACCGAAGACATGGGTTTACACTATGTGTAAGCGGTAGCAGAGCGCTGTACAGGAGATACAAGCCCAACGGTAACGATGGGTCCCGGCCTGTACAGGTGATTATGCCGGAATGAGTAACGATAAAACAGGTGAGAATCCTGTTCGCCGAAAGCCTAAGGTTTCCTGGGGAAGGTAAATCCGCCCAGGGTTAGGCAGTACCTTAGTCGAGGCCGAAAGGCGTAGACGATGGATAGCAGGTTAATATTCCTGCCCCAACTTGTGGAGCGATGGAGGGACGGCAACCAGAATGCGTGCGGACGAATAGAAATGTCCGTGGAGTTCATTGAGATGGAGGGATTGGCAAATCCACCCTCATAATTCAAGATGTTCGACCAACTGCCTTGAGCGGGATTGCGTTGGAAGGTTGTCCAAGAAAAGCTTCTAAGTGTTGAAGCAAGTTGACTGTACTAAAACTGACACAGGTAGGCGGGTCGAGTAGACTAAGGCGCTCGGGAGAACGGTGGTTAAGGAACTCTGCAAAATGGCCCCGTAAGTTCGCGATAAGGGGTGCCCCTGGCGGTTCACGCTGCTGGGGGCCACAGTAAATCGGCTCCTTCGACTGTTTATCAAAAACACAGGTCTCTGCGAACACGTAAGTGGATGTATAGAGACTGACGCCTGCCCGGTGTTGGTAGGTTAAGGAAGACGGTTAGCCTTCGGGTGAAGCTGGCGACCGAAGCCCCAATAAACGGCGGCCGTAACTATGACGGTCCTAAGGTAGAATTTTCTGCCCTCTGGTCTGGTGACAGATCAGGTTGCACTTTGCTATATGCTGGAACATCTGAGTATCCGACAGTACTCGTCTTCTTTGGAAGGCAGTGAAAATCTGTTCGGTGCAGACAATCAGCAGGAAACCATTTTATCATTTGGGATTTATCCCATCTGAGATTGATGGGCTCCTCAGAGACTAAACGCAAAGCATCTCGTTGCTGTTAAGATCAAAGGTTAACTTTCTTTGATTGGCAATTGAGTTGAAGATATAGTCCGAGCTGCATGGCGACATGCAGAGGTTAACAGAAATGTTAGCCCGCCGATCGCAAACCTAAATCTCTGGTTTGCAATGTTTTCTTTGAAAACATGCATGTTTCTTAGCTTATTCATTGGGTCTAGTTTTATGGCTAGGCCGTCATCAACAGAGTTTCTGTTGGTGTGGTTTGGATCTTGGCTAGATCCGGTTAGTAGTGCTAAAGCTTTCATGTGACTTCGGTAGTAACATACTGAGCGAAGTTCCTTGTCGGGTAAGTTCCGACCTGCATGAAAGGCGTAACGAGAGGAGCACTGTCTCAACCACCGACCCGGTGAAATTGTAGTCGTGGTGAAGATGCCACGTACCCGCGGTTAGACGGAAAGACCCCGTGAACCTTTACTGTAGGC
>JAPOIJ010000064.1 GCA_029979005.1 Planctomycetota bacterium | reverse complement strand
GCCAGTTGCTCCAGCTTCTCTTCGTCCAGACCGTGATGGCTCAACCCATGATACCCCTGCTGCACTCCCGGAATTGGCACGACTCCTGAAGAACCGCCAAGATGGTAAACAATGAATCGGGTCGAATCTGTCTCCAAAGCAAGACGGACAACATCACTCATTAGGTTTTGCTGTCCAATAAAATCTCTACTATTTTGAATATCGACCGGCCGGTCAGCCTTTACCTTCGGTTTCAGTCTCTCAGCCCACGACTCGGAAGCAGCCATCCGCTTCTCCAAATTCCTAACGCTTGAGAAAAACTGATCTAGCCGGTCGCGGTCCGATTGTCCCAGTTCTTTTTGCAGACGTTTCGCATCCTCTTCAACCAAATCCATGATACTTCGACCCTCGCGTACCAGGACCGCTTGTTTTTCTCTCTCCGCCCGCGTGCCATTGGCAAACAGCTGATCGAAAACTGCTGACGGCGACGAGACCGCAGGAACCATTGCTCCGTTTTCGGTGTAGGAAGGGCTATCGTTCCCGGAACTACTGAGCACAAGCGAGGGAAAACGCGTTTCTCCACCAAGAAATTTAGCGAGATGTTGATCGATTGAAATCGAGTTTTTTGCCCGACCAGAACTTCCCATTGGATTCGCTGTCAAAATACATGCTTCTGCCCGATGCCCTCCTCCAACTCCGGGGTGGGACGTACCCGAAATGACAGTAAAGCGATCGCGCAAATCGTCAATCGCTTTCAGATATCGACTTGCCGTATAATTCTTCCCCGCTTCAACCGGATTCAAATTAGCCGCATGAAGACCAAGCCCAAGTGTCATGGCAACAAACCGTTTGGGCGGCAACGCCTGTTGCTCAGAAGCATAAGCAGGAGTCATCGCCCCAAGAAAAGGCAACGTCATCGCCACGCCAGCCCCTCGCAAAACGGAGCGACGGTCAAGCTGTTGTCGAAAATTAAAATGAACCCGCTTATTACGCATTTTCAACCCGCAAGGTTACGAAACACTGCATCCTCGTATACGAGAAAATTGAAAAACCCGGAAGACCAACAAGCCTTCCGGTTCAATTTTCATTAACAGCTCACAAAACCGCTTGCTACTTATCGCCTTCGAATTGTGGCTCTTTACCTTCATACGCGCGATAGAGATCGTAAATTGACTTTTTCAAGGCCTCAGCCGTCGCAGGATTGCTGTCCTGCTTGCACTTCATGGCGGCAACGAGAACCTTATGAGCAGTCGCGAGCTGTCCAACATACTCCTTGTTATCCGACTTAATACGCTGGGTTAAAAAGTACTGAGAAATGATATGTTGCGTGTTCGTCGCGTGCGTTTCTTTTGTGGTGACCCACCGCATAGCCTGGTTAATGCCTTTACCCGTTGGCGAATCTCCATTCAAACCATCAGCAAACTCATTGATGCTCTTAATCGCCTTCGCAATCGTTTTTGTATCTTCCAGCATTTGCTCAAACCGCATTTGATCGGCATAGATTCCACACGGCACTTCACAGTGTGGTACCGGCGCCTTCGCGGCTTTTGGATTCGAAACAACCGGTTCGCTCGCAACCACAAAACCAGCCACTAAAACTGCAGAAGCAACGGCAAACATTGCAAATGTACTTTTCATCTTTTTCCTATCTAAAATCAAATTAGCTTTTATGATTGAACCCGAACTCAATCCTCAGTCGGAATACAAGTGTACCATTTTTATGAGAATAAAGACTGGCGCAAGATTTGTTTTTTCAGTGACAGAACTTAAACGAGCCGATTCGAACGTATTCCCTGAATCACTCCAATTTAGTTAAAATACGCACAATAACTTTCAAACTGTCAATCAAACATCATGGTGCATCCCCTTATGTTGCGCAAATCAATCAACACAAAGTTATTAACTTCATTCGCAATTACTGGGATTTTGTTTTCAGAAACACTTTCAATCGCTCAGGAATCCCAAACGAAAAGACCAAATTCGCCAAGCATAAAATGGGTGAATCAGCCCAAGCCATCCCAGGCCGATCTACCGCCCAACTCGCAACACCTTTGTTTTCAAAGCAATTTGGTAAAGCAAAAAATCGGCTTCTGTATTTACCTGCCTCCAAATTATTCCACCAGCAAAAAACATTACCCCGTTATCTACACCCTTCACGGTAACGGAGGAAATGAATTCACATGCCTCGATTCAATTGCATTGCTTCATCAAGGGATCAAGTCTGGGAAATGGCCTGAGATGATCATGGTACTACCCAACGGAGGAAAAAGTACTTTTTACAAAAATTCAGCAGATGGAAATTTTCCGATCGAATCCATTTTCATTGACGAATTAATTCCATTCATCGATGCAAATTATCGCACCATAGCCAGACGCGACGGCAGATGCATTGAAGGATTTTCCATGGGAGGAAGAGGAGCAACTCGACTCGCAATGAAGTACCCTCATTTGTTCTGCAGCCTTTTCTGCCAGGCGGGAAACGTACCGCATCTACTTGAGATATTCGACGCCGCGACTGCTGCAGAACGCAAAACAATGCTACTCGGTGAACAGCGTCAAAACTGGGAAGCTGACGATGTTTACGCGATCACAGAAAAAAACAGGGATACGATAAGGAAAAACGTCCGAATTAAAATTGCCTGCGGCACAGTAGACAAAGGCCATATCGAAACCATTCGCGACTTCCACCAACACCTAATTACTTTGGGCATTGACCATACCTATCTTGAAATTGAACAACTTGGGCACAAGCGAACCAAAATGATGTCGGCATTGAAATCCACTTGGTTCGATTACCACGTCGAGTCGCTGCGACGAGCCAACCAAAACGCTCAACGCTGATCCAATATTCGACCAACACTCTGCAACAATATGCGAAACAAACTCTGTCCACGGTAAGTTCACCAGAAACTCTCAGCTCTTTTCATCGCTGTTAAGTTGTACCGATTGTTCCTGTTACCCAAAATCTCTAAAGCCTGACGGAGGAATGGCATCTGACAGCGCGAACGATCGAATCAAACGTAACGGTTTATTCGTCCGATACACAAAGTACGCCGCCAATATTTCAACTGGCAACCTATTCAAGCTCACGAATTCCAAGGGCTATCCTGTGAAACCAATTTCGACGCTTCAATACTTGCGACTGGCCAATCTTTCGAACCCAGCGTGTGATCGACAAATCTATAAATTGATAAAACAAAACTCATTTCGATCCATCATTGAATTCGGGCTCGAAGACGGAAATCGCTGTATTTCAATGCTCAAGGTCGCACAGAAATATGCGGGTTCGATGAGCATTCGCTACACCGGTGTCGACTCATTCGACGCCAGATCCGAAACACAGAGCAGTCTCCCACTGATTCAAATACACCGCAAACTACAAGAGATTGAAGCCAAAACTCAACTCGTCCCGGGCGATATCGCTTCATCCATTCCACGTATTGCGAATTCACATGTTCGAACAGATATAATTGTAATTTCGGCTGGATTCGATCCAGCAGACTTAGAAAACTCTTTGTTTTATTTCCCGAGAATGCTTCACTCTAGCTCCGTCGTTCTTGTGCAGAAGATCGCCAATGGCCCGTTTGAAGTGATGAATCGACACCAAATCGAAAAAATTACAGAATCGAATTCGGGAACTCGTCGCCGAGCAGCTTAATCAACGGATATACCGCCACAATATAAAAACCACGTCCATTAACCTTTTTCGCCCTTCAGAAGTTTCACGCCCAATATAACAAAACCCAATTAATCCTTGAATTTCAAGGGAGTTAATAACAATCTGTCGGTTGCTTTCAACAAGACTGATTTTGAGATCGCGAACGCGGCACCTTCGCGAACCCCCATAATTTTGGTAGATTTTTCGTTCTGATTCTAGAAACCCACATAACAGCAAGGCCGGTTTTGGTACCGCCGGATCAAGGTAAACAGTGAAATATGCAGCCGTAGGGCCGATCGCCGTTCACTTACCCGAACGAATTGAATCCAATGCAGATCTAGTCGCCGACAATCCCAAATGGGATATGGACCTCATTGCATCTAAAACTGGAATCTATAATCGCCACATTGCTGGTCCTGACGAGTGCTCGTCTGATCTTGGTGTCAAAGCGGCCGAGAAATTATTTCAAGAGTATTCTATTGACCCTGCAACGATCGACTTTCTCTTCTTCTGCACTCAAACCCCCGATTATCCACTTCCAACGACCGCCTGTTTGATCCAGGATCGTCTTGGATTGCCCACCAACTGTGGAGCACTTGATTTCAACCTTGGCTGCAGTGGCTATGTTTACGGACTTTCGCTCTGCGATGGACTGATTCGCTCTGGGGCCGCCAAACGAATCTTGTTTATCACAGCCGAGACCTACACAAAGCTGATTGACAAGCAGGATAGAACTCTTCGAACAATTTTTGGAGACG
Source organism: Planctomycetota bacterium (assembly GCA_029979005.1). GTDB lineage: Bacteria > Planctomycetota > Planctomycetia > Pirellulales > Pirellulaceae > Mariniblastus. The sequence continues at coordinate 19,744 of JAPOIJ010000064.1, read as the reverse complement.
GTGCCGCGGCCACGTTGATCGAATCCAACGACGAACCTTCGCTGTGGGCGTTCAAGTTTGGCACCGACGGCAAGGGAGCAAACACGTTACTGGCGACGGAGAATGGTTTTCGAAATTCCGAAGACGCAATTAGTCCCCGTCACCGCCGACGTTGGAAAAGTGACCTCTACATGGACGGCCCGGCACTCATTAATTTCACCGTTGGACAGATTCCCGGCATGCTCCAGGAAGTCCTCAATGATGCCAACATGACCAGTGAAGATGTCGGCTATTACCTGTTCCATCAGGCGACTTACAAAATGTTGAGCCAACTCCAGCAGGTTATGGAAGTCGAAGAAGCCAAGGTTCCAATTTTGCTGCGAGATCTCGGTAACACCGTGTCGTCCACATTACCGATCCTCATCAACCAGATGCGCAGTCGCGGCGATATGACTTCAGAAATGAAAAACATGCTGGTCGGATTTGGCGTCGGTTGGTCCTGGGCCGGTTGCGTGTGGCAAGACGTCGCCAGACCTTAATTTTACCTCTGTGCCGAGAACTTTAGTTTCCGAGCGCGACGCCTTTAATAACGCCGTCCGCAACAAGGGTTTCTCCTACGAATCCCTGAAATTCCGCGGTAAACAGCACATTCCTTCGGACTTTGCCTTTTCTTAGCATCACCGTTAGCCGATCGCCCGGGACGACTGGCACCCGAAATCTAATGCTTTCCAAGCCACCTAATCCGACGTAGCCATCATCAACCATTTTGTTAGTAAGCGCAAAATAAGATGATAACTGAGCCGCACATTCGCAAATCAGCACTCCGGGCATCAAAGGTTTTCCCGGGAAATGGCCGCGAACCCAAAACGAATCTTCGCTCAAATCGATGTATCCGACGGCAATATCTGGCGAACAGTATAGAATTCCGTCCAAGAGTAGCATCTCAAAACGATGCGGATTGATCTCACGAATACCGTCTGCGTCTACGAGCACTTTATCGTGATCGAACTCTGAAAAATCTAGAAATGATTCTTTTGCCACTTGAATCTAACCTGAATTCGAAAATTCCATAAACATTAAAATTACATTTGGCCACCAAACGGCGTTGTTCTGTCATCGGTCAATTGCCGCCCGAAAACATCCCTTATTTTACCAAACACAGCGATTTTTAAGCTCGAACTGACAGATCAATGGTAATTTTCGGTTTCTTCCGAATTCAACTGAAAAATCAGCCCCGCACTTAAATAGCCCTGCTTTCCTAATCATAATTTCCGGTCATGGACAAATAAATCTCAAACCAGCTGATTCAATGAGAATTTCATGACTAATTTCTGAGTTTGGCGTCGATCGCAAGCGCCAAAAGCCTCTCCAATGGTTGCCGGTACTCTGCGTTGGTAGCTTCCATTTCAGAAAAAAAGGGCTGGCAGAAACGCATCTGCCAGCCCAATATTCAATTCTTCTGCAAGCGGACGACAAGAATTCGATGGCTTAGCAGTCTCGTATCACATCACTCGCTGATGCCTAAATCAGACTTCAACGACCGTCGCTGCATTAATGGTCACGTCTTCGTCAGGACGATCTGATCCGTTGGTGGAAACACTACCGATCGACTCAACGACACCCATTGATTCTGGCGTTGCTTGACCAAAAACCGTGTATTGTCCATCAAGGAAATCCTGAGTTCCGAGACAGATAAAAAATTGAGATCCCGCCGAATTCGGGGCGCTGGAGCGAGCCATGGAAAGCGTTCCAGCCAGGTGAGGAGTACTATTGAACTCCGCATCAACGTTGTAACCCGGTCCCCCCGTTCCCGAACCTTGAGGACATCCTCCCTGAATCATGAAACCTGAAATTACTCGATGAAAAATTAATCCATCGTAGAAGCCAATTTTTGCCAAGCCCATGATGTTTTTGCAATGCTCAGGAGCTACTTCCGGGTTCATGTCCAAAACAATCAACCCGTGCGACGTATCTAAATGAACTTGATATTTTTTATTTTCAAAATCAACATCTGCGATCGCGGCTTCAACTTCTGCTTTTCGACTCATTTGCAACTCTCTCCGAGCATAGACTTATTTGGAAACATTTGTGGCAATTGTCTCACAGCATCAGCAAAGTAGCAATCGGTGCCTGCATCGACTCGTTAGCAGATCCTTCAACATTCGCCAAAAAAAAACGCCGCAACTTGCGGCGTTTCTCAATCTTGTTGCCCCTATGCTCTCAAGACTGAACTCTGCTAATCTCAAAGAGAGAAGCTAAATTGGTAACAAAAAGTCATCCGATTAGGTCAAACTGATGACTCCTCTTTTCTTTCTTTTTAACGCCAGAGCGTCGAATCTATTACGGAAGCTTGAGACAATTGGTTCAGTTTCAGCCTCAAATGGAGTCGCCGATCCCTATCTTGTCACGATCTGAGCCTGATAAGGATTCTTAGTCCAAGTCATTTTGGCATTTGATTTGGCCTTTGGTTTGCTATCCGCCTTTGCAGGTGCAGCCCCCGGTTTGAAAAAAGGGTTCGAGATACTTAGCGGTTCCGGCTTCATCCCCATTTCAACGGGCATGATACCTGCCGGTGCCGCATAGGGGCTCACTCCATAGGGTCGCTTAACAACGTGACTATAGTAAACTGGCGGGAAACGCGCAAAGAAAGGCGCCTGCTCTCGGCGGAACTCTCGACTGATGGAATTATCCGGATAACGACCGTATCCAAAATAGCCATATCGATAGATATCGTTAATGCACGTAGCACTGTTTATACCCACGCCAAATTGGTATCCCTGCCCCATCGCCTGGGCATTCGCATTTGATTCTGTAAGCATAAAGATAGCGGTCAAAACTATCCCCAACGTAAGTAGCCGTTTCATTGGTAATCCTTTCCTCGATACCTTTATGATTTGGTATATTTTTTGAACGAGGCAAACTAAAACGCAAAATTGTGCGTGCCGATCGCCGGATTACTCCACACTAGATGCACTTCATTCTGTTACAACCCTTAAAGTCAAATGTGTTGGCAATATTTTTTAAACAATAAACCGGCATGAATCCTAACCAATTGACAAAATCGTTAAAACAGGAAGCGGAGCGGCTCGGATTTGACATCTCTGGTGCTTGTGCGGCCGTCACGCCCACAGGATTTCACCAATTCGTTGATTGGCTGGACCAAGGATTCGCCGGCGAAATGAACTATTTGGAGGATCGAAAAGAGGCTTACGAGCACCCGTCCCATGTACTGCCGGGAGCGATGAGCATCCTCATGCTCGGCCTTAACTACCAAACCGCTCCTGCGGTTCAATCAACATCCGGAACGGGCAGAATCGCCAGATATGCATGGAGTAACGTTGACTACCACGACCTCGTCCATAAGAAACTGAAACAGCTAAAAACGTTTGTAAAGGATCTCGATCCTTCCATCGGTGTGCGAGGCGTTGTTGACACCGCCCCGTTACTCGAGCGCGAATTTGCCGAATTGGCAGGAATTGGCTGGCGGGCCAAAAACACATTGCTGATCAACAAAACGGCGGGAAGCTGGTTTTTCCTCGCGGCACTTCTGCTAGATGTACCGCTGCAGTACGACGAACCGATGGTCACCAATCATTGTGGAACCTGTACAGCTTGCATCGATGCGTGTCCAACCGATGCATTTGTGCAACCTCACGTCCTGGATGCAACGCAGTGTATCAGTTATTTAACCATCGAACATCGAACCGCAGTACCGACCGCCCTTCGTTCGAAAATGCAAGACTGGATTTTAGGTTGTGATATTTGCCAGGAGGTTTGTCCCTGGAATCGCAAGGCACCACTGAGCCAGGAAGCTGACTTTCAACCGCTCGACGGTCACAATCCAATCGAATTGCGTTCCCTCTTTCAATTAACCGATGATCAATTTCGCGAGCGTTTTAGAAAGACGCCTCTTTGGCGCCCAAAACGAAGAGGAATTTTGCGCAATGCAGCAATTGCTTTGGGCAACACCCCTAACCAAGACAACCTCGACGCCCTGGCGTTAGGCCTAACTGACAGCGAACCTTTGGTGCGCGGTGCAACAGCCTGGGCGTTAGGAAACCATCATTACGACAGAGCCAGCGAAATATTAAAACAAGCTTTAGGCCTGGAACCTATGGACGAAGTGCGACAGGAAATCACCGACTCTATTTCGCGTTTAAGTGCACTTTAGTTGCGGCCGGATCCGAGCCCCAACCAGAGCGTGTTCGGCACCGTTGTTTAAATGGCTCCGTATTCCAGCACCGCGAACAAAGAATTGTACCGAACCTGGCCAATCAATTCACGGCGGACTTAAACCTGCTTTTGCTCGCTAATCAAATGGTAGTTATGTTGATCGTGATGAGACTTCCTTATCTCTTCGATATCCTCAATTCGTTCAAAAAACGCATCCAAAACAATCGGGTCGAATCGACTCCCTCGCTCTGACAACATTATTTCAAGACACCGTTGAATTGGGAATTTCGGCTTGTAAGGTCGCTCACTGCAAAGAGCATCGTAGACGTCCGCAACGCAACAGATCCTCCCCTCAATTGGAATATCGTCTCCTTTGAGACCTTCTGGATAACCAGTGCCATCCCATTTTTCATGGTGAGTTCGGGCAATCGTTGCTGCCAACTCAAGCATCGGCGAATCAACCCCCTCCATGATAAATCCACCCATCGAGGTGTGTCGCCGGACTCGCTCTATCTCAGCATTCGCTAGTGGCTCCATGATCTCCATGCCAAGTCCACAATGAGTTTTCATCACCTCGAACTCTTCATTATCCAAACGCCCGGGATTCAATAGTACTGAGTCAGGGATTCCAATTTTACCCACGTCGTGCAACTGAGCAGCCAAATCGATCTCTCGGCAGTACTCGGGGCCAAAACCTAATTGTTGAGCGATTACAGCACTGTACTTGCCAACGCGAATAACATGTTCGCCCGTCTCATTATCCCGATATTCAGCGGCTCGGGCGAGGCAATGAATGATCTGTTCACGCGACTTTTCAATCTGCCGTGTCCTCTCCCGAACCTGCCGCTCAAGTTCAACCGCATAATTAGTTAGGTGATCATGATGACGTTTAACCATCAACGCGTTCTGAACTCGCAGAATCAAATCGCTTGGATCAACCGGTTTGCTCAAAAAATCGGTTGCTCCTAGTTGCAACGCATCACGTTTGATCTGATTCTCAGAATTAGCACTTAAAATAATAAATGGCACATGCTGGATATACTGCGTTTTCTGTCGGACTTTTAGGAGATCCAATCCAGTGATGTAAGGCATCATAATGTCTAACAAAACGACATCCGGTTGCTCCCGATCAATTGCCTCCAATGCCTCCCGTGGATCTGTCAGGGTAACAAAGTTTTCATACCCATCCGACGAAAGAAATCGCCGCACGACTCGAATCACCAGCTCCTCGTCGTCGACAATCATAATTTTTGATTTACGAAGAGCCGCTTCATTCGGCTTCAAATTTTTCGGATCGAGACTTGTTCGCCATGGCAACGAAGACCCCGCTCCCGACTGAACCGGTTGAGATTCCGAAGTGACTAAAGGCATTGATAGAGCCGCAGATTCGGCCGAGCGTTCGGTAAATTGGTCCATGTCAACACGTTTCAAAAGGCGAGGATTCTAAATGTCAGCTAACAGTACAACTGCTGGTTGTTCGACAATCGACAGTCGGAAAAAAAAATGGCATCAAAATTTCAAGCTTGGCAAGTCTTACCTCTGAGGAAAAAATTGCAATTTCCAATCGAAAATATACTGAAACAAACCGATATTACGTTTCAAGAAATCATGTCATATTAATCGCAACGAGTATTTATTTTTTATTAAAGTGCTGCACCTTCAGAGCCAGTCGCAATGATGCGGCACCTTTTAAAACGAGTTCAGGCAAACAAACGAAGGAACTAAACTACTTCTCCCGTGTAGTCCACCATCTCATCAAGGGGCTTCATAACGTGGCCCGATTTCCAACTTCGACATTCATGAATCACTTCGTTGGCCAGTTTTAAGACACGCTCAATATCTTCGTCCTCTGACTCAATGGCTACACTAAGTCGATTCGTTACCTCACAAACTCCATCACCGTTGAGCGTCTCTTCTTTTAATAAATTAACCGTCCGCTTAATTCCTTCGATATCTTGCAGCTCAATTGCGTGAAAGAGCTCCACGATGTGAGATTCCATTGAATCCGTAATCTGAGGAATGGATTCAACTAACTCATTTGGCGTGATTGAATGTCCCTGCTGGAGATAGGTCAACAATTCCTTTACTACGTCCACATCAAATTGGGCGGGCGTGTTTTTAACAATTTCTTGAAGTGCCTCAAAATAAGACATAGGTGCGCGATAAACGCGTTCATTCGTCATGGAATCAAACGCATCACACACATTAATGATTCGCCCTGCTAAAGGAACGGTGCCGCTTAAATCCGAATTCGACTCGCCCCGGTTATGGAAACAATAGTGATGGGACTCAATAATCGCTGCGATTTTATCCGACCCAAATGCACTTCGAACAATTTCCACGCCGATCTGATCGTGCTTTTCCATGACCTTCCATTCATCAGGCGTGAGCGGACCAGGTTTATTCAAAATGGAATCAGGGACACCAATTTTTCCAATGTCGTGCAACAATGCTGCAATTTCCAGACGATAGAGATCCCGATTTCCCAGCATTCGTTCGCCGACCCCCACACACAAGTCTGCGACTCGAATTGAATGTTGTGCCGTTGTCGAACAACGGAACGAGAGCGCGGACAAAAGCCCAGTTACAGCCGAGTAAGGAATTTCTTTGGTGAACTCTTCGCGAGTCAATCCAGCCTGCGAATCTTCTTTCAAAAAATCAACGGGGCGCTGATCAAAACGTACAATTTGATTTCGCCCATTCTTTTTTGCGTCGTACAAACTTTCATCCGCTTGATCGAGCATATGCTGAGGATCCATTGCCCCAAATTCTCGGGAGGAAACACCGACACTTGCTGTGAAACTTACCCCCTCCACCTTAGTTTCCTGCAAACCCGATCGTATACGTTCGGCGATTGCCATGCACTTCTCAAATTTCACGCCAGTTAACAGAACAACAAATTCTTCACCGCCATAACGACAAACTAAACCATCCGACGAAACAACCCCTCGCAACAGGTCTCCCATCTTTCTCAAAACCTCATCACCGATGGAGTGGCCATGATTATCGTTAATCTGCTTAAAATGATCGACATCGATCATCATGACCGCAATGTCTTCGGTTCCACTATCATTCCAATCTTTTTCAAACCGACTAAAAAAGGCTCGCCGGTTCAGGCACTTGGTTAGCGGATCGAACGAGGCCAGGAAATTGAGTTGCTCATTTTGCCGTTCTACTTCATCCCGGGAACTTCTCAGCGAAAGAATCACACGTGCCAGCTCTGCATTCTTATTTTCAATCGCAGTCACGTCATCAAAACTCACCAACGCACCGCGTATCGAATTGCCTTTCCCCTTGATTGGAGTCGCATTCACGACAAATTTCCGAATCGGCGAACCTAGCATTTTAAGTTGAATGATTTCACCACAGACTCGTTCTTTCGTCTTTTGGCAAATAACCCACGGATAATTCGCCCCCAAAGACTCATTTTCAGGTGCCCAATTAAAGTCATCCAATTTGGTCCCTAATATCTTGTCATCTTTAACATTAATTATTCTTGCAAACGCTTCATTGAGATGGGCAATCTCTCCTCCGGGAGAAATCAACACAAGCCCTTCCGCAAGCGTATCTAACGCGGATTTCACACGATCGGGGACGACATTGGAAGGGTTGAGATAGTTAAAGGTCTTTCCAAGAACCGCCCATGCCATCAGCGTGATACTGCTAAACAGAAAAAGTACAATTCCAAAAGGATAAACGGGGAATCCGAAAGCTCGTTTTACGTCCATCTCCCGAAAGACCACTTCTAATTCGGCCCATTTTTTTCTGTTTAGAAAAACTGGCGCTGAAAACACTTGCGTATCCGCTGGATTTTTTCGCGAAACATAGGTCTCGTGAAGCTTGTCGGTCGACGCCAGATAACTGCCATCGGTTCCACGCTTCAATCCGATCGACAACAAGTCCTTCTCTACGGCGACCGAACGTCGAAACAAAACCGATAGGTCGTCAATTTGTTTAGACTCAGCCAATGTCGTTACATCGACAATCAGTAGCTTGACTAAACTGGTTCGAGATTTAACGATTTGATTCTGGGGATTAGGGATCAATTCCAACGTTATTGTCAGCAATACAAGCGCTGCAACACCTAAACCCAAGGTGAGTGCTAATCGAGCTGACGATTTTATTTTGAACATGGAATTGTCGGTTCACATAACGCAAGGAAACATGCACGGCCCAGACCGGACACACCAAATCTACCCGCCAATTGTTAATCGTGACGGTATCGAAAAAGTTTAATTACTGAATGAACTATTTTTGCAGCCAGAAAGGGTGACTGGCTAAAGAAGGTCGGCATTTCCGATTAATCACACAAATAGAAATACAACGAATATTACACCACGCCCCTAATCCCCACCCAACTCCTCAGTACTCAAGCGGAGAAAGAAGGAAGAGCGGTTCAGTTAAAAAAACCATCGACTTCATCTTGCTTCTTTTCGCCATTTTTTGAACTATAACTCTCAAGAACTGGGAGTGGATCAATCATTTGCCACGATGGCAATTGCGCAAGTGCAAGTGCCATTAACGCGCTTCCTCTTAAGGTCCAGAATACGTAACCAAGCGTACCAAGAGTCGTCAGCGCTCCCACCGTCATTTTTATATCCTCAAGACTTGTCTCGTAACGATCCGCCTCCTGCAACTGATCAATGAGGTATTCGGTATTCATCGAAATCCCGACGATACTATTTAATTCAAGATTTCGAATTTCAGATTCTTCAACGACCATTTCAGAAGCTGGATTCTGAACTAGAATCCGCAACACCTCGGCAGCGCGGTTCCTGTCTGAAATCAGGCTGACATATTCCTCAATCGGCTCGGGAACAAACTTGGTAAAGGTCTCTTGGTAGACTGCATCTTCTTCGCGTTGCAAGGAACGCCTTTCTCTTCTCGCCGCAATTGCATCGGCCACCCCAAGATATTCCTCGTTATTTTCATCCGTCTCATCGGCCTGTTGATCAACATTGGTCAAGGGATTAGTTGTCGCTGCGCCTGCAGCCACCTCTACTTGAATTGTTACCGTTGTAACAACACCTTCCGCGGCGCCATCACTTGGCATGTACGTAAACGTATCAACGCCAAAGAAACCAGCATTGGGTACGTAAACAAATGAGCCATTTGGATTCAACAGCACGGTACCGTTGGAGGGAGGATCAACCAACAGCGCGACAATTGAATTACCTTCCACATCAAGATCATTAGCGAGAACACTCTGGAAGGCGCTCAATACTCGCCCCGTCGTTACAGAATATTCATCTACGCCACCAATGGGAGCATCATTCACAGGGTTGACTTGAATTTCAACGTTCGCAATTGAACTTGATAAGCTGCCATCATCCAACTGGTATGTGAAACGGTCTTGCAGTGTTTCCGAACCGTCATGGGTATACGTAAAGCTCCCGTCCGAATTTAACGCCACCGTACCGTTGACAGGCGCATCTACCAATCGAACACCGATTTCGGAACTGTCAGGATCGAAGTCATTCCCAAGAAGTTGTTCGCCACTCGCTGAAAAACTTGCTCCTTCGTTAATAGTAAAAAAGTCATCCTGGGCTACGGGGGCGTCATTTACAGGTGTAACGGCAATCACAAACACACCACCGGTCTCCCCTCCTACCCCGTCGTCCACAAGAAATTCAAAACTATCTGAAAGTGACTCCGCTCCATTGTGAACATAATTGACTCGCCCCCGGTTGATATCGTCCTGTGTAAATTGACTCGCAGTGACTCCTGCGACCTCGAGGGTTCCATTTAATGGAGCTTTCACGATGGAATACACCAAGCGATCGTCCGATTGTTCTTCATCGACAGTTCGCAGAAGCGAGGCGTCAATTACCGCGGAACTCCCTTCAATGACAGTCAAAATTGAATTCTCAATCAACTCCTGTTCATCATTTACGTCATTAAGCTCGATTAGAACCTCAGCAGATTCGGTTAGTCCCTCACGATCCACCACATCTATCAATAGATTAAGCACCGGAGTGGTTTCGTAATTCAAGAGCACATCATCTGCAACGATCACCTCTCCGGTTACCTCGTTTACATTAAAGATCCCAACTCCAGAACCACCAGTTACGTTAAAGCTCAACACGTCATCGGCATCCGCATCCACCGCCGATAAGACCCCAACTGTAGTTCCAAGAGGCGAGTTTTCATCGATCGAAAAACCTTGATTCAAAAACTCTGGAGCTTCATTAAAGTCGATCAAGGAAACCAGGATTAATTGATCCACAAATAACCCTAGAGTATCAGTACTACGCACAACACATTCGTACTGGGATTTGATTTCAAAATCCAGCAAAGCACCTTGAATTACAAGTTCATCGCTGTTGGCTCCGCCAATTGCGAAATATCCCGCATCATCCCCAGAAACAACCGCATAGGTGAATTGATCTCCCAAATCCTGATCGACACTCGATAACACGCCTAAACTGACCCCATCGGTCGTATCTGTATTCTCAGCAATGAAAATATCGTTCGGAAATATCTCTGTTGGAGACTCGTTTTGATTTTGAACCGATATCAAAAATGATTTATCAAAAAACGCACCGAATTGATCAGAAACTCGCAACACAACTTCATAGCTCGCCTGCCTCTCATAGTCGAGAATTCCGTCTTCTAAAATCAATTGGTCTCCGGAGAGTCCACCAATTTGAAACAACGCCTGGTCCAGTCCACCGATGACGGCATACCGTGGTGTATCTCCGATATCAGGATCGTTATTGGATAACTGCCCAACAATAAACGGCTCACCTGTGCTGCCTGAGTTAGTGTCCGTGTTTTCATCGACCGTAGAATTACTTAGGAACAAATCGGTCGGAGCATCATTGACGGGAACAACCTGGATCTCTTGATGGACTATTTCAGATAGCAATTCACCATCATTAACTTGAAAGCTGATCAGGCGGTTCACCGAGACGGGTGAATCGCTGGTATTTTGATAGGTAACACTGCGCAAAGCCAACTGATAATTCTCAACTGAGTCAATCCCCGTCAGTTCGAGCGTCCCGGAACCGCTATCCCAAATCCCCAAGATTGATGATTGCTCATTGTTAAAAAAGTCAAGCCGATCCTCTCCGGCATTGTAGTTGGAGGAAATTGAGATCGTTGCCGATTCGATTTGAATATCGTCAACATCAGAAATCACAATTGAATCCCAAACAGCAACCAAGCCATCGTTTTCGCGGTAAATCAACGGTTCACCGTCACCGGACTCGATCACTGGAGCATCATTCACCGGAACGACTCCGACTTGCATGCACTTCAACTCAGGCTCTACATTGGCTTCATCAATCGCCCAGGCAAATACGTTGGCTGTCAGAATATCATTAGGAGTTACAACTGCTCCACCGCCTGTAAGATCCGAATAAAAGATCCCAGTATCACCGGTAAACAGGATCTTTCCATTGCCATGCGATCTCAACACCATCGTCGGATTGCCTGACTGCTGATCAATAGCGAGTACTAAATCGCCCGGCATTAAACTGGCGGGATCAAAAGACGCAGTTATTGCGTAAGCGGGAAACGTGTCATCAATCTGGCCAACAGTCCCGAAAACACCATTCATAATTGGATTGTCATCATCGCTTACAACCCACGTCGTCCCTGCATCCTGTGTCGTCAAACCATAATAGGAATTGAGGTCATCTGTTGACGGCTGTTCTCCAGTGGAAATAAGCACCCCTCCACCAAGCACCCACTGATCAATGGCATTAAGTTCAGCGGCCGTCAATCGGCCATCGTCAATCATCCCCCCAAAATATATCTCACCTTGTGACAAATAGTCTGCATCGATGGAATTGCTAGGGCCACCGATAACAATCGAGGATGAGACGACACCACCTGGACCAAAGTTATCAGATTCCCCCAGTATCGCTTCAGCATTCGAAAAGAACTCACTTCCAAGACTACGGAAACCGGGTTCGCCGGCAAGTACGTTAATCGACAAAATTCCGTTGTTAACAAAGAAATCGAAAGAAGCGTACAATCCACCGCTTCCATCGTTTGCTGGAATAAACTCAAACGATTGAGAATCAATTTGAATCTTAGAGACCACATCTCCAATTTGTACCGGTGCTCCTTCTAGCAGAAGAACACCTTCACTAGGCAATGAAGTGATTGTGATTGAGTCAATCAAATCGCCTACAAAACCTGTGAAATCAAAATCGCTCGACGAAAATGAATAAGCAGTGTCCTCCAGAGTAGAGACATACCCTTCATTTTGATCTGTCACAAATACATTAAGGGCACCGTAACTCGTGTCGACACCACCGTTCAAAGTTCCATCGCTGTCATTTAATTCAAATTCGACGACTCGCATTCCAAATTCCGTGCTGGTCGTTGCGAACGAGATATTATGAATCAACGTAGCCACATTTCCTGTGGTCGCTGCTGAATTAAACTCCACCATTATTGCAGACGAGCTGACACCAACGAGTTCACCTATGCTAAGCCCTTGCACACTAACCAAGGAACCAACTGCCAAACCATTTGACAAAAAGACATCAGAATCCTCTTCAATCCCGAGGGCATCTTCAGCCGCAAATCCTATTCCCTCGACTATCAGACGACCACCATTAAAATCTGTTGTAAGATCGGGATCATAAATCGAGACTGCAACGCTTGCATCAAGAATGCGAGCCTCTCCATCGTTGAGTGATACAAGAGAATCCCCTGAAAAATAATTCATTGTCGGTGGATCATTCGTGGGAATTACTGAAACGCTTCGCGACTGGGTAATGGAATCTGCTTCACCATCAGAAACAGAAAACTCAATGGACCGAGTCTCAGCGGTAGGTCTTTCGCTGGTATTTCTGAATTCGACCGTCCTCAGGGCAGCTTGGTAATTTTCAACGCTATCGACGCCACTCAAAGTCAAAATTCCTGTAAGGCTATCCCACGAGCCAGTGATGTCATTAAATCCGGAGAACATTAAAACATCTGAATTCGCCTCATAATTATTCTTAACTGCTACAGTCGCCGACTGAAGCTGCGTATTGTCGACATCCGCCAGTGTAATCGTGGAACTTACTGAAATGCCTTGGAGTCCTTCAATGAACTCCAAAGTCGTAGTTTCAATTCCGGTAATGACCGGCACGTCATTGACTGGCAAAACAGCGTGAGAAACTGATTCACTTGCAACACTAAAGGAACTCGCTCCTCCAGTTTCAGCAACGGATACACCGATTTTTCCACTGAGGTGACCATCTGTTTGATCCCATGCGTGAAAGACAAAGTCACCAGAGGGACCGAAGTAATCGGTTGATGGTACGAAACGCACCAACGCCGTGGCATCTAGGACAACGGCATTATTAACAGAAACAGATTCGAGATTAACCCATCCATTCCCAACATCAAACTGCCAGTTTCCGTTCGTCTGGTCAGCAGCCACAATTGCGATTCCCTCAACTGCCCCGACATCCGCATCTGAAATCCTGTCCCCACCTGCTGAGGCGATGATCTCTGCAACGGATGAGCCGACTGGATCGAGCGAATCCTCAAAAATATCAGGCAGAAACATATCGCCGGAGTTGTCCAAAGCCGGAGCATTGTTGTTCGGGGTATAGTCGATCTCCAATACCGGCGCAGTCCCACCTTCGGAACTATCAAAGGTAACCGTGCCGTTTCCGGTCAACGAACTACCAAGTAAAACACCATAGTTTGCCTTAGTTCCAGTTAGCCAGTCAGACAGCAAATTTGTTACGTCCCAACTGTAAAGCAGGGCAGGGTCAGAATAAGCAATTGCTCCAGAGGTATAATCTCCACCCGCTGAATCCCAATTGACGCCAACTATTCTTTCCGTCCACGTCGTACCTTGCCCGACCGCATCCAACTCCCATGGGTTGGCAACAGAAAACAACTCAATCCCAAAATTACTCTGAGACTCAATACTCTTCAAAATTAGAGAAGCCGAGTTAATGGTTACATTGTCCGGAATCGCTCCCAGATCAAATTCGATCAGTGCACGAATGTTTCCAATGTCATTTCCTGAATTGGAAACCTGAAGAGTTTCCTCCGCACCAAACGACGTATTTGCAGACACTTTAGAAATGTAAGTGTCCTTTTCACTAGTTAGCTGAAGGCTCTCAAGGGTATTCTTCCACTCGTCAACAAGCTGTTCAGTGAAAACTAATCGGCTTTCAATTTCCCCTGCTTCATACTCAAGCGTCCAATCTCCTCCGAGACCTCGATGCCCAGTCAGGTCTTCACTCGCCGCGATATCGCGATTTATAAAATCTCCAAGTTGGTCGACAAATCCTTTGCCCTCAAAACTTCCAGCCAAGTCACATCCATACAGCAAAACATCACCACCGAATGCCAATCCGGTAGTCCAGCGAGAGAGGTAGCTTTCATAATCATTTAGATTTTTTGAATTGACCGAACTGTTTCCTAATTGGAGTTGGCCATCGCTTCCATGGGAAATAATGTGGATTGCGTCGTATTGCTCCCGCCCGTCGAGAATTTCAGTGATCTGCTGAATCCCATCGGCTTCTTTCGAAAGAATTGAAATATCAAACGCGCTGCCATCCGAATTCTGTGCCCGAATGTCCTCGACCAGCGAATCAACGTCGCCAACTTGACCGTCAATAACAACTAACTGCCTAGCCTTTGTTGGAACGGTTTCTACATCGACGGGCTCGGTTGAAAATTCGTCGAACGATTCAACTACCGAGGCAACAAAACCTGTATCAAACGCTGGTATCGCGGTGGCGTCCGCCGACACTCCATTATAATCCTCATCTGCAGTCACCGACTCTAAGATATCCTGCGCGCAGGCAACGAGTGGTGAAGCATCGTAGAGAACTCGATCTTCGAGTACTACTAGCTCTACGTCGGAAACAAAAGGAAAACTTGTTTCCGCAGCCCGTATTGGCGTTGATGGCATGGCGTCAACCGTTTTAGAAAAACCGCAGTGAGCTCCGGTGGTCTTCCCCCGACAGACCCCAACCTCAATCTGCTCAAACTAGTCCGGAGTAAAGCTGTAGGAATCCGGCAAGCAAGGATACATCTTCCGTTTTGGAAAGAGATCACAATTGGACAAACAATTACAAAAACCGCAAAAAAGCAAAGGAATAGAATGATTAGCCGGCAACAAACTGCTTTTCATCATTGCCACTGCCAAACGATTGAGTGTCACAGTTTCACAAACCGGTGCCATCTATTGCGAAGCTTTACCGATTATGCGTTTTGAGACACTGATAGCCTGAATTTCTAGTCCGACTTCGATAAGTAGGTTGGTTAATAACCACGTTTTTCAACGAAACATAATAATAACTGTCGTATGCAATAAAACGTTGGAGACCGTTGTGACGTTTATTCCGAAATGGATAATTAACCCTAAATTGATTCTCACGATCGCCCTCGTGTCGACGTCAATTTTGGTGAATATGCCTCCCCTGACAGTTTCAGCCCAGGAAAGAATCCCGCGCGTACGGAATGAACTTAGAGAATCCGGTCGAACGAAAGCGTTTCTAAATCTCAACAAGCAACAGATCCAGCTAAAATCTTTACCTCAACTTGCAGGGGGCGAAAAGAAAACCGAAAAACAGCCAATCGATTTGCTACCCAAATCAAAATCCATCTCTGTTCTAAACAACAGCAAAACCCGGCTATCTGCAAGTAACGGGAAAAAAATTGTTAAATCGCTCAGTCCGGAAAATTCGAAACCCGATTTGAACACACGATCAAATTCAACAAACTCAATTCGTGCGATCTCAACAAAAAAACGCACAAAAGAAACATTACCTGATCTCGCCCCGATATTTAAAAAACTCCCGGACACATCGTTTGCACCATCCGCTCCGAAGCGAAGCGATTTTATTAGAGGGAAATCTCCGAAATTAACCCTCAATCAGGAGCAAGACCCAATAGAGCTAAACGATTTCCTCGGAACGGATGATAGGTCGAAACAGAAATACAATCCGGACTCACTTGCCGAAGGAAACACTTGGTGGAAATCAAAAGTCGTTTCTCCGATCGTCAAAAATGCTACCGAACAGCAGGTCGATACCAACAGTCTGGTTTATGCCACTCTCCAAAACTCGCCAAGAATTCGCGCAATCAGCCAACGACCGCTAATCCTCGAGCAGCAAATCGTAGAAGCCGAAGCGGATTTCGACCCAATCGCTTTCGTCAGGAGCCAATTCGAAGACCGCGAAGATCCAGTTGGAGACACACTCTCGACAACCACCGACAACTCCAACTATCTCAAGGACCACACATGGACCGGTGATTTTGGAATTCGGAAAAAACTGAAAACTGGAGCGTCCTATGAACTTAGTGAACGCCTCGGTTTTCAAAACAGCAATTCGAGTTTCTTTACCCCTCAAGATCAAGGTACTGCAACACTTGCACTCAATGTGAACCAACCTCTCATGAGGGGCCGTGGCAAGTATTACAACGAGAGCCAAATCCTGATTGCCCAAGCCACCAGCGGAGCAGCTTGGGATACGTTCACGGCGGAACTTCAAGATGAAATCCAGAAAACGGTTTCCGCCTACTGGGAGCTTTACTTTGACCGCAGCGTCTTTCTCCAAAAACAAAGAAATGTAGCAAGGGGCCAGTACGTTTTAGAAATACTGGAAGGTCGCAGGGAACTCGACTCGCTTCCCAGCCAAATTACCCGAGCGCGCTCCGCTGTCAAGTCGCGGCAAACGGATCTGGCAAACGCACGGCGAGACATTAGGGATTCGCAAACAGAATTAAGAAGACTTACGGCTGATCGAAACTGGCAAGCAGAACAAACCATCGAAATGCTGCCTACAGAAACACCAAACAATGTCGGTATCGAAATTGATTTGGAACAAGTCGTGTTTAAGGCTTTAGAAAATCGCCCTGAAATTCGGGAAGCAATGGCACGCGCAAAGGTGAAATGCATTGACCTCAATATCAGCGAAAACGAATTGCTTCCAGAATTATCTCTACTGCTTGGAACCTACGTTAGCGCACTCCAGGGGGACTCTGCCGTTGGAAAAGCGATTGTCGATCAATTCGGTCAAGCCACCCCTGGCTATTCCGTCGGGCTCGAATTCAAAATGCCCTATCGAAATCGAGCCGCGAAAAGCCGCGTGACCCAAAGCAAACTTGAGCTGGCGAAAATCAAAGCAGTGGTCGATGAAAAAATCCTCAACGTGATTGCTGAATCGCAAATTTCTTTACGTCGTGTAAATTCTGCCAAGGAAACTCTCGATGCGGCGCTACAGGCGATCGTTGCCGCCAGGGCAGACCTCGAGCAGAGCTTTCGCCGTTGGGACTCATTCGCCCTTATCGAAGGAGATTTCGCTGACGGTCAAACCCCAACCACCGCACTCGATCAATTATTGGATTCACAAGAACGACTCACAAACGCCGAACTGGTCTACGCTGAGGCCGAATTGGAACTAAAATCAGCCGAAGTTCAACTCCAGCGAACAATGGGGACACTGTTAATTCACGAGAATATTAATTTCAGTCAGATCAATTCGAATGGGACCCCCGAATTGAATATTCAACGGCAAGATTCCCCAACGGTAGAACCGCAGACCCCTACGACGGATTCGAAACCAAAGAAATCAAAACTTCGCTCGAAATTCCTGCCTGCAAGCTTCGGCTATCCGGGTCGCAGCGAGAATTGAGTCTCTTCGCTTCAAGGGTCTGCCGCGCCTTCTTAACGAAGTCCACGCTCCTTCCTTCCAAAAAACGAGAGTGTTTTCTCCAATACTCGCCAGCGTCACGCTATTCAAATTGCCAAAATCCAACACGCAAAGCGTTAAAACCGGCAGAAACAAAACCGCTTAGTTTATGTCGTAAGCATTGCGCTGATTTTGTGGCCTGAGGAATGAATGAGGTTTGATTTTCGCATCATCTGGCCTTCAAACTCACCCTGATAAGCTACGTTTCCTCGAAATCCGTACCCTCTTGGTCACCATTATTTCGAGTCAAACCTACCATGAAACGTAATCCAACCTTTGCCAATCTTACCTGGTTTCCGCTGTATCGAACCTTCTTGTTGGCTGTCGCAATAGTTCTCTTGAGTCATGGTTCATCGCTTGCTCAGTCGGATCAAACCGATGCGATTGACGGATACATTTCGCCGTTTCGTAGCATCGAATTATCAAGCGACGAAGCCGGAGCTATCGCGAAACTCGCGGTTGAGGAAGGAGATTTGATTGAAGCCGGCGGTACTGTCGCAAGACTCGACGATCGGGTTCAAGAATTGCAAGTGCAAATTGCGGAGGAGTTGGCCCAAACAACAAGCCAACTCATTGCCGCCAATCAATTACTTGAAAAGCGAAAAGAAATTTCAAGGCGTCTGGGCGAACTCCAACAACGTGGGCACGCAAGTCAAAGCGAAATTATTCGCGCGGAAATGGAACTCTCCATTGCGCAAGCGAAAGTTCTTGCAGCAAAAGAAGAGAAGGCCGTTCGAGAAATTGAACTTCGCCGTGCCGAAGTCCAGCTTGACCGACGAACCATCACTTCACCGTTCGATGGTATTGTCGCAAAAATCCATCGGCGCGAAGGCGAATTCCTTTCGCCTCTGCACCCTGAAGTCGCAACGATCATTCAAGTCGATAAACTTCTGGCCTCCTTTGCAATTATGAGCAACCAATTGGACCAATTCTCAATTGATCAGGAACACACCATTCGATTAGAGAATGGTTCTCTAATTAAAGGCAGAGTTTATCGGATTGGCGTTGAAACCGACTCGCAGTCCGGAACCGTCGAGATCAAATTACTGATCGAGAATCCAAACTTAAAGCTACGAAGCGGCGAAAGCTGTTCACTAAACTTTTAGAATCCAGCTAAGCCGAGAAGCTTAATTAAATTAGCATCGTGTAGCTCACTCAATGAACCCTCCCATTCTACAATTTGATTTTTCATCACCACTTCGTTCACCGGTCGGCAAGGAAACTACACGTCCCGACACCGATTCGCCTGGCATTGACTATTCGTTTTCAGATCAGCGTTTAATGCAACACTTCGGTGTAGCAATTGCAAACAGCAACTCGATTGACCAATTGCACTCAAACATAAGTCAGATCATTAAACGACAGACGGACTGTCTGTGTGTTTGGAATATCCCCAAAAACACCGAAGGCGAATTTGACACGCCCCAGCTTCTCGCAGACTCAGAAGACGATCCGCTTTGGCCAATTGTTGAGTTGCAGGTGAGAGAGATGCTCGCAAGGGTTGCTCGCACTCATCATGTTTGCTCCTCTCCCATCCAGACCTCACCACATTCGACACTCGTTGCCGCACCGATTTCAAAACAAATCAACAAAAAGCTGGACGATGAAATTGACAGCGTTTTGATTGGGTGTTTTTCATCAAAAACGGAGAGTATTCTACGTCTCCAATGGTTAACCGGAATCGCTTCCGAAGCAATCAGCCGATGGCATCAAATACAGAGTTTGAAATCTGAGGAAAACAAGAGTCGTTACCTCGCAGATTCAATTGGACTAATTCACGCGTTAGACCAGACTCAATCTGTTTCTGAAGCGGTCGTGATTCTCGCTAATCACCTGCGCCGACTCTGTAATGCTGAACAGGTGTCAATCTGTTTGACAGGCCCCAAAAACGTCGTTTCATTGAAGGCGATCTCAGACGTTGAGCAGAT
>JAPOIJ010000161.1 GCA_029979005.1 Planctomycetota bacterium | reverse complement strand
TCAAATTATTTTCGAATCCCCCGAAGGTTTGGGGTTTCCTGACGGAATGGCAATCGATACTGACGATCATCTGTGGGTAGCGTTTTGGGGTGGCAACTGTGTGGCCAAAATAGACCCGTCCAAGGGAATGATTACTGAGCGCGTCGAGGTTCCAGTGAGCGCTCCAACAGCCTGCGCCTTTGGGGGCCCAAAAATGAATCAACTGTTGATCACCACGGCTTCACTTGGCCTCGATCAAGAGTCCAAACACAAACAACCCCTTGCTGGTGATCTCTTTATTGCAGAGGTCTCTGCCCAGGGCGTTATTCCCTCGCAATACGGTGGATAATCTAATTCTAAAACCTTAACGTTTAAGTCTTACGCCTCCGCGCGTATCTATTCAAACGATGAGCCTGGAAACCGGAAACGATCCCGGTCAGTACCACGCAGACTGAAAAAATTAAATTATAGGAAGCATAGCGCAACGACTGATCAAAATCGCCGATGCTTTCATGAAAGATCATCGGTGCGCCAATCACAATCAACCCAAACCCAACCAAAGAAGAAACCGTTGCAACAGCAATTAAGTCAACGCGCCGAAACAGACTAATTATCAAAATCAATAAAGGAAATGAGGACAACAGCAGTCCTCGAGGCGAATTGTTCAGGAACAACAGGCCAGCAAGAAAAATTGGATCAATGCCAGCCCAAATAGTTAGAATAAAACTTTCCGATCGAAAACGGTTGTGGATCTTCTGAAGGATAATTGCAACCGCACCCCATGACAACAGAACGTAAATGTTCATCATGAATTGGGTAGACCATCCAAACCGATCGGATAAATTGACGTCGCCACCGCCTCTTTCTGATAAAACCGTCGCAAAAAAGACGGCGACAGCTAGTATTGGAACAAGTGCCAGATGAGCAGCCAACACCGGCTCTCGAGCAACCCATTTCTTTATCCGGCGTTTCCAATCATTCTTTGCATGGATCGGGCTTCCATTCAAAAACCGCTCGAGATCCAAGGCTAAATCTTCTGCCGATGAATAGCGGTCGACTGGATTCTTCTCCATGCATTTCGCACAGATTACTTCGAGATCAATGGGTATGCCCGTTTTGACATAACGCGGTCGTAACGGGTCGTCTTGCAGAACCTGCATCAACGTCTCGGTTGAATTACCTGCAACAAAGGGCGGCTTCCCCGTTAACAACGTGTACAGGATTGCACCTAGTGAATAAACATCTGATGCACTGGTAACTTCTTTATTTTTACCGGTAGCTTGCTCAGGCGGCATGTAATTTGGCGTCCCCATGACCGTGCCCGTTCGCGTCAAATCACTATCGTTTTGAGAACTTTTTGCCAAACCAAAATCAACAATCCGCGGTTCATTGTTTTGATCCAACAATATATTTGCAGGTTTTAAATCGCGGTGTATAAAGCCCGCCTCATGGGCAACATGAACGGCACGCGCAACCTTTAACAGGATTTCCGCTGACTCACGAGGCTCGACCGGCGACTCTTTGATTTGCGCTGCGAGGCTCCTTCCTTCAACAAATGCCATCGAGTAATAGTGCTGACCGTCACAACATCCAACCTCATAGACTGGCACAATTCCCGGATGGTCGAGCTTTGCGGCAGCTTCTGCCTCTTGGTAAAAGCGTTGAATTTCTTCGTCGTCTGCAAAGGCACCCGTCAAAATCATTTTCAGGGCAACAACGCGGTTTAGCCCCATTTGCCTTGCCTTGTATACCACCCCCATTCCGCCATGCGCGATCACTTCGATCAGCTGGTAATTTCCAAATTTACGAATAGGGATGTCAGCTCCCATCCCCACATTCAATCCATGCGACTTGGACTTTGGCCGATGCGTTAATTGGGCAGAGGCATCGTAAATCGTAGGCGGATCAATCGGCAATGAATCGTTTAGATTAATATTTTCTAAAAAAGCATCGGCGCGGTCCACAGCATCAATGAGCTCTTGTACCTCTTTCGCCAAACTGCGATTTTGCTCGCACAATTCCTCCACCAAAACGGCGCGTTCCTGCGGACAGGAAACATCCATGGCGGCATTAAAAATACGTTGTATTTGCGGCTCTTCGGTTTCCAATCGTTCTCCAGCAATGAATTATTGGTCAATGGAATTAATACTCTATTTTACAGTGCGTTTTTAGAGTTCGTTTATGCCATCTGTTGCCAAATATTTTTTGAATTATTTCACTTCAGCTGCATCAGTTTCGCCGGAGAGTTCCTTGAATAGCCAAGCTTTAGCGAACACCCAATGACGATTAACCGTGCGCACAGACACGTCCATTGCTTCCGCAACTTCTCGAATTGTCAGGCCGGTGAAATACCTGAGATTCACAACGCGGGCGGCTTCGGGACTGGTCTTCGCAAGGCGATCGAGTGATTCGTCGAGCCCCAACAAAAATTCGCTATCGTTGGGATCGGCTAGTTCCAATTTCTCAATATCAATTTTCCGCCGTCCTCCGCCATGAACAATCCGCTGCTTTTTTCGAGCCGAATCGACTAAAATTCGTCGCATCGCCAACGCTGCAGCGCCAAAAAAGTGTCCTCGACTGTTCCAAACCTGAGGATCTTTGGCGTCAATCAAGCGAAGATAAGCTTCATGAACCAGAGCCGTGGGCTGGAGGGAATGGCCGACTGATTCCCTAGCCATACGAGCAGCAGCAAGGCGTCGCAACTCAGCGTAAACAAGCGGAAGCAAATCGCTCGCAGCCATTTGATCGCCTTGATTGATGGCTCTTAAAATTCGTGATACGTCATCCATAAAATCATCGTAACGGTGTTTCGTAAAACAATCCAACACCGAATGATAATTTTAGCAGGTGAATATTAACCAAGAGCAACCCATGGACTCTAACTGATTAACTCATCAACCGGCCTGCCATGCACATCCGTCAAACGATAATCTCGTCCCTGAAATCGATAGGTTAATTTTTCATGATTAAACCCCATCAACTTCATAATCGTGGCCTGTAAATCATGAACATGAACTTTATTCTCGGTTACACCAAAACCAAGTTCGTCCGTCTGACCGTAATTGAATCCACCCTTCACTCCTCCCCCAGCCATCCACATCGTGAAACAATCTGGATAGTGATCCCTTCCTAGGACATTTCCTTTTGCCGTCCTCCCCTCCCGAAAAGGAGTACGTCCAAATTCACCGCCGCACACAATAAGGGTATCTTCGAGTAGACCACGTTGTTTTAAATCACGAATTAGCGCGGCAATCGGTTTATCAGTCGCTCCCATCTTCTTGGTCAAACCATCCCTGAGCCCTTCACCTGCGCCCGTCCCATGGAAATCCCACCCCCAATCGAACAACTGAACAAATCGAACGCCATCTTCTACCAATCGACGAGCAAGTAAACAGTTATTTGCAAAACTTGACTGCCCCGGCACGGCACCATAGGCCTCATGCGTTTCCTTGGTTTCCCGAGTGATATCCATCACATCCGGAACAGAATCTTGCATTCGGTAGGCCAGTTCGTATTGTGCAATACGAGTTAGCGTTTCAGGATGCTTCATCTCAGCCGCTTGAATTTCATTCAGTTCCCGAAGCGCATCCAGCGATCGCCTCCGAAGTGATCGATCCATCCCCTTCGGATCAGAGGCATACAAAACAGGATCGCCTTTCGAGCGACACTGCACCCCCTGGAAAACCGAAGGCAGAAATCCGCTTCCGAATGAATTAGCACCTCCATTGGGTTGCACTCCGCTACTAATAAGGACCACGAACCCCGGCAAATCTTGATTCTCCGTACCGAGTCCATAGGTCGCCCAAGCTCCAAGTGACGGCCGCCCCGACCGGGGCGAGCCGGTATAAATCAACAGTTCGGCGGGAGCATGGTTAAATTGATCGGTGTTCATCGAGTGAACAAAACACATCTCATCAACAATATCCGGAGCGTGAAAGTTGGGCACGGCATCAGAGAGCCAAGTTCCATTCTTGCCATATTGGGCAAATTTCCGGGGAGTGCCCAATAACTTTGGAACGCCCGAGGTAAACGCAAACGTTCGTCCTTTCAAAAACTCATCGGGGCAAGGCTCTCCCGTACGTTTTACCAGCTCTGGTTTATAGTCATATAAATCAAGATTTGGCGGGGACCCTGTCAAATGCAAATAGATTACCCGCTTGGCTTTCGACTCAAAATGCGGTTTCCGCTTGGCAAGCGGTTGTGTTGCATCAATGGGAATGTCTGCGGATGCCGTCGCTCCAGTCAATGAAGATAAAGCAATCGCTCCCACACCCACGCCAGAGGCAGATAAAAAGTGCCGCCTCGTCCGCTCTCTTAATTGATTTAGATAAAAATTCATTTACTACCGTTTCAAAAAGACTTCATCCAAATTCAGAATTACATTACAGACCACCGTCATCGCCGCAGCCTCGACCGGTTCCATCCCTTCGGGCAGCGGCCCAAGCGGATCTGACGCCAATTTGGCGGCTTCGTCAGGCTGGTCGCTCAATCGCTTTACCGAATCGTTATACAGCGACACCATCGTAGAAATTTCGCTTGCCGTTGGCGGCCGCAGTAAGCACCGCCGAAACCCAAACTTTACCCGCTCCTCAATTCCAGACTCTTCTGCCATCGCCAGTCGGGCAAGCGCCTGCGCTGCCTCGACATAGACTGGATCATTAAGCGTGACCAATGACTGAAGTGGAGTATTCGTGCTATTTCGCCGAACCGTACAGACCTCTCGATTGGGTGCATCAAAAGTTGCCATTGAAGGATAAGGATTACTTCGACGCCACGTTGTATAGATTCCTCTTCGATAACGATCCTCCCCAGCACTCGTTTTCCAGTCGGTCGAGCCTCCAAATGCAGCCTTCAAGCCAAGGTTGGGCTGTGGGGGTTTTACCGGAGCACCAAACATCTTCCGACTCAGCAAACCGCTGACAAAGAGAGCCTGATCACGAACCATTTCCGCACTTAATCGAACCCGTGGTGCCCGTGAGAGCCAGCGATTATCTGGATCAGCAGCAATCCGGTCCGGCCCCGCCAACGCGCTTTGCTGATAGGTGGACGACATGACAAGTGTCTTCAAAAGATGGCGAACATCCCAGTCATTCTCTACCAATTCCGCCGCTAACCAATCAAGTAGTTCAGGGTGCGTTGGTAGCTCCCCCTGAGATCCAAATTCTTCACTCGTCACTACGATCCCTCGCCCAAAAACCGTTTCCCAATATCGATTGGCCAACACACGGGCAGTCAGTGGATTGTCGGCATCGATTAACCAGTCCGCCAAAACCAATCGATCAGTTTGCCGTCCGGACTTGGGCATGTGAAATACAGCCGGAAATCCCGGCTCAACTAATTGACCTTTATCGAGGTAATTTCCACGATGTTGTAAATGGGTTTGCCGACGATTTTCCGCTAACTCTCGAAGAACAGGAACGGACGTTGCCGGCTTGAGCGCCTCCAACTGAGCTTTCGCTTTCGCAAGCTCTTCCCGCTGCGTTTTTAAGGATGGAGCGACCGCGTAACGAAAATAGCTGGCCAATGCCTGGCCGGACTCCTCCGTCCTCTGCTTCCTCTCCGTATCGAGAGTCTTAATCATATCTACAGGAATATTTGCACGTTCAATCGCCACCTCATCCTCTGTCACCTTAAATTTAAAATGACCGAGAAGATGATTTTCGTACGGCGCATTCTGCTCCAATCGAATTCGCAAGATCGCAGGCTCATCGACCCTAACCGGCATTTCGGGAATCAAAGTCAACTGGTGCGGTTCGCCTGCAGAACCACCGACGGCCCAACCATCTCGCGGCCCATTTTTGCCCGCCAAAACATCAGCCGCCTCGAACTCAGGCTGATTAAAATCAGCAAACGCCGCTTTAAATTTTATCTTACGAATTCGATCGGTAGGAATATCCAATGAGGGCTTGGGAGAATTTTTGAATTCTCGGACCATGACAACTTCCCGATCGGAATTCAACAGCTCAACCGTAAATCCAGCTAACCGCTCGGAAGATTCCAGACGATTCCATAAACTGACGCGTTCGATTTCAATAGACGAACCGAGATCCAGCTCCCACCACGGATTATCAACCGTCGCTGTGTGCGTTACCGAATGATTCGCAAAAGTGCCGTCTGTATTGCCATCAATTGCCAATTCAGGCGGGCCATCATATGCGGTCGAATGCTGAGTTGCTGTCCCTTGAGTCGCAACGTTTTTCCCATCACTGAATACCTGTACTTCCGCAAGCGACAAGATCTGCTTGCTGCCCCGATTGGTCACCCGAACAAATCTGGCGCTGGGAACTGAGTTCTCGACCGGAATTAAATCCGCCTCGAGCCCTGTGATGACAAAATTCCCCCCAACACTCGACAAATTATTGAGACGCTCGTGAGGTAGCGTGTCGAGCCGAATGGCTGACCAATTTAGTACGTTCCCTGAATCGACTTTGATTGGAAATTCAATCGTATACTCATCTTGAGCCGCTGCAGTGGTAACCAACAGACTACCGTCTTTCAACAGTTCGCCTGATTTTTTGCTTTTGCGAACAATCGACTTTGGCACCAATGTGTCCCAGGACAATGCTGTTTTGAGACGCGTCTCCCACTGCCGCTGCGCATCGTCGAGTTCCTGTGTACTGCGATCGAGCACAGCAGTCAGATCAGCTATTTGTTTATCTAATTGTCGTCGTGTCTCAATTTGTTGTTCTGTAAAAACATTTAGCAATGGCGCTTCATTGCGACGATCCGCATCCTCTGTGTTGTTTAAAATCGCGAAGAACTGAAAATACTCCTCTTGCGTGATCGGGTCGTACTTGTGCGTATGACACTGGGCACACGCCATCGTCGTGCCCATCCAAACCGCCATTGTCGTGTTGACCCGATCCACCACAGCCACATTACGAAACTCTTCATCCTGCGTGCCACCCTCATTATTTGTCAATGTATTACGGTGGAATGCTGTTGCAATTTTTTGCTGATCACTTGGCGAGGAGAGCAAATCCCCCGCAATTTGTTCACGCGTGAATTGATCGAAGGGTAGATTGCGGTTGTATGCGTTGATGACCCAATCCCGATAAGCCCAGATTGTTCGTGGAGGGTCATCGGCGTACCCTGCGCTATCAGCATACCTCGCTAAGTCTAGCCATTTCCGCGCCCAGTGCTCTCCATAGGCTGGTCGCTGAAGTAAGTCATCCACTAGATTTTCGTACGCGTTAGGATCCGTCGAAGCTACAAATTGATCCGCCTCTTCGATCGTTGGTGGCAAACCGGTTACATCCAAATAGAGACGCCGGGCTAACGCATACCGATCCGCCGGCCTCGACGGTGACAAGCCGTGTTCGGTCATTTTCTTCAATGTAAAATGGTCGATCGGACTTTGAGGCCAATCTGCCAAATTGATATCAACGACAGGTAACGGGGGACGTTCCGGTTTAACGTAAGACCAATGCGTGGCATACTTTGCCCCTTCCTTGATCCAACGGGTCATCAATTTGACTTGTTCATCATTGAGCGCTTGACCGTGTTCCGGAGGAGGCATTCGAATATCCTCATCGTCGGACGTAATCCGTGCCACCAATTCACTTTCTTCCGGCGATCCTGGCACTATCGCGATGAGATCACTTTCAAGCACCGAGAGTGCTGCTTCTCGAAGATCTAAACGTAAACCTGCTTCCAAACCCTCCGGATCAGGCCCGTGACAAAGCAAACACTTCTCCGACAAGATAGGACGGATATCGCGATTGAAATCTACATCCTCAAACGCACCAAGTGATCCATGCACAAATGGAAAGCAAAAAACGAGCGTTAATAAAAAGTGCCGCATTTAAGTTGTCCACACGATTCCGCGAATGAAAAAGACCTTCGTTAGTATATCTCAGAACAGTTTGCTTGGCTTGCACATGCTATTCATGTTTGTGTAAAAAAATGGGGATAAACCAACCCAATTGGTTCGTTTTCCTTGCAAGATAAAAAACACAACAAGATTCGATATTTACTAAAACTGTTTCATCGAACCCTAATTGCTAGGATTCAGATGACATTCCGCTTTTTCCCGTCCAAATTTTCACGATTCGCAGCAGTAGAGAGGTTAAAAATCGACTAGGATAGAATGGATATTAAAAACGGTCTCTGGTTCCAGTCTCGCGCTCAGCGATGATCGCTCGGATGCAAATCGTTCTTCCGCCGACTGACTATTTTTAATGCACTGTAGAAAACGGCTCGCCCCTTTGGAAGAAGTTTTATGAATCTAGAATTCAGCGGTATTCCTTTGACATACCCTGCTAAAACACTGCTTGTACCAACCACCTTCTCAAGACAAATTTCAACGTTAGTCATCTTCCTTGGCATTTTGTTTTCTGGACCACTTCGGGCTGACGAAAAACTCGATTTCAACCGCGATATTCGTCCTATCCTGTCGGACAACTGTTTTCTTTGTCATGGTCCGGCAGCTTCCACTCGCGCTGCAGAATTACGTCTCGACAAACGGGAGCCAGCAATCGCCGCAGACGCAATCCGGCCTGGCAAGCCTGACGAGAGCGAACTGGTGGAGCGTGTTTTCTCAGACGACATGGACTCAATCATGCCTCCGCCTGATTCGAATAAAAAGCTAACGCCCCAACAGCGGGAAACCCTGAAACGGTGGATCCAGGAAGGAGCAGAATATCAACGACACTGGTCTTTCGTATCTCCTGCAAAAGCGCCCGAAGCAAAATCAATCGATCAGTTCATTGCGAACAAATTACTAACGTCTCCACTGACTGCCACCCCGCCCGCCAATCCTGAAACCCTGATCCGCCGTGTTACTTTTGATTTAAACGGAATCCCTCCCACACCATCTGAGGTGGAACAATTCAAAGAGGATATAAGCGCCCGAGGAATCGACGACGCCTACCAAGACTTGGTCGATCGCCTGCTTGCCAGAAATGCTTATGGTGAGCGCATGGCATTGGCTTGGCTGGACGCTGCTCGTTACGGCGACAGCAGTGTAATGCATGCCGATGGCCCTCGGGATATGTGGCCTTGGCGAGACTGGGTTATCAAGGCCTACAACTCGAACATGCCGTTTGATCAATTTACGATCGAACAGCTTGCCGGCGACCTACTTCCTAATGCAACCGTGGAACAAAAAATTGCCTCGGGATTCAATAGAAACCACGCGACAAGTGACGAAGGTGGAGCTTTTGCCGAAGAGTTACGGGTGGAATATGTAGTCGACCGAGTTAAAACCACCTCCACTGTCTGGCTAGGTTTGACAATGGAATGCAGCCAATGCCACGACCACAAGTACGATCCAATCTCTCAGGAAGAATACTACCAATTTTTCGCGTATTTCAACAACACGACCGACCCCGGCATGCAAACAAGGAATGGTAACCAGAGTCCCACGGTTCGCGTCATTTCCGCTGAATTGCGCAGTCAGTTGGACGGTCTACAGTCGAGTATCGAAACAGCAAAAAAGAAACTCGCTGAGCGCAAAGCCGCCGCAGCACCAGAATTCGTTAAGTGGGTCGATCAGGCCACACAAAAGGCAACCGCCAATTCTAAGAAGGCGGAACCTCCCGGATTGACCCAATGGTACCCGCTGGACGAGACCGACGGAAACGAACTGACCAACAGTGTCACCGGAGCGGTTGCAAAAAAGGAAAAAGGGAAACTGCAAACAGTCGACCGCAGCGGTTCCTCGGCACTGAACCTCAATGGCCAAACTCAATTTGTCTCCGATGAAAAGAAGATCGAAATCCGAAGTGACCAGCCATTCTCTTTCGCGGCCTGGATTAAGACGGATGGTAAATCTTCGGGGGCTGTTTTTTCACGCATGGATGTTCCACAAGCCTTCCGTGGTTATGATTTATGGGTTCAAGGACGAAGCATCGGAACCCACATCATCAACACTTGGCCCTCCAATGCACTCAAAGTGGTATCCGCAG
>JAPOIJ010000157.1 GCA_029979005.1 Planctomycetota bacterium | reverse complement strand
GACTCGGTAATAGAACCAACTTCCTAGGAAACTTCACACTTAGGGCATCGGAAACTGGTACTCTCACCACCGGAAGTAATCGTAATCAGTCCTTCATCTAACGCCGTGGGAAATTCAAACAGATTACAGCCGCGACACCAATGATGCGATTGTCCATAAACCTATTTCGAAACACCGCCGCACGATACACAATTCACTACGACCTCAAGACGTGGAGAAAACAGCCTCATAAATTCTGAAGTCTAAATTAAGTTTTCTGTTGCAGTTAATTTCGTAGAACAGACGGATGTATTTCCAACCATTCAAACCACCATGCCTCGTAGCGATCATATAGCAAAACGGAACATTATGCCTCGAATCCATGGAAATCTTTGATCACATCCCATGTTTCCTGCGGGCTGTTGGTGTACTGAAAAAGGTCTAAATGACTGTCTTCGATTACTCCCTCATCCGCCAGAAATTGAAAATCAATGATCCCATCCCAATACTCTTTGCTATAGAGAATGATCGGAATCTCTTGCATTCGCCCAGTCTGCCGTAACGTTAATGTGGTAAACAACTCATCGAGCGTGCCAAATCCGCCCGGGAAACAAACCAACGCCTTGGCTCTCAACAGGAAGTGCATTTTTCGAATCGCAAAATAGTTGAATTGAAAACACATTCCCGGCGTGATGTACGAGTTTGGCGTTTGTTCAAATGGAAGAGTGATGTTCAATGCCATCGACTGTCCGCCGGCTTCAAATGCACCTCGGTTGGCCGCCTCCATGATTCCGGGACCACCCCCGGTTTTGATAATAAACTCACCATCGTGAAACTGCTTATTATGATTCGTAACTAATTTCGCAAACTCCCGACATTCTTCGTAGTACTTTGATTTATAAAGCACGCG
Organism: Planctomycetota bacterium; assembly: GCA_029979005.1. Lineage (GTDB taxonomy): Bacteria > Planctomycetota > Planctomycetia > Pirellulales > Pirellulaceae > Mariniblastus. The sequence goes on along the minus strand of JAPOIJ010000157.1, from coordinate 9,694 downwards.
CTCGGCTCGAATCATCATTCGTTTTGCACTGGGATCATCTGGTGATTTTTCGATCGCTGCTTTCGCCTCAGCCATCATTGCCTCCCCCTCCTCGCGAGGAGCAACCTGGGTTCCACCAAACACAACGACTGTCGACTTGATACCAAGGCTATCCAGACACATCTCTGGCTTAAGAAGTTCCATTTCTAACCGAAGCGGTCGCAAATCTTCTCCGCGTATAAAGTCCTGATCCATATAGGCCAGACGATAACTCGGATGATCCATGATTTCCTGAATTCGCTTATCACTCGCTTCTTTATCGCTCACGTTGTACCTTCCGGAATTCTGAAATTAACCTCATTAAAAGCCTCTCTGCATTGTGTGGATTCGCCATAAATCTGGCAATGCCAGTGACTCCCTGCTTTCTCCATAATTTGGCGATGGCTGAATCTTTCCTAGCATTCCCTTTCAATTCTTCCGCTCCAAGGCTCCCCAATCTGCCCCCCAAAACTCATTTACGAAAAAATACCTTAGAGATATTTTGCCAACGGACCGCCCTTTGTCGCCATCGCGTCCACTCGCTTGCTAATTTCAGGGTTTTCAATGAGAGGTGGAGCATGGTGCGATTTCACCCTGGCGTCAATCACAAGACTACCAACGCAACCCCAGTGTTTGTCTTGAATGGACGCATCAATTCCGTCAATATCAACGGCAGGGTTACTACGGGTAAATACAGTCCAGAGGAAGTTATTGAGAGATCTAGCGGTAAATCCACTGTCATCCACCAACAGCACTAAAGGGAATCGGCTGATTGGAGACTCTGCAGAAAAAGTGTCACAAAATGAGCGAAGCATCGCCTTGTCCTGGGTACCACTCGAACTCGTTGGCGCAGAGATCGCGAGCACACCGGGAATGCAAATTTTCGGATTCCTGAATCCTTCCGGCAAACTCAAACTACTCGGGATCTCTTTTGGTAATTCACGAACGCGAGGCCCAACTGCCGCAATGACAACTTTGGACCCCTGGTTCAAACCGGAACCCGAATAATCGAGCGTATCAATGGTTGTTTGGGTTTGAAAATGTAGATCCCGTTTCCAATCAACACGTTCCAGCATCCGAACAAAGAAAGTCTGTATATCATCAATATCGAGTTCCGGATCGCAGGCTTCGTCAATGATCCAAAGATATTTTGCCAGCGACATTTGGCCTTGGCCAAGAACCGCGTTGGCCTGAGTCAATAACTCCTGTGGGCGGTCTGTCGGGCGGTAAGGAACGTAACGCTCACTGCCAATCGCCAACAATAGAGGGTGGACACCGGATGCATCCACCGCGTTGACGGCTTTAATACCCGGTAGCACTGTCGGAATCACCGGTCCAGTCAACTCGTGGATTAGTTCTCCAAAAACGGTATCTTCTTGCGGGGGGCGCCCCACGACTGTGAACGGCCAGATCGCGTTTTTACGATGATAAACTGACTTCACATTTAATACAGGGAAGTCATGCGTCAAGCTGTAATAGCCTAGATGATCCCCGAACGGGCCCTCAGGAAGTTGACGCTGAGGATCAATTGTTCCAGAGATACAAAAATCAGCTTGAGCATAAATCGAAGCCGCATTTGCTTGCTTGACCATTTGAATTCGATGACCCGCCAACGCCCCGGCAAATGTCAATTCAGACATTCCCTCAGGTAGCGGCATCACCGCAGCGACCGTCATCGCAGGATTTCCACCAACGAAAACATTGACATGAAATGGTTTACCAGCATCCATCGCAGCCTTGTGCTGTACTCCAATTCCACGATGAATCTGATAGTGCATCCCGGCCTCTCGGTCTGCACGAAATTGATTGCCGGAAATTTGTACCCGGTACATTCCCAAATTCGATTTCATCAGTCCAGGCGACCGAACATCTTCGCTGTAAACCTGAGGCAATGTAACGAAAGCCCCGCCATCATCAGGCCACGACTTTAGCTGCGGCAACGCGGAGAGTCTGGTCTTGTGCTGCATCACTGGACCGGTTCTGACTGCCTTGGGACGCATTTGTAACGCGACAAAAGGCGCTCGCCAATACTTAAGCGGTTGTCGCAATGCCTCTCCGGGGTCAACCTTCAGTTGAATGGCCCGCTGAACATTTTCAAATGCATCTCGAAAAATATATTTCGCACGCTCAAGGGTTCCAAAAAGATTGGAAACCATCGGGAATTCGCACCCCTTCACGTTATCGAACAAAATCGCAGGACCGCCTGACTGATACACGCGTCGATGAATTTCAGCCGCCTCAAGATTTGCGTCGACCTCATCAGTGACCCGAATCAGATTCCCTGACTGCTCTAAGTCGTTGACGCAGTCGGTTAAATTTCGGTAGCCCATGTGATTTATCTATGTCTCGTTTGCTTGTTAAAATTTGCGATCCCAACCGAACACTGACCCACCCGGAAAAAGCCCCCCATTTTACGGGACAATTCGTGACTTCATCCGTTGATTTTATTTATAGGTCCGACTTATGATAGCGAGTCTTCTATGGCGGAGCAGTGGTAAATTCAGCAATCGCGATTCCTCTTTCTATTACCGCGAAACCGTCAAATCAATTCTATTTCGAAAGGTTAACGAATGAAGTTTCTCAAAGATTTTCAAGAATTTGCGTTTAAAGGCAACTTAATCGACATGGCAGTCGGCATTGTAATGGGCGGAGCTGTCGCGGCCATTGTAAAGTCTTTCCTGAGCAATATCATCACACCGTTGATCGCGAGCATCTTCAAAGTGCCGGATATGTCGGCTCTTTATACCGAGGTCGGAACTGGCGAGACCGCGTCGAAAGTCATGTGGGGGAGCTTCCTGCAAAACACACTCGACTTTATTATTCTCGCGTTTGTTATTTTCATCGCCCTCAAGGTCGCCTCGCGATGGATGAAAAAAGCGGAAGCCGAAGCGGCTCCTGCTGCAGATATTGTTCTGTTAACTGAAATTCGTGACGCCCTTCAAGCCAAAAGCTAAGTCAGCTGCGATTCAAATTAAGAGCATTCGGCTTTGCAAACTGATCGCGATAAGATCAGGCAGTGCTCAAACGTGCTGCGAGCCGAATCTTAAAATCGCTTACTTGGTTTTTGGTGTTCGCCGAATATGTAACGTCAATTCGCCGTCATTGTCAGACAGCTCACTCCAGTTATCACGGCAACGGACGTACAATTGCCCTTCTACCTCGCTCTTAAACTGCCCTCGCTCGCCTAACTCAAAAGGCTGACCTTCGCGATAATCTTTTGAGAATATCATTCCTACCAGACGTCCTGTTCCATTGGGCCGGCCATCCGCAGTCACTTCATCCCCGACATCAACTCGCCATTTGCCTTGCGCAACGTAATCGTAAGAAACTTCAGGTCGTACGAGTAATTTAGTTGCCTGCCATCCGCGTAGTGCTTTTGTCTTGTGAGAGATTCGACCGGTGCTCGATAAATTGGAACATTTAACATCCCAGTCCCAGGCGCATAAATCTGACCGATAACCATTGTCGAGGTGTTTCACAAAAAAATCATACTCAAAAGAAATCTGATCTTTTACTTTCCCAAAGGCTGATTCGAATGAATCATTACCACCAGACATCAGATTCATCCCAAGTTTTTTAAATCGGCGGTCATAATTTGGATTACTCGCCAGCATGTAACACAATGCCCACCGCCATGCGTAAGCCTGCCATGAATCACCGGTAATCTGCCCAGCGGCGACGATACTGGCAAGACTTTTTTGTGGCGAATTAACTAGATAGTCAATTACGACCGGGTCGATGTTGACGGCCGTTTCCCCGGGGATCCAGTACTGCCCCATTTCCGCCATCCCCTCTGAATACCAAACTGGCCCAGTCTTTCCAAAGGTTAGCGAACAAAATGCATGAATCGCTTCGTGTTGAACCACTGAATGTTTGTCACACGAATAAACGACTGCCTTAACACCGCCCGGCCCCGAGGTCGAAAGGGTTACTCCAGCAGGTTCGGCAATCTTAGCGATACCTCGGGGGTCAAGTTGACCCGACGCCCATTTTCCTAAATCACTAACCACATAACATTCGATGACTGAATTTGGACGTGCAGAGAAGTAGCCGCTCACCAAGGCGAACATGGTTTCTAATTTAGACAACAATATATTTGCACTACGATCAGAAACATCGGTATACAACACAAAATGTTTTGAACGCACCTCCCGAGGTTCTCCCGGCTCATCCGAATACAAACTAAATTCTTGTTCAAGTCGCTCGTGATTCGAGGTCGTGATCTGTTCTCGTTCAGGAGCCATTTGAATATCGATCTGGTTCACCGCCGACTCACCATTAGAGAACTCCAAAATATTCGCCTGGACGACGACGTCGCTGGGTTGGACTCGGTTCAAATGATCGTCAGCAATTTTCAGAACGCAGTCCTTAGAAACCGTAAATGAAATCCGTTCTTTTTTTGCCCATTTCGATTTAGGAACCTGCAGTTGCAGTCGATTCCCGGAAATACTGACTACGCGGCCCACAACATCGACTTTGCCCGCATCTCGCCCTTCAGGCCGCTCCAGAAACTCAACTTTTAACTCCGGCTTTTCCTCTCCTGACAAAACTTCAATTGTAGAAATCTCACCTTCCGACTTACCGTAAACATTTGTTTTACCCGTGAATTGAACGAGCATGCCACGTTCAGCCAATTTCACTGGCAACTCCCCGGAGACCGCAATCTGCGCAGTAAGCCGAACGGGTGTCCCACCAATCGAAATCGCCCGCTCATCCTTATCCTGAATTTTATAAACACCAATAACCCCGTCCGCTTGTTTGATTTTAATGACACCCGGACGAATACGAGCGACCGACCCCGTGACAACCTTTTGATTGACAACTGAAATTTGAATCGCGCCCGCTGAACGGATAGACGACAGATTCACAACCAACAAACCGGCTGCGAAAAAAAGCAAGGAGTTTAGAAATTTCGGCATTAGGCTAGTCAATAAACTAGTTTCGGATCACAAATTTTTCGGTGAAATGGGGATTCAAGCCCAATATCAATAGGACTCACCACCCCTAATTTTAGCATTTCACAATGACTTTAAATCAAAAATGACGGAATTTTGCCGAGACACGATATTTCGGCTTTTCGAATAGGGGGGAAGTTTCTAAACTGTGTCACTTGTTGGTTCTTCAAGAATTCAACAGCGGGGGTGTGGCGGAACTGGCAGACGCGCTAGATTTAGGATCTAGTTCCCAAAAGGAGTGCAGGTTCGATTCCTGTCACCCCCACTTAGGCTTTTACCGTGTGAAATCAATTCATGCGGTAAGAGCCTTTTTTTTGTGAGTGCTCGCTGACTACTCAATGATGACAAAGCCGTTGATTTCTTTCTCAGTCGGTTCCAGGATCGTGGGAAGGAGCAAGTGTCTCGTAGTGTACGCAGACCTCGTCCCAGCGGGTCAAGACGGCTTGAGCGGCGGCGGGAACGTAGCATTGTTCATACGGCTCACCAGCAAAATCAACTACGTTTTGTAGCGAGTCGAAGGTCATGATGGTCATGAACTCTACCTCATCCTTCAGATTTCTTGAATGTAGTTCGAGGCTCCGATACCCGGTTATTTCCTTTGCTTCGATTTCGGGGCGAATCTTTTGGTCTAATAAAGTCTGATAGGTTGCAGCGTTTTCCGGCGTTGTCCAGCCTCGCCATATACGTTTCACAGCCATAGAGTTTTCCTTTTTACAGCTTACGGATTCGTGAAATATGAATTGCCTGAGTGTTCTCCTGAGTGTTCTTGTTCTTTAACGAAATCATTTCAACACTACATATATTGTCCTTTGTCGGCAAAGCCAGGTCACACAGAGATAACTCAAACCTTAATGAAAGAAACACCAGTGAAATGTGACTAGAGCAGGAAAGTTCTTGGAAACGCTAAACTATTCTCTTTCATCGCTTATTGCTTGTGATGTAGGTTAGAAACGACTACTTATGAAACACCAAATAACAACAATCGTCGTTGAGTGTTGTGACCTCATTAGCCCTTCCCACAAGGAGTGCAGGTTCGATCTCTGTCACCCCCACTCTATACTCAAGCCGCTGTCGTAAATTATTGTGACAGCGGATTTTTTCGTGCTCAACGTCATGAGGCGCGGTTTCCAACTGAGTCAAACAAATTCTTTCACAATCCAGCAATTCAGATTAATCGCCTTTTTCACGCCACCATTGTTTCCACTTTTGGAAGTCATCTCCAAAATTTTGATTCGTCGTTTGAGTCAGATGCCGGACCAACAGTGGGCGGCTTTGCTCATCAGCGCTTTCGAACAAATCAATTAGATAACCAGTCGATTCCAAAAGCCTGTTCGCTTTAACACAGTCTTCCGCCCGGCGATCTCCTGCCTGCGCTTCCTCCGTCCGCTCGACGATAATTTTCAAGCGATTCCTCGCCTCAATAGATAATTCATTGGATTCCAACATTTTTAAGACAGCTCCCTCAAACTTTGGAAATAAGGCTTCAATCTCTTTTGATGCCTCTTCTCTAGCCGAGAATTCCGCCGCATCGAGTTGCTCGATAAGAACCGAAAGCTTTGTCAGGTCTGTCGAATACAAAGAACCCAACATCCTTAGTGCAACACGTTTTACAGCTGGTTCCTCTACCCCTAGAGGAAGATCGACGCCTGCGTGCCGGAATATCGCTGACAACTTCTCGTGAAGTTCGGGATTCGTTTTAGATAGAACGTAATAGTCCGATGCACTATCCGATATCACTTTTTCGCCATCAATCAATACGCCCATGATTCCAACATCCGTTTGATTGAGCATTGCCAATGTATTCTTCCCAGTCAAAAGAATCCGGGTCCCCTCAGCACATCGAACCTCAAGGTTACGTCCCGGACCCGAGAATTCATGGATTCGCAACTCAAACTGATCGCCCGCAAGATTAATTTGGCAGCTTAAATCCGCCCCAAAAGTTGTCATTGTCTTTCGCCCCCCCGACACAGTAGTGGAACTAGATCTCATCCCACCACTCTTACGCACGTTCGCGAACAATTTCGAAATCGGGTCCGCGGTGATTCGCAGTGGCGGACCATTTACTCCCTGGGGAACCGGAGCATCTAATTCGCCCCAACTTTTTTGATCGACAAAAATAAATTTCCTATCCAAGTCAAATTTCAAATTCAAGATCTGCATGACAGGTGGAACGATCTTTTGCATAGGACCACGTTCAAGGTCGCCCGTGTCGTTATCGGAAGTACTGGACTCCTGCATCGCTGAAACAGCAAGGGCCAATCCGTCAAATTCACCCCCCATTAAAAACGTCAGGACAAACAGAACTGGGGTTAGATATAAAGACTTCATTTTTGCACTATTTAGATTCACAATTGTCCTTTTTCCATCGTTTCAGCAGCTTTAACAGCCCTTCGGCTATTTAAACACAAAACAATCGAACGAAGCAAAGAAAACAATTTCTCTTTTGAATTTTTTACTGATTTGTTTCCAGCAATTTACATCAAGCTCAACTTGGACTGAATTCGAGTTCTTGCCAGCGCCAAACGACAGTTTATTACAACACAAAACAAACGATCGACCGATCATTTACGCTCGACATTGAAAACCGACGAGCTGGCTGCCGTTTGCTCTTTGGTCGCGCCCCAAAGAGCAGTCAGCTTGTCTTCACCGGCGAATTTCAGCGAGTGAGATGAAATATGGAGATCATTGGGGTCAGACATATTCCCAACCGCTAACAATTGAAAAACGATCTCATCTCCCTCTGCAGGTACGGCAACCATTGACGGCTGGTTGCCTAAACTACAGTAATGGTGCATTGACAACTGACCATTGTCGAAGAAATAGACAGTCGTCATTTCTTTCGTTTGACCTGCGAAGAGTTTCTCGATTACACAATTCCCCGCCGCACTTGTGGCGTAAGTGAGAAACGGAACCTCGGGATCTGGCTCCAGTTCTTTTCCTAATTGATTACCACCCGTCAGGTACCAGTCGCCAACGAGCGACTTGATTTTCTCAAACTGCCTCTCCGCCATTTCAGTTTCCGCAGCACTGGCCGGAGACGCCGCCTCCGTGAGCATTGTAATTTCCTGCTCAGCTTTTTTACCATCTTGGGTACAGCCAACTAAGGCAAACACCAGAACCAGCATCGGGAGAATTCGTATCCGTCTATTATTAATCACAGTTATTCCTAATGATTTCCAAGTCAGTTTCACTCCGCTTTAACCTGCTAACACAAACTGGGGAAGCACATTCAACGGGAATCGCAAAGAGTCTTCTCATGCGCATTATGAACATCCATTTAACCCCCTACACGTCGCCCGGTAGCAAAAGCACTCGAACTTCATTACTGCTGCACCGAGCGAACAAAACAGTCAACCGTAATTATGATTTTCGAATCTTGGTTTTACCAATTGATTCGATACAATTTAGAAATGTTCAAAACAATCATTAGTACGACCGACCTTGCCGCCAACCTAGACAACCCCAATTGGGTGATTGTCGATGCAAGTTATGAACTTGCCGACAAAGCCGCTGGTTATGCCATGTATCAAGCGGGCCATATTCCCGGAGCTGTCTATGCGCATCCGTTTGACGATCTCAGTGGTCCACCGCTAACCGATCAGGGTCGCCACCCGCTGCCGTCACCGGAAAAACTAATTTCAGTCTTTTCACGGCTCGGCATATCCAAGCAAACTCAAGTGATTGCTTACGACAACCGCGGCATCACGGCTGCCCGACTATGGTGGCTATTGAATTACATGGGCCATGATTTAGTCGCCGTCCTCGATGGTGGTATTGAGGCCTGGAAAAGTGAAGGCCGCGAAACGTCCGGCGGAGACGAGATCAACGAATCTGCAGATTTCACAGGAACTCCCAACCGACAAATGCTAGTGGTGCGAGACGAAGTCATGGATCAACGGCTCCTGGTTGATTCACGAAATTCCGCTCGCTTTTTAGGAGATTCTTCAGGGGCCGATGCAAACGCTGGCCATATCAAAGGAGCGGTGAATCGCCCCCATTCACAAAACAAAGATGAAAATCTCAGGCTGAGAGATCCAGAAATCCTCCGGCAAGAGTTTGCTCAATTACTTGGGGAAGTTCCAAGCGACGAGGCAACATTCTATTGTGGATCCGGCGTAAGCGCCTGCCAAACCCTTCTGACAATGGCTCACATTGGCCTGAAACCTGGCAAGCTCTACGTCGGCTCATGGAGTGAATGGAGTCAATTCGACGAACTTCCCAAAGAGAGCGGGCCAGCACGTTAAATATTACAAGGCGAAGCCACCAAACAATTCGTCGCGTTGCTCAAGTTCAAAACTATCGGCCTGAGACAACAACTCAGACCTCTCAGTGCGATCGGGCGTCGCAGAATCGTCTGCATTGCCAGTATTCCATCCCGCAAGCTGGTTGGATTGATTACCGGCGAGCTGTAGCGGCATCGTTTGCCCCGATTCTTCCGACTCACGCGGCATATTTAGATTTTGATTTCCAGAATTAAAACCGGACTCTTTACTAACGTCACCCGTTCCAAAATCGGCTCCCATTGTAAAGCCAAAATCAAATCCGACACCCGACTTCTCATCATTCCCGGGTTCGCTATTTCCGGAGCCGCTATTTCCGGAGCCACTCCAGCCCGATCCTCGACTACTACTATTCGACGGAGTGATCAGTTTCAGTGGTGAAAATCCTGACTGGTTACTTCTCGCGATACTTAAATCAATCAGATTCACTTTCTCATTGCG
>JAPOIJ010000012.1 GCA_029979005.1 Planctomycetota bacterium | reverse complement strand
AGCCACATCCTCCACCGCTTGTGTGAGCCCCCGTCAATTCATTTGAGTTTCAGCCTTGCGACCATACTCCCCAGGCGGAGCACTTAACACTTTCGCTACGTCCGAGAGGATGTGGAAGTCCCCACAGACTAGTACTGATCGTTTACAGCTAGGACTACCGGGGTATCTAATCCCGTTCGCTCCCCTAGCTTTCGTGCCTCAGCGTCAGAAAAGTCCCAGTAAGCCGCTTTCGCCACCGGTGTTCCTGATGATATCAACGCATTTCACCGCTCCACCATCAGTTCCGCTTACCTCTGACTCCCTCAAGCTACACGGTTTCAAACGCAGTTCCACGGTTGAGCCGTGGGATTTCACATCTGACCTTTGTAGCCGCCTACGCACCCTTTAAGCCCAGTGATTCCGAATAACGTTCGCACAGTTCGTATTACCGCGGCTGCTGGCACGAACTTAGCCTGTGCTTCCTCCTAGGATCGGTCAAAATTTCCTCCCCTACGACAGCTGTTTACAACCCGAGGGCCTTCATCCAGCACGCGGCGTCGCTCCGTCAGACTTGCGTCCATTGCGGAAGATTCTCGACTGCAGCCACCCGTAGGTGTCTGGGCAGTGTCTCAGTCCCAGTGAGACGGGTCATGCTCTCACACCCGCTAACCATCTAAGCCTTGGTAGGCCTTTACCCCACCAACAAGCTAATAGTAAGCAAACCGCTCCAAGGGCGATAAATCTTTGGTCCGGAGACATTATTCGGTATTACTCACGCTTTCGCATGGCTATCCCGAACCCTTGGGTACGTATCTACTCGTTACTCTCCCTTTCGCCGCTGTCCGTTTTAAAAATCAACCGAAGTATCTTTTTAAAACTTCTCGCTCGACTTGCATGCCTAATCCACGCCGCCAACGTTCATTCTGAGCCAGGATCAAACCCTTCAATTGTATGCTTGCTATGAAACTAAGTTCATAGACGACTAACATTGTTAGTTTGCAGAAATCACATTACCGAAGTAATGACTCAGACTGCAGCAAATTGCCAATTAAATAAAGGCTTTGTTGTTGCCAACAAAAACCAGTTGCTTGACCGGGCCAGGTAGCTGGAATAAATGCTACCTAGCTTGGTTCACATGATCTTATGATTTGCATAAATTCAAAAGAATTTAACAAGAGGTATCTACTAAATTGTCAAAGAACAAAGTCCTACCCGAAGGCAGAACGCGTCCGCAATTACTGCGAACAAAAAACGAGCAGGAAGAAATCCCGCTCGTGAGGTTCACCATTCTAGGCATTCATCGGCAAGTGTCAACGGTGATCAAGAAGAAAACCTAACTTTTTGCCAACAATCTTTTGGGCGTTAAACGCACAGAAGTTCGCCAGAAGGAAACTCACAATCCCAAGCAAATTGACTTGGGAGAGGCAGAGTATTGTATATCCATTCGACTTTGCCAAGTGCCAAATGCAAGATTCTTTGAGATAATTTCCAACAACGGTCTGAAACGCAGTTTTTGTCGGGTTTTTGAGCTTTTTCTTGTGGTGTATTCTCACGCCGATTTAGCGCAAACCGTCCAAAGACAACGAACAGGAAAAGTTTTCCGCCGCCCCGCGCGGCATTTCGAGGGTGCCGTTTCTCTTGTTTCGCCTGAACCGAACCCATTTCATTTAAAACCCATTCCCAATCGAGTGTTCTTTGGGAGCTGGCACTAGGCTCGGCCGCTTGGTCGGCCAGGCTAATTGTCAATTTCGAGCGAGTTCCGTTTTTAGATTCCCATCGAAAGCGTTTATGATGAGCGGAATAATTGTAATGGCCGTTCATCTTGATGCGGGCAATCATCGGGGCGAGGGCTTTTGCGTGCCAATTGTGTCTGCGCTCGCGTGACTGAGCATTGTTCAGGACTTGCAAAAAAAGGGTGACCACGGTGTTAAGGTTGAGAGCGTTTAGAATTTCGGTTCCTAGGGATTTCATTTCGCCGTTGACGTTTCGACAGTGAATTAAAGTCAATTTGTTTGAGGCAAGCCAAATGCGATGTGAAATGTGGGGAGTGGCGGTCACTTGTGCGGTTCTTTTTATACCTGGGTTGGTATGCTGCGAAAATCTCGCCGGTGAAACAGTTGCAGTCGGCTCTCAGGCGACGTTCGAACCAACGGATGGCGGTCAAGACGACAATTATAAAACCGAGACGGGACTTCTTTACCGACAGGGCGATGAGCTTACTGATTACATGAAAGAGAAGTGTCGCTTAGACATTTACTACCCAAGCAGCGCCAAGGATTTTTCGACTGTGATCTGGTTTCATGGAGGGGGGCTTACGGGGGGCAATAGGGCGATTCCCAAGGAATTGTTAGATCAGGGGGTGGCCGTTGTTGCCGTGGATTATCGATTACACCCCAAAGTGAAGGCTCCGGAATATATTCGAGATGCCGCTGCTGCAGTCGCTTGGACATTTGCCAATATCAAAAAATACGGAGGGAGTGATAAGAAAATCTTCGTCAGCGGGCACTCCGCCGGCGGGTATTTAACGTTGATGGTGGGGATGGATAAGCGATGGTTGGCGGAATGTCAGGTCGACGCGAATCGAATCGCAGGTTTGATCCCTTATAGCGGTCACACAATTACACACTTTACCGTTCGCGCAGAGCGGGGAATCAGCAATAAGGTGCCGGTTGTGGATGATATGGCGCCGCTTTATCACGCTAGAAAAGAGGCTGCTCCGATGTTGATTATCACGGGTGATCGAGAGTTGGAATTGCTGGGGAGATACGAAGAAAACGCATATTTTTGGCGCATGCTGAAAGTTGCTGGGCATCCGCAGGTGGAAATCTTTGAACTAGACGGATATAACCACGGACAAATGGCAAAACCGGCTCACCCGTTGTTGTTAAGATTTGTCAAACGCGTCTCAAAGCAAATAAAGTAGGGCAAGTTGAGCTGAACATGCCCACGCAAAGTTGACCGTTAATAATTCTGGCTCACGGAATAGGCTTTACGCGGCTAAGTATCGGGAAGTGATTTCCGGGGTTTGACAATAACGATTATTGTTTTTTAGGGGAGGCGATCATGGTTTCAAATTCGTTGCCTCCCAAGGCTTCCGAGCGTGATGGGAACAGAAGAGGATTATTCTCCGATTTGAACCACTTTGTTTTCTGGCCTCCGTTCTTGCTGTTGCTCTCTGCGATCGTGCTGAATTTTTGGAGTCCTGACAAAGTAATTGACGGCGAGTTGGTGCCGGGAAAATTTTCCACTGCAGTCAACAGTGCAAATACATGGGTTCTCGATCAATTTGGTTGGCTGTTTAGTGCGTGTGCTTTCTTTTCGGTCATGCTTTGCCTGGTGATTTGTTGCACTGTGTTTTGGAAGTCTGGTTTTGCAGGCGTTCGAATAGGTGGGCCTAATGCCAAGCCATTGATGAGCCTATGGAACTGGTTCTCAATCACAATTTGTACAACCATTGCGATTGGGATTTTGTTTTGGTCCACGGCTGAGCCGATTGATCATCTCACCAAGCCGCCTGAGTTTGCTAGTGTCGAGGCCGGATCTCGCGATGCAGCTGTGCTGGCTTTATCGACCATGTATCTGCATTGGTCATTTACTCCTTATTCTCTGTATTGTGTTGCCTCGTTGATGTTCGCGTTCGCGTTCTACAACATGAAGCAACCATTCACCTTGGGTGCAACGCTGACGCCAATATTTGGCAGGTTTTCGATTGGCCGTGGTTCCGCGTTGATAGACGCGATTTGTTTGTATTCGCTGGTTGCCGGAATGGCTGCCGCTCTTGGTTCCGGGATCCTGATGATTAACGGAGGGTTGCACGATCTGTGGGGTGTGCCCAACGCAAATCAATTGGTGCTTGGGATGATTGCCTTTGCCATTGTTTTTACTTTTGTAATTTCCAGTGCAACGGGTTTAATGAAGGGCATTCGGATACTCTCAGATATCAATACCCGGCTTTTGCTGGGGTTGGCTTTGGTGCCGTTGTTGTTCGTACCAACCTTTTTTCTTCTTTCGCTTGGCGGTGACGCTCTTTGGGATTACCTCACGCATTTCCTGGGTCGGAATTTAGCATTGTCAAAAACAGCTTCGGGGGAGTTGCAAGTTTTCGCTCCGGATGAGTGGAGTAAAGGGTACACGGTATTTTACTGGGCGGTCTGGATGGCATGGGCTCCGATCACGGCCTGTTTTCTCGGGCGGATTGCCTACGGGCGTACGGTTAAGGAATTTATGTTGGTCAATTTTGTTTTTCCGTCGATCTTTGCAATTGCCTGGATGACGATTTTCAGCGGAACTGCACTTTATTTTCAAACGGAGGGGGCGGTTGATTTGGCGGGAGTTATCGCAACAAAGGGGCATGAATCTGTTTCGATAGCAGTTCTTAATCAGTTTCCGTTTGCCGTTGGTTTAGTAACGTTTTACCTGTTAAGTGCATTCGTGTGTTTTGTCACTTCGTCTGACTCAAATATGTCAGCGATGGCAAGTGTATCTTCCACTGGCATTTCTCCGGATAATCCAGAGGGGAATCCTTGGCTGAAGATCGTTTGGGGCGTCACGGTAGGAATGGTGGCCTGGATAATGATTTGTTTCGCTGGTGGGGTTGAGGGCGTCAAAACGCTTTCAACATTAGGAGGGTTGCCGGCTGCATTTTTAGAAGCTCTTATCATTGTTTCGCTTTTGAGAGTTGTTTTTTTTCACCGTCGTCTCGATCGATTTTCGGGATCAAATTGCGGCCAAATGTCTAAGGCGACGGGTGGGGTCGAGGTCGAGTCGAATTGAGCATCCGTGGTCGCGAAGTGTTCATCATTTGGTCAAGGAATGACCGTATCTTGGATGGTAATTGCAAAAACCTAGAATCCGGTTAGTCTTGGTTTGAACTCACCTGAGGGGTGGTTGATCCGCTTCTTGGTAGACGGTGAATGGTACTGCACTTCAGCCAACAGGACCGGTCGTGGATCATCAACCACTTTCGAATTCGAGTATAGAATCCTCGGAAATTCAATTGCTCCGGCAGCAAATTGTAGACCAGATTGACGGTCGCATTGCCGACGTGTTGAACTCATTGCCCCAGGAATATTTTGAGCAATTGCGAGAGACAGAAAGACTCGAACATTTCAAAGCGTTGGTGGCGCTCAAGGTTTGCGATGTTGATCAAGAGATAATGTTGCGGCAGCAGGATGGAAGTCGCGTCACCATTATTTCAACGCAAAATTATCCCGGGCAGTTGGCGAGGATGATGCATGAGTTGCCCGATGAGTTTCCGCTGATCGGTGCAAAGATTTTTACTAGCGCGGACGAAGATTTTATTGTCGATGTTTTCGATTATAAAATTGAAGATTCCCGGTCACTTCAGGAGGCCGACGAGGACGGAGGCAACCGTGATGAAATCGTGGCCGAAGTCATGGAATTAACCGGGGCGACAGAACCAGAGGTCTGTCAGTTTATCGAACGGTTTCATTGTGATCATGAGATTCTGAGTTCGTCTGAGGAGATCGCCTCGCAATTTATTGCACTGCGGGAAACCGAACACATCAATGACATCAAGGTGCTCTACCGGTTGAGGAGTGCAAGTGTGCCAGGCGGAAAGCAGTTGGCCAAAATTACAATTTCGGCTGCCAGTTCAACGACCCGAGAGATTGTGCAGCGAGCCGCGACCTATCTAGGGCATTGTGAATATGATATTCGCCGAGCTTTTTGCGAAAATATTGTTGTTGGCGACACGGTAGAGGTTGCTTTGCTGACGTTTCACGTGGTGTTTGAAGAGGCAAGTCGGACTTTCTTGTCGAAACAGGAGCGTTATCGCGATTTTGACGATCTCGGTGATTTGGTTTGCCGTGAAATGGAGATGTTTTTACGTATTGACGGGGAGGTGATTGAGTCGAGTTCGAGCTCTGGCGTTTCAATCATCGAGGAATTTGGTGGTCTCGAGAAAGCCGAGGTGTTCTGTGGTTTGGCAAAACTAACTCAACATAAACTGAATTTTAAATCTGATCTCGAGCTTCCTCATGAGCGGATTACCCGCGCACTTTTAAAACAGAAAAGTCTAGTTTCCGAGTCGCTTGATTTTTTTATTGGTCGTTTTTGTCCGCAGGGAAGTCTTTTTGGCGGCTTAACTTTGTCAGACGATTCGATCCGTGAAACACTTGAGGCAATAAATGATAGTACTGACAGAGCTATTGTCGGGGCGTTTGTCGAGTTAGTCTCTGAAATTCAGCGTTGTAATTTTGCGGTCGAGCGGCGCCGTGTGCTGGCATTTCGGATGCCCGGTTCGGTGTTTGAGAATCTCAATCGCGGCGAAACTCCGTTCGCGGTTTTTTATGTCTTTGGTTCCGGCTTCGACGGAGTGCATGTTCGCTTTCGAGATGTTGCACGCGGAGGAATGCGGTTAGTGCCGACACGAAATCAGGAGCATTATCTTTATAATTCGCTTCGCGTTTTCGAAGAAGCCTGGCGTTTGGCCTCGGCCCAGCAGCTCAAGAATAAAGACATTGCTGAGGGGGGCGCGAAAGCGGTTGTGGTAATTAAGCCAGGAGTTGATCATCAGAAAGCCGGGCGAGATTTCGTCGACGGCTTGCTTGATCTGGTTACGGAATTGGAATTGACGAATGCGGTCGACCAGCCTGCGACGGAGGATGAATATCTTTATCTCGGTCCAGATGAAAATGTATCTGATGCCTTAATTGAATGGGTCGTTGAACGAAGTCGCGAGCGGCATTACGCGTTTCCGTCCACAATTATGAGTAGTAAACCGCTGTCGGGAATAAACCACAAAAAATATGGAGTTACCAGTGAGGGTGTACTGGTTTTTTTGCGGTACGCTCTCATCGAGAACGGAATCGATCCTGACCACGATGCGTTTACTATTAAATTGACGGGCGGGCCTGACGGTGACGTCGGTGGCAATGCAATTCGAATTTTGATTCGGGACTACGCTGACAAGGTGGCGATCGTCGGAATTTCCGATGGGACGGGGTCGGCGGTTGATCCCAAAGGGCTGAACCAAGAGGCCCTGCTGGCTCTGGTGGAACAAGGGTTGGGAATACATTGTTTTCCTCCAGACTTACTTTCAGCCGATGGATTCGTTTCCGGGTTGAAGGAAGAGTCTGAAATTGCTCGCCGCAATAATATGCATAACGAAGTGACTGCCGATGTGTTCCTGCCAGCCGGTGGCCGGCCATCAACAATTAATGCAACTAATTGGCGAGACTTTTTAAACTCGAGGGGAGAACCGAGTTCAGCAATTATTGTCGAAGGGGCCAACCTTTTTATTACCGACGAAGCTCGGGATTATTTGGGACAGAGTGGGGTGTCAATTGTAAAGGACTCATCAGCAAACAAGTGCGGAGTAATCTGCAGCAGTCTGGAAATAATTGCAGCCATGTTACTGAGCGAACCCGAATTTCTATCCATTAAATCTGTTTATGTCGAAGAAGTGCTTAAGCTGTTGAGGCAGTTGGCGGGAACTGAAGCGTTGGGACTGTTCAATGAACGGTTGCGGCAACCGGAGGTCGATTTGCCACGGATTAGTATCATGATAAGTCAGCAAATGATTCGACTTGCCGATATGATCAATGACGGATTCGAGCGTTGGTTACCGGAAGAGCAGGCCATTGCGAACGAGTTCGTTACTACTTATTTGCCGCCCTCATTAGTGTCGTTTTTCGAAGATTCAGTGATTGAGCGAATCCCTCCAATTTATCGACGGCATCTGGTGGCCGCCATTTTGTCCTCGAGAATTGTCTATCGTGAAGGATGTCAAAGTTTGGGTTCGATGCATGATTCAGATCTTGAACAACTCATTCGCTCTCAGCTGTACTACGAAAAGCAAGTTCGAGTAATGATTGCTCAGCTCGAACAGAGTGAACTTCCAAACAAAGGGGAGATGATCCGTATACTGGATTTTGCCGGGGCGCGAGGCCAGCGAGATTTAAGAATGCCAAAAATGGTGGGCGATCCGAAGCGATAGGCCGGGCGATCCAAAATGACGGTTTGTTGATACCGGTGTGCTTCGTTGCAATGTGTTAGGTAGGATCAATTCGAGTGAGTAGACTGAATTGATTTCGAAAGAACTAACCAGCTTAACTTTAGCGCTTGTCCGAGTATCGCTGTTTTCGTCTTCTTGTGGAGAGTACCGCCAGACCGATGACACCAAGGATGGAGGTGGTGCCGGGTTCTGGCACTGAAACGATAACACTCCAGCTGACAGATTGTTCTAATAAACTGGTGTCGGCAAGCCGCCACCAGTCAAGTGAATTGCCACTGAATGAGTGATCGAGAATTGAATCATACGCTTTGGCTTGAATTGAGTATTCGCCGGCCGCAAGAGAGAGTGAATCGATCGAGACAGATTCTCCTAGTAGGCCGAGTGAAATGCCGTCGACATACCACTCCACATTGATGACCGATGCGTCGACAGAATCGACCCAGAGCGTATCGTCTCCAGAGTAAGTCCCGCTGTCGTCTAGCCATGAATCGAGTGGATCAACCTCTAAATAAATTTCCTCGATAAAACGTTCTCGGCTGATCGCGTCAAAAGGACGATTGAGTGATCGCATCATTGAGTTTTCACTGGGGCGATAAAGTCCAAATTCGTGATAGCGGGCTCCCTCGTAATAATCGATAACACCGATGTCGGAATCGGGGTCGTCATAGCCGAGCCACCGGTCCCATTTCCCAAGCGAAGGGTCAGAGGTCACATTTACCTGGCTAGGTTCGCCGCCGCCCCAGCTTTGTCCGCTGGTATAATATTCGTCTGCAAGTTTGGCAAAGGAATGGCCGACTTCGTGGATTGCAATGTCGAGAGCTGAGGTATTGCCCGCCGCCCAAACGGCCCATTGCCCGCCGCCGCCACCGTATTTTGCCGAATTGACACTCCCTAAACGCATGTCGATATCGATGCCGGATCCGCTTAGGGCAGTATTCACTGCGGTGTTTGCTTTCCCAGTATTAAAATAAAGCAGGCGGTCAATTCCATTCGTGTTGTATGTGGCGTCCAGAGCGGTGTCGACAAAAATATTATTAAGGGGGTCGTCTGCGCCTGATTCATTGCTGATGACGTTGACTCGATGGGCGTTGAAAAAGTTTTGATAGCGTGGAAAGGGAGCGATGCCAGGACTGAAAAAGGCACTCAGTGTGTCATCGACATGGTTTTTGTAGGTCGACGCAATTTCACTGGCCTGGTAACCGTCGCCAACGAATATCATGTCAACTCGATTGGCGGAGTCGCCATTGTTCATTACGGTCGTGAGCGTCTGTCCAAAACAGCCCGCTAAACCGGGAGAGCCTAGTAATATTGTTAAAACCAAAGTCCGAATCATCGTCTTTCCTCTGAAAGTTGATCTATCAATAGTTTATTTGCCGATTCGGCATAGTCAACGTTTTGAGACGAAGCGGTAGGCGAGAGTAGAATCCTGTTAATTTGAGGGGGGATTAGAATACTCCCCTGTGAAGCTCTCATAAGAAAGACAATGTTGGTGGGGCGCCGTTGGAATTGTTGAGCTGCCAAAGCTGCCAATATTCCACGTCGATAACGTTATATAGTACAGGCTTCGATTGTTTATGGTGGTTTGCCGCACGGGGCAAGCTTACAGCGGCTGGTTTTGAGAAGTGTGACCCAGCGAGATATTGTTTTTAAGCTTTGGCGAGACGCAATTATTGGCGGGAGTTCGCGGAAGAATTGGTTGAGCGGAGGAACCAATTGAGAACGCGAAAAAAAGTGCTCGCAGCGACCAGCATCACCATTGGAAGCATCGCGGTAATGACGACGAACGAACCGATCTCCTCCGGGTTACCATTGGCAGCGTTGTATAGACTGCCGAGACTAGTCGCCGCCGCAGCGAAGACTGTCGTGGTGACCAAGATCGACATGATTGAAAATCTCTGTCGCCTTGGAGAACGTTGTCTCGAAGAACGTGGGTCGATTTCTTGGTTGGGCATTTTTGGTTCTCGGTGTGAAGCGAACTCGTGCCGGTTTTTAATGTGAAAAATCAGGGGATCGCTCTACTAATACGCTAGCGTGACAGCGATTTGCAATCAAGGTCTTCGTATCTTATCTATTCTGTGTGGTGTCAATAAAAACAGACGCAGCAGAGTCGCTAAGTTTACTGAATTACTCAATTTTCCGCTTTGTAGTGACGATTACTCCTACAACCGATGATATACCACGGATGGTAGGTCGGATTTTGCAGGCTTCAAGAAGTCGTTATTGAGCCTGTGAAGGCACGGATTTCCCGATTTCGTGCACATAAAAATTGTTCCCCCCGAGGAACGGACCCAGTTTTCAGAAGGATTTGAACCCATGCGATCCCTGCTAATAGCCACCGCGATTTGTGCTGCGGTCGTCTCATTTACCGGTTGTACATTCACGGTGAGTGGACCCTGCAATTCATTTACTCGCCATGCCCGAATCAAGGCATGCGGATGCAACACTTGTGAAACCGCCGAACAAGCTCAGGAGCCGGTTGCTGAAGAGGATGTCGCTGAGTGCGATCCTTGTATGAATCAACGAAAAGTCGGACTACTGCGGAACATGCTACCTTGTAAAGCGGATGCGTGTGTAGAAGAAGCTTGCGAAGAACCATGTGAAGAAACTTGCGAAGACGATTCATGCGGTCGAAACGGAATCGCAATTCCACGCGTAGGCAAAAACTTGATGAATAAGCTCGGCAGCTTGGATCGCTGTGAAGAGCCAGCCTGTGAAGAGCCAGCCTGTGAAGAAGCTTGCGAAGACGATTCATGCGGCCGAAACGGAATCGCAATTCCACGCGTAGGTAAAAACTTAATGAATAAGCTCGGCAGCTTGGATCGCTGTGAAGAGCCAGCCTGTGAAGAACCAGCCTGTGAAGAAGCTTGCGAAGACGATTCATGCGGTCGAAACGGAATCGCAATTCCACGCGTAGGTAAGAACTTAATGAATACGCTCGGCAGCCTGGATTTGATGAAATCAAAGTGTGGATGCGAGTCAAACGCTTGTGGTTGTGAAGCAACAGAAAAAGCAGCTAAGCCTGCACCGGCGATTGCTGATTGCGGTTCCTGTGATGACGGATGTGCCAACGGACTGTTTGGTCGAATGAATGGCATTCCGTTACCTGGTAGTCGCCTCACTGGAATGATGCAGGGCGGAGTCATGCAGACTGCATTGAACCAGCAAGTGCCGATTGTTGACGCTGCTGGAGCAGATTGCTGTGGTCGTTTTGGCTGCGGCCGAGATGGCAAGCGTTGCATGACATGCCGAGCCAAAATGGGCTTAGGTAACGGCATGGGACTTGGCAATGGCATGGGCTTAGGCAATGGTTACGGAATTGGCAACGGTGTTGGTATCGGCCACGGACATGGACTTGGCTTACGCTCTCAAATGGGCTGTGGTAACGGTACCTGTGGACAGTGCTCTGGATGCCTAGGTAACCTTCGTAACGGTCGACCTTACGCTGGCCAGATGCCTCACACAGCACCAGGCCCGGGAATGACTGGAATGGCTCCCCAGTACGTTTATCCGTACTACACGACACGGGGTCCACGTGATTTCCTAATGGCGAACCCACCTTCGATTGGCTATTAAGCAATTGACCTGTCCTTGGCAGGAATCTGACTGAAAACGAAATTGGCTGGGTAGTCTGACTGCCCAGCCTTTTTTATTTGCGGTGTTTACGAATTTATTTTCGTAGCTTGTCTTTCGATTCCAGATATTTAATGACCTGCTCCGCAAGTTGCTCGGCTGGAGCACTACCATCGAGATGGATCTCCGGATTGGATGGGGGTTCGTACGGTGCATCGATGCCGGTAAATCCTTTTAGCTCCCCTGCCCTTGCTTTCGCATAGAGTCCTTTGGGGTCACGTTGTTCGCAGATCTCAAGCGGCGTGTCGACGAATACTTCCATGAAGTCAGAATCACTGCCGTTGGCGGTAACCATTGCTCGAACGCGATCACGGTCACTTCGATAAGGGCTTACAAAGGCGGTGAGTGTGATCATGCCGGCGGAACAAAAGATATCAGCGACACACCCAATGCGGCGAATGTTTTCTTCGCGATCCTGCGGTCCGAATCCGAGTCCAAATCTCTTGGCGAACTCGAGCCCGTGATTGGGCTCAAGTAATTCGCGGCTGGCATTGAGTCCGTGGCGAATATTGTCTCCATCCAGTACGAAGCTGCGGTGTTTCGATTCGTAGAGTAGCGAATCAACACAGTTGGCCACGGTGCTTTTACCGCTGCCACTGAGTCCTGTGAACCAAACGACACAGCCCCTTGGTCGATTGACGGATTGTTCGTGCCATGTAACGAGTGTTTTTTCGTTCATCAAAATATATTGTTGGGGTGAATGCGGGTTCCTGATCGTGTTGACTATAGCCTATTAGACGTCGCCTCGTTTATTCTATTCCAGCGAGTTCGCACAGATTGGCTTGGATAACAGCTTGGGGGCAACTCCAGACAAGAAAAAATAACGCTTCCCGGCACCAGCGGCCGGCAGGATGTCCATCAACAAATCCGGCTCCCTTGGCAGCTGCCATAGACGCCTGTGTGGTTCGAAGGACAAAGCTGTTCATGTCAGTACGGAGTTCTTCGTTGCTGCTTGAGGTATTGCCTGACGCAGTTTTTAACAGTCGGTCCTTGAGGTCAAGTTGTTGTGCTTTTAGTGCTTCAACGCTTTCAGTCAGACCGGGGCGATGAATCGATTCACGTTCGATGAAATTCACCGCTGCGGTTGCTAGGCCAAGCGCGAGTGCTGAGGTTTGTGTGCTTCCAGTCGAAGTCAATCCTGATACGGTAAGAACTTGTTTCGCTGGTTTTGTGAGAAGTGCTGAAGGATCGACGAAAACATTTTCAAATGTTACGGGGCCCGTTTGGCTTGACGTGAGCGCGAGCAGGTCAAGTCCTTTGGGAATCGTAATGCCCGGGGCATCGGAGGGAACAGCAAAAAGGATTTGCCGCCCGTCGGGTATTTCGGCTCCGACAACAAGGTGAGTCGCTCCACAGGCTCCCGTCACCCATGGGCTTTGACCGGTGACAAGATAGCCGTCTTCTTTTTCGATTGCGAGGCAGGCTGGTTGCCTCAAATGCTGACGGCTGGTGGTGAGATGTGAAATGCCAACGGTGGCATGGATGTTCTTTTCGAGGATTCCCGAGAGTAGCTCGTCTCTCAACGGGATATTGTCGGAGGCACAGATTCGGCGAAGTGCAGCAACGCGTTGGGTCAAAATGAATGTAGTTGTCAGGCAGGCAGAAGCCAATTCAACGTAGGCGGAAGCTATTTCAACTGCCCCCCACTCAAGACCTCCGAGGTGTTTAGGGATAAACCAGCGGTAAACGTCAGCCTGCTGAAGCAGTTCGAGTTGCTCCCTCGGCCAAGCTGAATCATTCAGTGAAGAGGCGGAGAGCGTTGCCAAGTGTTCACAAAGTTGAGAAATGTCCCCGCCGTTTCGGTGATTGCAATCAAGTGGTTCCGGGGTCATTTTGAGGCGTCTCTCTGGGAGGTTCCCACCACGTTGATGTTCTAACGGTAAACGTGCGATTCGGGGATTATTCGCTTCCGCATTGGCGTCCCTAATTATGGTCGTTTCCTGATTGTTTCGACAGGCATTTTTTAAAAAAATCAACGAAGCCGATGGTCGAATTGGTGTTTAAGCGGTTCACGTCAGAGTACCGGCGGTCGAGTTGGGGCAGGAGGCTATAAGTGAAGGTTGGTTCTGGTTCCGTTGATGGGCGATTGAGAAACGCATGTTGCCATTACAAAGTGTGACTGGTGGGATTTTCCGATTGCGGTTCTAATTTTAAAAAAGGCGTTGCAAATTCGCCGAAAAAGAGTCCAGTCGGTTGGTCTTTTGATTCATTTAAACCTTGTGAAAAAAATCTAAATATGAGTACGTCTGAGCCCGAAACTCGCCCCGTGCAGCAGCCAGCATTGAGTAATGAGAGTTTGACCGTTGATGAGCTATACGAAAAGTGCACCGCGCTGGCCAGTAATCTGTGGTGGTCGTGGGTGCCCGAGATTCAGCATGTTTTTCGCGATCTAGATCCGGTTCGCTGGCGCCAACTGGACCATAATCCAGTCGCATTACTCAACGAGTTCACCCCGGCTCGGCTTTATGACCGCGCGAACGAGATGGTGCTGTTCACGCGAATCAATCAGTCCTACCGCTTGCTTAAAGAGTACATGGGTTCGAGGCAAACCTGGGCTGCAACCAATGCGGGCGTTTTGGGAGCCAAGCCGGTTGCTTATTTCTCGGCCGAATTTGGAATTCATGAATCACTTCCGATTTACTCGGGAGGACTTGGAGTATTGTCGGGCGATCATATTAAAAGTGCCAGTAGTCTTGGACTGCCGCTGGTAGCCGTCGGCTTGTTTTATGCGCAGGGTTATTTTCGCCAACATCTTGATCACGATGGTCGGCAGAGCGAAGAGTACATTGACACAAAGGTGGATACACTTCCGATTCGTGAAGCTTGCGATCCAGCAGGAGAGCCGGTTCTCGTAAAAATTGAAAATCGAGCTGGGGCTATTTGGGCTAAGGTTTGGGAGATCCAGGTTGGTCGGGTTCGGTTATTTCTACTCGACAGTAACATCGAAGCTAATCATCCCGATGATCGGCAGCTTACAAGTCGTCTCTATGGGGGAGATGAGCGAACTAGGATTCGTCAGGAGCTAGTACTAGGTGTTGGTGGAGTCAAAGCCTTGAGAGCGGTAGGGATTGACCCGGGCGTCTATCATTTGAATGAAGGGCATAGTGCATTTGGGCCCTTAGAGGTGATTCGCCAGCGAATGGAAGATGACGGGCTTACCTTTGAAAATGCATTGCGAGAAGTTGCTTCGCAAACGGTATTCACGACGCACACACCCGTTCCTGCCGGGCACGATCGCTTTCAGTCGGACATGGTTGAAGAGCATTTGGGACCGTTGCGGGAGCAGTTAGGGATATCCTACGAGCAGTTGTTAAGCCTGGGGCGGATCGATCCGCAAGATAGCGAAGAGTTATTTTGCATGACGGTTATTGGGCTAAAATTATCACGTACCGCGAATGCGGTCAGCCAGCTTCACGGGTGTGTTTCCCGGCGAATGTGGGCCCACCTTTGGCCCTGGCGGGCGGAAGAGGATTGTCCGATAGGTCATATAACAAATGGTGTGCATTCTCAGTCTTGGTTAGCCCCTCAGGTGCGAACACTGTTCGATAAACATTTTCCGAGTCGTTGGATGGAACGCGTGGGCGAGCCGAAAGTTTGGCAGAACATTCACGATGTTGATCCCGGGGAATTGTGGGAGATCCATAACACTCTCAAGGGAAGGATGATCTCGTTTGTGCGTCGCCGATTGGCAAGTCAATGTCGACGGCGGGGAGAAGATGACGCATCGGTCGAACTGTCGAGGACGATGTTCGACCAGAATATTTTGACGCTGGGCTTTGCGAGGCGGTTTGCAACTTATAAACGGGCGAATTTAATTTTCAACGATTTAGATCGCATCGATCGAATTCTCAATGACTCGAATCGGCCCGTGCAGATTGTATTTGCCGGCAAAGCCCATCCCAAGGATGAACCCGGAAAACACTTTATTCAAACCGTGGCTAATTTACGAAAGGATCCTCGTTTCCGAAATCGCGTTGCCTTTGTCGAGGACTATGATATTAATGTTTGCCGCCATTTAATTCAGGGAGTGGATGTGTGGCTCAACAATCCAAGGAGGCCATTGGAGGCTTCGGGGACCAGTGGCCAGAAAGTCGTTCTTAATGGCGGGCTAAACTTGTCCATTCTCGATGGTTGGTGGGCAGAGGCATTCGACGGCGCGAACGGTTTTGCAATCGGTAAAGGGGCTTCGCATGTTTCCGATGAGATCACTGACGGTCGCGATTGTGAGTATCTTTACGAAGTTCTCGAAAACGAAGTCGTTCCAATGTTTTATCATCGGGATATTGATGGTTTGCCCCGCGAGTGGATTCGGCGAATGATCAATTCGATTAGAACTCTGGCCTGGCGATTCAGCTCAGACCGGATGGTGATGGACTATGCAGAATCATGTTATGTACCGGCAGCCGGTGGCTTAAGTTGTAAAGTGTGAGCAAGGAGTCGGCGGTGGATAATTTGTCCTTAGCAAATCCCGGTCCTAAGCCGGTGTGATGATGGAAATTATTGACAAATATTTTATCGCAAGGATTTATCGTTAAATTTTGATTTCTTGACGTGTTTTCTATCGACTCGTGTCGATGGATTCCCTATAAATCGCTCCCGCTGTGTTAAACAGTGAAGTTGGTATTCCATTCAGAACTTACCTTGATTTTTTTTTAGTTCTTGGGACGATTGATTAACAACCATGGCGTGGTTCACTACGCATTTTGAATAACTTGTTGTTTGGATATTCCTTTATCGGTTAATCCAACAACCTGACGAAATAGGATATCTCCGAAACTTGACGGCTGAGGGACCAATTTTAGGGTAGGTCTAGGTCATTAAACGGCTTGTGCTTAGCACGCCTGGCTTACATCTTTCTCCCAGCGACTCCCATCGCTATCTTCATTCGGAGTATCTTTTACATGCCGCATTGCTGATTTCAGCAGTGCGGTTTTTTTTTCGCTCCCGTGACTGTGGAACGAGTGGGACGAGAAAGTCTGCGCTGTTTATTTGTTATCTTGCATACGGGTCTGAAGTTCAGAAGAAAGCTCCAGGCCAAACCGCTTCAGTAGGTTGTAGTAGTCGGAGGCGGAGTTAATGTTGGTCATCGAATCGAGCTCAGGATCGATCTCACGAAGCAGATCGACGGGTATCTGGTGAGCTTGGAATGCGGTAGCTAACTCGGACACGCGCAGTTGTTCGTTCTGAATTCTTTCGGCGATTACGCCGTGGAGTTCTGTGCGGTAGACAGCGGTCATGCCAAAAATACGTTCGTCTGAAACGGGGACGACGGCTTCGTAGCTGGAAATTTTATCAAACAGAAAACGAATGAGTTGCGGGGCAATCAGGGGCACGTCACAGCTGGTAACGAACGCAAAATCAACTTGGGAAGCCAGTTTGGCCAAGCCAACGCGTATTCCTTCCAGTGGACCGCAATTGGGATTTTCATCAGTCGCCCATTGCACATTTGGTGGAAGCTGATGCTGGCTGAAATCAGTATCCCCGACAAGAATGACGGGGTGACAGGCTTGTTCCACCTGGGAAACCACTCGCTCTAGAAATGTTTGTCCATGAAAAATGAGCTGCGTTTTATCAATGCCAAGTCGCGTACTTTTGCCTCCACAGAGAACAATTGCGCCTAAATTGGTTTCGAGATGAGGAGGTTGGGGCATGTTGGAGGAGTAAAGTTCGCAGTTTAAAATAGACGATAGTGTCCCACGTCGAATTGATAATCAAACTAGCTGATTTGTTTAAGGCATCCTATGGCTCTCACGCTTTACCAGCAAGCCGAAAATAATATCTCAATTGAGGCAAATGGAATTATTCCTGAGTTACTGTTGGGGAAAACGGCCGATCAGATTAGATCGTTGCCCGTACCGTGCGGTAACGAGTCGGTTGCTTTAGGTGAGCTGTTCCGCATTTCGGGAACACTGGGGCAGGAAGATCCCGTTGTGTTCGATGGCCCACTTCATAATGTGAATGGCATTGGGATGGGGATGACATCGGGAGTTATTCGGATTTGTGGAGATGCGGGGAATCGTATCGGGGTGCAAATGTCTGGTGGGGAAATCCGCTCGACGGGGGATGTTGGTGATCACCTTGGAGCAGAGATGACCGGTGGGGTGATTGCTGTTGAAGGTGATGCGGGTGACTCCGTCGGCGCGGTGTTGCCGGGCTCAAAAGTTGGGATGAATCGAGGAACGATTCTGGTGCGTGGGAGCGTGGGAAAAGGTGCTGGAGAGTTGATGCGGCGCGGTATGCTCATCGTTGGGGATGACGCAGGGGATTTGCTGGGTTGGTCAATGCGAGCCGGTACGATAGTTGTGTTCGGTAAAACCGGAGAGCATGTCGGAGCAGAAATGATTCGGGGAACGATTATTCTTGGAGGAGGCCTGCACCGTTCATTGCCTGCGAGTTTTCAGCAGGGCGGAACCTTCGGGCTGCCCGCCGTTTCACTGATTACGAATTGGTTAAAACAGACTCATCCTGAGTTTGATGTCGACGTTTCAAAGTTAGAAACAAAATTTGAACTCTTCCATGGAGATTTTTTGCAGGGCGGTCGCGGTGAAGTTTTGATTCCCGCAAATTAACTCCACACGCTGACGCCTCTAGGTTTTCGATTGCCGCTTTTATTGGCGACTGGTTTTTATTTTTCGGCGCCGGGTAAAGGCGATTTCTTTGCTGATTGTTTCTTTCTTTCGATTCTCTTTCCGGCTTTTTTCTTTGGTGCGGTCAGAATCGCAATTTCGCTAATTTTATTCAGCTGCTTTTCCCATTGGTCTTTAAGGCGAGCAGCTTTGTCTGGATATTGATTGATAAGGTTTTTGGATTCTGCGCGGTCGTCAGACAGATCATAAAGCTCCCATGGGTCGTCTTTGGCGGCGACGAGTTTGAAATCACCTATGCGAATCGCTCGATTGCCTTCGTGGAACCACCAAAGTAGATCGCGCTGAACCGTGACGTCTGCGTGAAACGCAGGCAATAGGCTTTTCCCGGGCGCTTTAGGTATAGGCACGCCGTTCCATTTTTCAGGTTTTTTAAGATTGAGTACGTCGAGAATTGTGGGGACGATGTCAATAACATGCGATGGAGTATTTCTAAGTTCGCCGCGGGAAGAAATTCCAGCGGGCCAGTGGGCAATCAAAGGTGTGCTGATTCCACCCTCATGGACCCAGGTTTTATGCCGCCGAAAAGGTGTATTGCAGGCACTCGAAAATCCCGGCCCGAGGCAGAGGTAAGAGGCGGCGCTACCCGGAGGCGCGAGCGGATCGTGGCCACCGTTCCGCACCATTATTTCAGCACTGGCACCGTTGTCCGATGCGAAAAAAATCAGCGTGTTGTCGAACACCTCCATTGTTTTGAGTTGCTTCAGGATCCTGCCAATTTCCTGATCCATTCGGTCTACCATTGCGGCGTGGATGGCCATTTTGGTGGCTTGGAATTTTTTCTGCTCGGCGGTCAAGTCATTCCAATTGGCGGGGTGGTCAATTTCACCGCTTCCCAGTTTTTTAAAGGCATCGGGGAATTTGTAGGGAGGCCCTATCTCGGGCTCAAGTTTTGACAGCGTTGTCTTATGCAGTTGTCGATCGAGCTGCCGTTGATACCTCTCAGTACGCATTTGGTCCCATCCTCCAAGGTACTTGTCCGCGTATTTCTCAATGTCCTCCGGTTTTGCATGGAGGGGGAAATGAGGTGCGATGAAAGCAATGTAGTGAAAGAACGGTTGATTGGCATACTTTTCGGCATGCTCCTGTAGGCAGGCGATCGCATGATCAGCATTGGCTGTCGTTGCATAGTAGCTGTTTTCATTATCGTTGATTTTGACCGGTTGGTCGTCGACCATATTTCCTTTGGCGGTAAAGAAATTTCCTTGGTTTCTCATGTCGAGCGAGCGATCAAATCCACCCGCGAGAACCTTTCCGTCAATGTGCCATTTTCCACTGTGGTAGTTCCGGTATCCCAGCGGTTTCAGAAAGTCTGGAAGGAGTCGAGCCCATTCTTGCCGAGCACCGCGGTTCCCTCCAATGATGTTTAAGTCGGGGAGTTTGTCGCGATGCACCATGTGAGGGTAATAGCCGGACAGTAAAGCCGCCCGTGTCGGCCAGCAGCGTCCGGTATTGTAGAACTGGGTGAACATGAGGCCGTTCTTAGCGAGGCCATCAAGATTCGGTGTTTGAATTTCACTGCCGTAGCATCCAAGATCGGAAAAGCCGGAGTCGTCAGCCAGAATGAAAATGATATTTGGTTTCTCGGCAAACAATGATTGCGGAGTCGCGAGGTTGAGGATGAGAATTAAAAATGAGAAACGCAAAATTAGTTGGCGCATGATTTGTCTCAATGACGCGAGTTAGGAAAAAATGATGGGCTTACCCACACATGCTTACAAGTGTAGCGGGTGGAGGAAGCGATTGAAAATTAAGCGTTGAAAGATTTTTTAAGACCGGCAAGCGTGCTCATTCTTTCGTCTGCGTTAATTTCTCAAGCTGTGCGCGAAGCTCTGAAATGCACGGTGTTGGAGGTTTGACCGTGAGATTGTTTCCTGTCGAGGGCGTTCGCGAGGGTAGTAAATTAAGTTGAACTTCGCTCTCAAGTGCGGCAAGCCAGGCCGGCAAGTCGACTCCGACACCCATGGTTGATCTTGCAAATGCTTTCGCCTCGTGATTTAACAACTCAAACACCCTTGCCGATTTTCGGTTGTGGGGATCTTTCATTGCTGGAGCGACAAGGGCTTTCAACCGGTCGATTTGCATTTGGTGGGCAAATCTTCCTTCGAGCCTCCTGGAGACGGACTCCATTCGAATCGAGTACTTGCTTCTAAGCTCTTCAAGGATTTTTAAATATTTGTCTGCCTCAGGACCGACACGTTCAGTAAGCGAGCGGCGCCACATTCTGGCAACGCCGTTCTCCTGATCGTTTACAAGGATTTGGTGAGCCCAGATGACAGGTTTTAAGTTCCAGCAGACTCGATCATAACGGCTGCGCAGTCTCAAAAAATCTAGAAACATATGCAGCGATTCACCATTGTCCGATTGTGTGGTTGTCGTATTGTAATCGCGGTATTCATTGTAATTTTCAATGATACTTTCAAGGATAAGGCTGAGATACCGAACCGCTTTCTCGCGAGGTAACGCCAGTTCCAGTTCGTCGAACAATCTCAGGTCAACTGCGGCTCCTGATTTCTGAACCTCCGTTAACCACCGGTCTACTCCCTGGTGTAGAATGCCGCGAATGTTGCCCAGATGCAAGAACTGCTGAGTGAATAGGCCGCGACCATAAGTCTGGATAAAGGCGACCATGCGTTCCCAAGCTTGGGCGTCGTGCACTTTTTCTAAAACACTTAGTCTCAGGGTGCGGCTGTGGTCGAGCCAGAGCATCAACATACTTTCGGTGAGCATCTCGGTGCACTCAAACAGATTGGTTTGAGTTTCATCATCAACGGACTTTTTATCTTCGCCCGCGTTAATTCGTTGTTCACGAATGTTTTCATTTGCCTGCACAAGAACGTGCACCATCGACGTAAAGGCGACTTCAAAAATTTCGTCAAACTCAGTGACCGCGCCGCGTCCAATTGGATTCTCTCGCTCCATTCGGAGAGTCGTTTGGGTCAATTCAAATGTCTCGGTCATTAAGCCGAGCGATGGCATTCTCTGTAAGAGATCGAGAATGGCTGTTTGCACTACTCTCGCACGGACGATTGCTGCCGGGTCTCCACCTTTGGAAAGCGGTACGTAGAGAAGTGATTCTTTTTGGAGGTAATTAGTCAACGCCGGGAAGTTGTTGATCACTAATTCGGCGTTTTGCATCAAGATTGCTGCATAGGCAAAGACCACCGGTGCACTGCCGTTTACAAAAGACTCTTCCCCTGATGCCGCATGGGTAGTTGCGTTCGGTAGCTTATCGGAAGTTGTTGAGTCCGTGGATTGAGGGGCATTTGCGGAGGCATTGCTCGCAGGGAAATCAATTCCATCTACCAGATAGTCAACCGCTTTGATGACAGCGGCAAGCATCCTGATCGCGTTTTCCGTTTCGATGCACGTGCTAATGGTTAAATCTAAAAGAGAGTCTCTGCACAGGCGATGTTGGTCGTACAGCAGCATCGCGTCATGGTCAGAGCCTAGCGTTGGCAGTTGGTATCGATTAATTGACTCAAGAAGTTCGAGGAGCTGTTTTCGGTTTTTCGCAGCTTGAGAAATCCAGTTGTTTATGATTTCTCTACGTTTCATCAAGCGATCAGTGATTTTTTCGGTGAGTTGCTCGCGGGAAATGACTGGTAAAGGAATGGTGGCTGCAACGCTCCAGTATTCAGATACCGTGTTAAGGAATTCCAGACGGTCGAGAACTCGGTCTACTTCCGCTTCTAAATCGTCATCCGAATTAGTATTTCCTTCAAATATCTCACCTTCGTTGCCGTCGTTGGTGGTGTCGGTGTAAGTGACATCGTCGTAGGCATGTCGAAAAAGATCCTCCTCTTCGTCAACCTCTTCGGCGTCTTCAAATTCTTCGTCGCCCTCAAGTTGGTCAAGATACTGCTCTCTTGGGTTGGGCCGATTGGTTTGCCCGTTAACTTCGAAACTGGGAACATCCCAGTAGAATCCTGCGTTGGCTTCAATGAAATCATAAAACTTGCGCAAGCGATTCCAAATGTCTTCCGGAGGAAGTTCTTCGGGGTCGGTAGTGTTTAGAAGATCTTTTTGTTCTGTTACCCAGCGATAGACAAGTTGGTGAAAAGAGCTATCACCTAATTGGAGTGGAATGTAGTCGGCCTGACTCATCCAGTGCACCAATAGAGCAGTCGATGTTGTATAATCCGAGCGTTGCATTAACGCGTCAATGACAAGCGCATACGCTTTGGGTGAATCAAACAGCTCTGCGTGCTCTGCCCAGAATTCGATGTCGCCTGTGGCCGCTCCGCCTGCTTGCCAAAGGCTTAAGGCGTCTGCCACCAGTTCAGCGGCTTGGAAAATATCATCGGCATCGACAGCATCAACAGCCATGACCTCGTGTGCCGCGAATTGACGCCACCAGTTGACGATCGACAAAAACTCCTTGCGAATCGCAACGCACATTTTTTGGCGATTGTTGGCTGCCGCCTCGCTCCAAAGATGTGAGCAGTGGGCAAAAATTCGTTCCATAACGTCAACAAGCTCATGCACGCGATGATCGCGAACCGAATTTTCAACCGCAGGGAACAGGCTGTAGTTTGCATCGAACCCCAGAATATTCCACGGGTCAACAATGGCTCCGCAGTTGATTCCTCTTTTTAATCGCGACATGATGGCGGGAATGGAATCAAAAGCTTCGTCGAGTTCCCCCCGTAACGTTGCCTCTGTGGCGGCGCTCAGGAGGCAGTCAATCTGACAACTAATTCGCGCCGCTGCGACGGGAACTACCTTGGATTGTTCTTCAGCCGCCAGAGGATAGCCCATTCTTGCAAAAATACTTGCTAGGCGGCAGTTGACCAGTTGAGAGGCTCGGCGTTTAGCAAGTCGTGAATTGAGATCCTGGCGAACGCTTCCGAAAGGTTGGTGTTTTATTTTCGATTCGTTCTCAAGACGCTCGCGGTGAGCTTGCGGCAGACGTTGCATCAAGTCGACGTAGAACTGATCCCGGTAACCAGCAATCACAGGAAGTAATGTCGCCAGGGTTGTGTTGGAGTCGTACGTCCCGGGGCCGCTCCCCGAAATCCCGGAAGCCATCAACATGGTTCCAGCCATTACGGCACTGGCTTCTGTCATGGCTTCTTGGAATCGTTCTGGTTCGCTGTTTTCATCTGCCATTTCGTAGGCGCGGTCAACGAGTGAGTCGAGCGTCACTTGGTGAACGATAAAGCGTTGGAAAAAACCGTTGCCGTCAATTGAGTGTTCATCCCACTGTCCAAAATGGTGATTCGGGCGCTGGTTAATTGGATGGTCAAAATCAAACGCACGTGGATCAATAGCAAGTTCAGATAATTTTGTCGGATCAAAATGTGCCGCCCTGAGAATGTGGGGACTGGTCTCCTTTAATATCTCAAGAGCCTGTTTTGTAATTTGTTCATATCGACCAAAGGCGACACCTGCCTTTTGAATGTAAATTGGAACCGGGCGAATCCACTCGTGTTGATATGGTTCAATCTGTTGTGATTCGAGTGTCGCGACCGGGCGGTGTCCGAGGAAATTGTTGAGAGCACTGATTGAAGATTCAACGATTTCGTTCGTTTCTTCAAGTGGGAGATCGCGCGTAAGAATGGCCTCAATGACGCGACCGATGAAATATGAATTGAATAGGAATTCATCGGATTGATGAAATAGAAGATCCCGATGGTAGGTTCGGTACGCTGGTAGGATTTTGTCAAAGGCAAGTTCAATGACTCGGTTTGCCTGTGTGGCATCTCGAAAAACAGGATTGGAGTCTTTGTTTTTTTCCAGCCGGTCAGCGAGTGCGACTCGGACTTGACGCACCAACGAAGGGTGTGGTGAGGCTGTGAACTCATTTTCCCGAACCTTTGGGATTTCTTTCGGGTCGGGTGTATCGAAAAGCAGAAATAGTTCGTTCAGATTTGAAAAAAAACGAGGGTCATGGTTACCCGACGAAAAATTGAGGTACCCGAGAACTTGATCAAGGATTGCGTATTTTTCGTTTTCCGCAGCTGGCAAATCCATCCGAGATAATTACCCGTTATACACAATTGAAAATTCTGAATAGTGCGATGCGACTATGGTAAAAATCGCAATAGGAATGGTCTAGTCTCGATTGGCGTTTGCGGCCATTTTGCCAGCCACTATTTCGGTGGTCGATTGGTTATTTGTCCGAGTCCCTTCGTTTCGAACTGGGCCTCGCTTGAAAAGGCTGGCCAAATTACTTCGAAAAGAGGGCTGAATTCGAAATTTTGGGATGATTAGTTTGCAGATCCCAACAGAATGTCCGTGGAATTCAGTTTGGTTTCGGTCCTCGAGACCGTTTTAACAAGACGTTTTCAGAACTGTTTTGCGGGAATTCCTGAAAATAACGTTCTTTGGACATCCGTTTATTGGATTTGGTCCAAGGCAAACCGGTATTTCCGGTTATTTTGTCTGGAACAGTCCTTGGGTTCAACGATACTGTACCGGAAAGATTCAGCTGAACTGCCAAAACGTTGGTCGATTTTTACGACCTATTATTAAATAGGCTGATAGAATAGAGGGACTTAAATCTGCGCTATTTGGGCAGAGGTTTCCGCCGATGCTGGTGCGCGATTGATAAGACTCGGAGTGAAAAAGAATGAGATTTACGATTAGGAAAAGTGTGAGCGACCTGTTGCTGTTGGGGGTTGCATTCGTCTGTCTTGTCGGTGGTCTGAGAGCAGACGACGGAGTGACATCGAGTGCCGTTATTCAACGAGCAGGTCTGACCGTTGACTGGTTCACCCACAGTGGTGTTGGGATCAACGGCGGTCTCGCTGATTGGCAAATCAATGTCGACGAAAATAAACCGACCACTTTTTTCACTTTAGAGGCCAACAATTTCCGGGAGCGGATATCACAAAATACGCTGAATTCGTTTGGGAAACCGTTTGGCGTCGAGGGTGCTCGAGAGTACCTGCAAGTCCGTTCTGAAGTTCTCAAAGCTGAATTTGCGAACGATGGAGTGGAAGATGTCGAAATCAAAATTTCGGAATATACGCTACCGCAGACAACCATTTACACGTTGGGTTCAAACGCTGTGGTCAGTGCGGTGGATGCTGACACAGGCGAGACAAAGTGGACTTCGAGCATTGGAGATCCGCGTTTGCCGAGCATCGGAGTTGCGGCGAGTAATGACTTTGTCGCAGCAATCAATGGGTTGATGGTTTATTGTCTTGAAGCGTCTACAGGGAAAATCGTTTGGTCGGGCAAGTGTCGATTTGCTCCAAGTACATCTCCGGAGATTACGGAAACTGCAATCTATGTTCCGTTGCTGAATGGTCGACTTGAGTCGTTTTCTCTTGAGGACAAAGGGCAGAATTCACAGGTGCTCGTTTCGAGCGGGATTTCTACGGCGCGTCCCCTGGTAACTGATTATTCTGTTTCATGGCCGAATAGTAAGGGACGTCTGACGGTCGCTGGTCTCCACACCCAGAGTAAAGGTGTTGCGTATCAGTTGATATCTGATGACGCAATCATGAGTGCAACGGCCTATAGCGACGGCATGTTTTACGTGACTTCGCTCGATGGCTTCGTTTATGCAGTGAACGAGCCGAGGGGTGTTATTGATTGGCAGGTTTCGACCGGTTTCGGTATTTCACAATCGGCGATTTTGCTGAATGACCATGTCTACGTGATCAACAGTAACAACGAAATGTTCAAATTAATACCAGAATCGGGTAAAGACGCTCCTGGGTGGGAGCAGCCGCTTCAGAATATCGGTAGCTATGTTGGTGCTGGAAAAGACAACATGTATGTGCTCGACAGTGTTGGTGATCTATGCGTGATCGACCAGGACTCTGGTGCAATCTTAAGTAAGGTCGAAATTGGGGGGGTGCAAAGTGTTCTTCCTAATATGATCAGCGATCGCATGTACGTTGTTTCCGATCGTGGGATGATCCAGTGCCTTCGTGAGATTGATAGTCGAATCCCGTTTTTCCATTCCAATGAACTCGTCGAATACGAAAAAAATGGTGGTAAAACGAAGGAAGACGAAGTGGATGATCCTTTCGCGTTGCCGAAAAAAGGCGGTGAAAATCTGGACAATCCGTTTGGTGCTCCGCGTCCACAGGACAATCCGTTCGGTGGCGGCGGAAATGCCGCCGATGACGATCCATTTAAGTAATGGAGTTTGGCCGGCTTGAGTTTTCTAAAACTGAAACATCAGGAGGGCCGAGAGAGTGACGAACGAACAGGCGGTTCCGACGACTACTGTGCTGGCCGCCTGATTTGCATCGCCTCCAATCTGATCGGCCAGGATAAAACTGCTGACGGCGGTCGGTGTGGCGCACATGATCAGAATCACTTGCAGTTCGGTTCCCGAAAGCCCAATGCACACTCCGATTATCCAACCTGCGATTGGGCAGGCCGCGTTTTTGATAATGCTTGTTGTAAGCAATTCGCTCCATTTGCCAGCCACGGAAATCGAAGCCAGTTGGCTACCAATGCCAACGAGTGCGATTGAAAATGCGGAAGCTCCGATAACTTCGCAGGTTCGCCCAAAGGCGGTGGGGATACCAAGTCCAGTACGTTGAACGATAAGTCCCGATAGGCAAGCAATCAAAAGCGGGTTGGTTGAAATGTTAAAAAGGACTTTCCGCCACGATTTAAGTTGCTTGGTAGAAGTCGAGTAGATGGACAGAACGGTAACGGAAGCGACGTTGTAAAAAATTACGACCGGAGGAAGGGCGATAAGGACAGCCGACTCTAGTTTCAATTGTTGAGCCGCTGGTAAATCGTGTGTAGTGAAGATGACTAACGGAAGTCCAATAAACGCAAGGTTCCCTCGGAAACCCGCTTGTATAAATGTACCTCGAGCATTCCGGTCGATTTTACCAATTTGGATGACGATCCAGCTGAGGCAAACGGTCGCAAGGGTCGCTCCAAGTAAGGTCATCATGTAGCGGTTAGCCAGGCCGTCGCCGGTGGGAGCCGTCCCGATTTTATGGAATAAAAATACGGGCAGTGCTACGAAGTAAGCGAATCGGTTGAACGCTTGCGTGGTTTCGTGGGTGAGAAAGTTTCGACGCCGCAGGATGACACCCAACAGAATGACAGAAAAAATCGGCACGAGGCTATTGAGGATCTGCATGAAGCGGCAAGCGAAAAAGGAGTTTGAGGAAGACGGGTCGGTGTTTGAGTCGGTTGGGGGAGTATTAGATATTAATCTCTTTAATCTGATAAGTCCGGCAGAGCCGCAAAACATAATTGAAAAACGGGTTGAAATTGCCGGGAGTCGTTGTTTTGAGAGTTCGCTTGGTTGCTGTCTAGAAATTAAATCTGTTAGGATGAAACCGGCGAGCGCTGGACATCGTTTCCGTGATTGAGCTCTCGTGACTACGTGGTCATTTTTTAATAAGTTGGAATCCTTTTTGGATAGATGTAGCGGTCGGTTGATGAAGCGTTTGGTTGTTGCGGTGTATCAGTTTTCTTAGGAATTAGTTTCGTTAACGACAAGCTAAACAATTTTAAGCCTGGTTTTGGAATGTTCGGAGGCGTCTTTACGCCTTGCACATTGACGATTCTGGGCGTAATTATGTTCCTGAGGTTCGGCTATGTCGTCGGGCGAGCCGGTGTCTTTGAGACGTTGATAATCATTGGTGCAGCCACACTGATCACGCTTTTGACGACGTTTTCTTTGTCGGCAATTGTCACCAACACGGAAGTCAAAGGCGGTGGGGCCTATTTTTTGATTAGTCGAAGTCTCGGTGCCGAATTTGGCGGAGCAATCGGCTTAGTCTTTTTTGTAGCGCAGGCGATTTCCGTCGCGATGTATGTGATTGGTTTTTCGGAAGCGGTGGTGGCGTCGGTTTTGCCCGGTCAATCCAGTCTACTAATCGCAACTATTTGTAATGTTTTTGTTTTCGGGTGTGTGTTTCGAGGCGCCGGGTGGACGATCCGATTACAGTATTTCATTCTGGCAATTTTGCTAGCCTCACTTGGTTCGTTTTACGCCGGGGCGATTCCTGACTTTGATACTGGGGTCTTCCGTGGTAACTGGGCCAGTCGGTATTCGGATCCGCCCAAAGAATCAATCTTTACTATGTTTGCCTTGTTCTTTCCTGCGGTAACCGGAATCATGGCGGGTGCGAATATGTCAGGGGATCTTCGTGATCCATCAAAAGCGATTCCCGTTGGTACTTTGCTGTCGATTGTGTTTACGGGAGCTATTTATTTTAGTTTGGCGTTATTGATGGGCGGGGCGAGGGAAGCGAGTGTGCTTTCGAATCTCGATGGTGAATCTCTTGTGATTGCCGATATCTCAGCGGTTCCATTTTTAATAACTGCTGGAGTATTTGCAGCAACACTCTCTAGTGCTCTGGGTAGCATGATGGGAGCACCGAGGATTCTTCAGGCATTCGCGAAGGACGGTGTTTTTCAGAATCTTCGCCCGTTCGCGACGGGAAGCGGAGAATCAAACGAGCCAAGGCGCGCGACAGTTTTGACGTTTATTATTTCGCAGGCCGCGATATTGTTGGTAGCGGATCTAAACGCGATTGCGCCTTTGATCACAATGTTTTTCATGCTGACTTACGGCCTGTTAAACCTTGCGACCTTTTATGAAGCCATTACCAAGAACCCGAGTTATCGCCCAAGATTTCGATACAGTCATTGGTCGACTTCATTGGCGGGTGCCATTGGTTGTTTGCTGGTGATGTTTTTGATTAACTGGGTTTGGGCGGTGGTCGCAATTTTCGGAATGGCCTGCGTGTATCTCTACATCAGTCAGAAAGAGGTTGAAACGCGATGGGGAGATCTCAACAGAGGCTTGTTATTTGAGAGAACACGGAAAAATCTTCTGAAACTCGAGAAAGAACTGCATCACCCTAAAAACTGGCGGCCAATTATTTTGGCGTTTAGCGGTGCGTCGTGGGAGCGACCGCAGTTGGCATTGTATGGCCACTGGTTCACCGCCGGGCATGGTGTCTTAACCTTGGGTTATGTGATTCAAGGGGACGTTGAGAACCGGCTCGAACGCTTGCAAAGTCAGGAGAGAATTTTAAACACGTTCATTCAGGAGCAAAAGCTGGAGGCCTTCCCTGCGGTCGTGGCTGCACCGACGATCGCTGCTGGAATGGAATCACTTGTTCAGACGCATGGGCTTGGAGCTCTGCGTCCCAATACCGTGCTGCTTGGTTGGCCAAATAACGCAGATAAAATAGTGCCGTTTTCCACGACGCTCAGAAGTATTCACGCGCTAGAGCGAAGCGTGATTGCAATGCGGTTCAACGAACCGGCGCTTGAGGTAGATCCAAGGACAGTGCCGTTGGGCACGATCGATGTTTGGTGGCGGGGAAATCAAAATGGTGAGTTGATGCTTTTGCTGGCTCATTTGTTGGCTCAAAACCAAAGGTGGCGATCTCGTCCAATTCGACTTTTGAGAATGATTGAAAACGAAGCGGGGCGCGATGAGGTATTGAATCATCTGACCGGGTTAATTGATAACGCGCGAATTGTTGCCACGCCTCACGTTGTTGTCTCTGAGAATGCGGTCGCTGCAATTCAGGCGACCTCTCGTTCTGCAGCAATTGTATTCATGGGAATGGCGATCCCGGAAGAAGGTGAAGGAGAGGAGTTCCATCAGCGAATGACCGATTTGGCAGGCGATCTTGCAAGAGTGGTGTTTGTTAAAAGCGAAGGTGGAATGTCGATTCATTCTTGACGCGTTGCGTCCTTGTTAGGGTGAGGCGGTTTTAACTGTCCGTCTTGCAAGTGAGCGGTGCAAGAACGTGAAGCGTGTAGGCTGTTGCTCAAGGGTGGATTGCAAATCGTTCAAATCAGTGACTTGCTAAATCTTTATAAAATGTTGGTAGTGGGAACCGGTAAGCCACTTCGCAACGGCCTTGTGGTTCGTTATCGTTAAATGAAATCTCTACAGCGTTAAACCCAAAAAATTCATGTCACAAAACCAAGAAACCAACGAGCCGGATTTAAAGGATGGGGATGTTGCTGAAGTTCGCAGTGCTTCTAAGGGTGCGCTGGGCGTTATTTTTTTAACGGTCTTTATTGATCTGCTTGGGTTTGGAATTGTCCTTCCTTTGCTGCCGTTGTATGCGGACATTTTTGGAACGGACCCGAGTGGAATCGTCATTGGCATGCTGATGGCCTGTTTCTCGATCATGCAGTTTATTTTCGCGCCGATTTGGGGGGCGATTTCTGATCGAATTGGGCGCCGTCCGGTCATCATTATTGGCTTAGCGGGAAGCGTCGTGTTTTATACGCTGTTTGGTATTGCGGCTATATACCAAAGTCTATTCGGATTGTTTGTGACACGAATCGGTGCTGGTGTTGCAGGGGCAACGATCCCGACCGCGCAGGCCTACATTGCTGATACGACTACCAAGGAGAATCGAACGCGGGGCATGGCTTTGATTGGGATAGCGTTTGGTCTCGGATTTACGCTTGGCCCGCTGTTCGCCTATTTTGCCGTGCCGCAGGAGATCGCGGTAGAAGCAGGGGCCGAAGTCAGTCAGCTTGGTGACCCGGGTGCGGGGCCGGGATTTGTTGCAGCCGGTCTTTCTGCTGTTGCTCTTTTGTTGGCAATCTTTCGTCTCCCGGAATCACATCAACCTGGTCAGGGTAAATCGGGAAATACTCGCGCGTGGTTTGATTTAAGTGCGTGGAAAACTGCGGTTGGCAATCCTGCAATGACTTACCTGCTGCTTGGTTTTTTCGTTTGTATTTTTTCTTTTGCGAACTTTGAGACCACACTGAGCATGTTGATCAAGGGTTCCAAGTCGTTTGAAGAGGCGCCGTTTAATTTCTCGTTCAAGCAAGTTTGTTTAACCTTTGCAATGATCGGCTTTATGGTTGCGGTAGTTCAGGGCGGCTTGGTTCGGCGATTGTCCAAGAAAATCTCTGAGAAGAATCTGGCGGTTGGTGGAGCAATCATTGAATTGGTTGGATTTGGGATTCTCGCTTACTCGGTGAAGCTTGCATCGGTTCAATGGCTATTTGCAGCTTTAGCCGTAGTGGTTGCAGGGTATAGCTGTATGCAGCCAAGTCTTTATTCGCTTGTCTCCCGTTGGTCGGATCCGAAGGAGCAAGGGAAAGCGCTTGGGGTGAGCCAGAGTGTAAGTGCGATGGCCAGGATTTTTGGATCTGCCCTTGGGATCCCCATGCTGAAGGCGTTTGTGTTTTTGCCTTACATTGTCGCATCGGTTTTGATGCTCGTTGTGGCAGTGTTGATTGCCATTGCCTGCCGAACCGGCGAAGATTTTTCTGATCAACCTGGATAAGTCGAACGCTGCCTACGCATGGTGCTTGGCCTTTCTGGTCTTTTACTAAATTTTAAGGGCGTGCCTCAAGAAAAATGCATGCGCAAGTTGAAAGTGTTACGATAGAGGAGTTCGGCAACCGATTCTTGGGATCGGTGATGTTGGTTTGCCGACCCTAGACATATTGTAAGGAAAGAGCGATGGCCAAGATTGAGTTGTTTACGAGTGCTTTGATTGTGTTTCTGATGGTTCCGGTTTTGAGTCTTGGTGCCCAGGAAAGAGACGATCAAGTCAGGAAAATGGAAGAGCTATACGCACAAGCAAGGGAGTTAGAAGAGAATGGCGAGGTTGAAGAGTCGAGGCGCGTGATGGGTGCGGTCAACAGAATGAGAAGAACTCTGGGTGAGGATTCCGGGGATGAAAGGTTTCGATCGAGACGTCAAGTTGATTCAAGGAATGAGATTGATGATTTGCAACGGGAGCGAGAAGAGTTGCGATCGATTCTTCGCCGGGGCGTTTCCGACCGAGAGGCCAATGAGATTCGAGAAGAGCTTGAACGGATTGAGAGGGTGATCGAAGAAAAAGCGGATGCTCATCGTGAGTCAAGGGAGCACGCCGGCGACCGGCGAAGGCACGACGAGTTTGAAGGTCGTCGAGATGAGGCGGTTCGGCATCACCGCGATTCTGACGGCGATGAATGGGAGCATAGGATGCACCATCTGGTCGCGGCAGCGGAGCACTTACACGAAGCTGGTTTGCATGATTTAGGGGAACAGGTTGAAAATCAAATCGGCGAATTAGAGAACGAGAGGCATCAGTCACACGGTCGTGAGTCAGCTGAATTAGAGTCCCTGTTGCATGAGATGATGGAAAGAATGGAAGACTTTCATCGGCAAATGGATGAATTGCGAGAAGAAGTGCGAAGGCTAAAAAGGTAATTCGTGCGATGAGCGGATATAGTGAATTTTTACTGGCAACGCAGGAGTCGGCTCGGGCGTTGGTGGAGCAACTGAAGGTTAATCAGACTGATCGTCTAGTAATGGCTGAGAGTTGTACGGCGGGTTTAGCGGCGGGGCTTCTCGCTCAGGTTCCCGGTGTATCGCAATGGTTGTGTGGTTCGGCGGTTACCTACCGCGAGTCTGTGAAGGTAGATTGGCTGGGTGTTTCTGCAGCTACTTTGGCGTCTCATTTTGCCGAGTCAATGGAGACCACCAGTGAAATGGCACTGGGGGTATTAGGGCGAACGACCGAGGCTACTTGTTCGGTTGCGATAACGGGGCATCTTGGGCCGGATGCTCCGCTGGAAACGGACGGCCATATTTTTATTGCTGTTGCAATGCGAACGGGGCAAGAAACTCGGATTTGTTCAACCCATCGTCTCAAGTTGCACTCTCTCGAAAGGGTTGCAAGGCAGTATGAATCTGCAAACTGCGTACTTAGGTTCGCAAGGGAGGCATTGGCCAGTGGCATTCCTGATTGACGGTGATCACAATCGCGAAAAAGTTTAGTGGCTCAGGTTGAGTTGAATTTCGTTAATCGAGTGATCGATAGGGAATGATTTTATTTAGCAAGGCCGGTTGAAAAAAGCGAGTGGTTGTTTAACAATCTTTCCCGATTGGGGTCAAAGATTTGTTCTCATGGTTGCGAACTGATTCGCCGCGGCCAAGTGAAAATGTTGTTGGGAATCGACTAATTTAATAGTTTTCTTTTAGCGATGGGGTGAATCCCTCGTCCAATTGGATAATATTTCGCAGGCACGGTTATTGAAATGAATTCTCCTAAAATTAAGCGCGCACTGATTAGCGTGAGCAATAAACTTGGCATCGTCGATTTCGCGCAAGGATTGGTGAACTCGGGGGTGGAGATTTACAGCACCGGCGGAACGCGCCGTCATCTGGAGCATTCGGGTGTGCCAGTTATTGATGTGGCTGAATACACCCAGTTTCCGGAGATGATGGATGGTCGAGTGAAAACGCTCCATCCAAAAATCTTTGCCGGGATTCTGTGTCGGCACCACCTCGACACCGATATGGCATCGCTTGCCGAGCACGAGATACATCCTTTTGAATTGGTTGTCGTCAATTTATATCCGTTTGCTGCGACGATTGCGCGTCCGAATGTATTGCAGCATGAAGCGATTGAACAAATCGATATTGGAGGACCAAGCCTCATCAGAGCGGCTGCCAAGAATAGCGATTTTGTTACGGTGGCAAGTAGTCCGGATCAGTACAGCGCGATTCTGGAGGAGATTGAAGCGGAGGGAATGACGACGACTGGGTTGCGACGTAAATTGATGGCTCACGCGTTTCAGCATACTGCCGACTACGATAAGACAATATCCGAGTATTTCTCAGGGCAGACCGAAGGAGAGGTATTCCCATCGACTTATCAGCTCGTACTTCGCCGGAAAGACAATTTAAGGTATGGCGAGAACAGTCATCAAAAAGCAGCCCTTTATAGTGTGGGTGATTGTCGGGATGCTAATTTGGTAAATGCAAGGCAGCTCAATGGAAAGCAATTGTCTTACAACAATCTTCTTGATCTCGACAGTGCGTTGGCAATCGTAAGAAATCAGGAAGGCCCAGCGTGTTCTGTGATTAAGCATAATAACCCTTGCGGCGCGGCGACGGGAGAGACGCTAGTGGATGCTTGTCGAAAAGCTTTTGCGGGTGATCCGGTCAGTGCCTTTGGTAGTGTGATTGGTATCAATCGTGAATTGGATGAGACCACGGCTGAGTTTCTTGCCGCAGGAGACTTTTTTATTGAAGCGATTGTTGCCCCGGACTTTAGTAGCGCGGCTCAGACAATTTTGACGACCAAACCCAAATGGAAGAAAAATGTTCGGCTTCTGAAGGTAGGGCAGCTTGCACCAGCAAAGCCGGCTTGGGAGGCAAGGTATCTTCTCGGAGGAATGCTGGTTCAGGATGTTGATAACCAGCCTGATGATCCGTCGAAATGGACCGTGCCCACCGATACTAAGCCGGACGATGCCATGATGGCTGAATTGCGTTTTGGATGGGATATGGTTCGGTATATTAAGTCCAACGCGATCTGCCTTTCGAAAGACCTCTCGCTGGTAGGCGTCGGGGCGGGGCAAATGAGCCGGGTG
The DNA here is from genome assembly GCA_029979005.1 of Planctomycetota bacterium. GTDB lineage: Bacteria > Planctomycetota > Planctomycetia > Pirellulales > Pirellulaceae > Mariniblastus. Next base: position 16,772 of record JAPOIJ010000012.1, on the reverse strand, counting down.
GATGCTGTAGAAATATCCATCAAAAAGGCAGGAGAGCGTTCGCAAGGCTCGGTTTTGGCGTCAGATGCTTTTTTCCCGTTCGCCGACTCGATTGAAGTTGCTGCCGCGGCGGGTGTGGTTGCCATCATCCAACCGGGCGGCAGTGTGCGTGATCAGGAGGTGATCGATGCATGCAATGAGCATGGAATTGCAATGGTATTCGCAGGTAATCGTCACTTTCGACATTAATTTGATGAGGGATCCGCGTGGCTTAACCGGTTCTTCAATCATGAAGGTTGCGTTCCATCTTTGTAGTTGAGTTTGCGAGATTTGAGATTCTAGTGCGAGGACAGAGGCGTGAGACGCAGTGTCGCAATTTACGGACCTACGCCTCAATTCGTTCGGTGGGCTATTTCGTATGATTGTCCATTACGCGATGCGGAAGGAAAAAATTTGCCCGATCGTACATTCCGGCAACTGCGTGGAGTGCGTGAATTCTCGCGGGCCACAGCTGAAACGCGAGTGTTTGAAGATTACTGCATACATCCCGATGCGGTCAGCAGCGTACCGGAAAGAGCTCGAGGGTTTCATAAGAATGAAGTGCTCGCTTCTCTAGGAGAACCGGATTTTGTTTCAAAGACTTGCCAACAGTGTCCAGCGAACGCGCTTTCTGATTTTCGTTCAACGGCCTGGGCAGGCTGTTACGGCGTGCTTGCGGCGACAAGCGGTTTTGATTTTGAGACATTACAAACTTCATCAGTAGATTTTGAAAATCTTGAAAGTTATTCAATTTATCAACCAGGTCGTTTTGACTTTGTCGATCTCTTGGAACAGGCTTTCGATGAGCTTACCTTAGAGGTTGAACCTGATTTGTTTCCGCTGACTTCCCCGCGTTGGTTTGGTGTGTGGAGAGATGGGGGATTCGATAGACAGCAGCTCAGCACGCTTGCGGAATTACTCGAGTGCATTAACAAACGCTGTCTGGAATCTGGTGCAAGTCTTCCCGAGATCAGTGAGGTCATCCAACTCCGATATGCCGTGGATCGATGTCTAAAATTCGATTTGGCGTTGAGTGTTGAGTTGGTGCCGCCAGGACACTCGGATGGATTGACATGGGTAATTAACTCGCATTGCCCGGAATGTAAAATGAGTATGTCGGGTGATGCTGATCGTTGCCAGGTTTGCGGCAGAGTGGGGCGGGCTCAGGGCGAGCGAAAAAGTAAAGTGCTTGGTTCGAGGCCTTACGTCAACTTAGAGGGCGTACTTGGAGAGGAGAAGACCGTCGACCTTTTGAGGCGGTACGAAATGTCCAAAGCAGAGGCTACGAGTGGAGATGCCTAAGCGAGGTGGCTTGTGATGGCGCAAGAAGTTGGCTTAATGCACTACCTCAAAATCATCAGCCATGGGTATGAACTGATAACCGATTTGAACACCTGATCAACGCCTTAACATTCCCCTCAAAGAACTTATTGTGGCAAATTCTTGGTGTCTTGCTTCCAGCGATTCTAGTTGCATATCAAGCCATTTTGATAGATCGTTTAGGCAGCTAAAACTAGTTTCCTGTCGACAATCGTTGTGACTACTGACGCGATCATCGGGTGAGCTTTCAAATTTATTATCTTGTAACATCGTTAGCCTCCTCCGCCAGGTTGATTTGTTTTGCTTCCCCTCTCTCTTCTTTAATACGCACAAACAGTGCCGTTCTTGTGCGGAAAACTTGTTTATTTCTAAGTAATTGATAAATAAAGGTTTGTGGGGATTTTTGCCCCGCATGATAACCGCTTTTTGAGTGTTTTTGATAACAATTCGGGGTCAACTTGATCCCGGGTTATTTGAAAGTTTGTCTTGGCAATCCTATTTGGCTTTATCCGATTTGATAAACCGTTCGAGTGCTAAGCGGTAAACCTTTTTGAAATCTTGTTTTTCGTCGTGATTCAAAATCAAATTTGAATAGAGACACACGAGCGCAATTGCGATGAACATTCCTGTCGCGATTAGCGGATTAGCCAGAAGAATTAGAGGGAGTAGACTGCAGATCCAGATGCCGGAATTCATCGAACAGCCAAACCGGTGGTTCAGCAACACCATCAGTGCGACTAATGCGCCGTTACCGCATGCAGTTCCAATCACTGCTCCGGGTAGTCCAATTTTTGGTATTAGGATTACATTGACAACGACATTTACCAGTAGTCCGATGCCACTGGCCATGGTTGCCCATTTTCCTTTTTCGGCGACCCACAAATAGTCTTGAGCCACAGTCATTAATCCAAACCAGATGCAATAAACAAGGGTCAGTGGCAAAATCGCTAGGCCATCGTTGTATCGGCCTTGAAGAATCCAATCAAACAAAAAGGGCGCGGTGAATAGGATTCCAATTCCTGCTGCCGTGAAAGAGACGGAAATGAGTTTAAACGACCAATTCAATTGCTGGTGAGCTTTCGCTTTATTGTTGGATTCCCACGCTTGGCTAAGGTAAGGGATGAGTACACCTGCGAGCATCGCTGCAATGCTCACCAATACCAATGGTACAACGCGCCCGCTGTGGTATTGTCCTACCGATGCCTGGGCCATTTCAGAAGAGTTGGACGACCAATGCAAGAGCATGTATCGATCAGACACTTCAATTGAATTGCTTAAAAGATTTGTCGCCCACATCCAGGCAGCATAAGGGGCGATTCGTTTCCACATTGTTGAGTGTTTTAAGTTTTCGCCGTCATTGCGTAAGCCAGTGCGGTGCTTCCACAATATCCAAATGGCAGGAAGCATTCCTACAAGGCAGGAAATCGTAAATGCGAATGTAGCTGCGGAGGCTTTGTTTTGCCAAAAAAGCAAAAGTAATACTCCGGCTACGGCGAATGTGATACCAGAAATAAATCGAGCTATGGTCACCACACGAACCTGGCGAAGAGATTCTAAAAGGGCGCCGACAAAGTTAAACGCGCTGACTGCAATAATTGCAATTCCAAGATACCAAGCCAAAACGATTTGTGACGGGTCTCGGAAAAGTAGTTGAGCCGTAATGCTTGGGAAGATAAATATCAAAATCGAAATTGCTAAGGTCGTGCAACAACTAATGGTCGCAATTCGTAACAAAAAGGTTCTAAGTTGTCCCCTTTGCTGATAGTGCTCTGTAAATTTGCCAAAACATCCGGGCAATCCGATAACGGCAAAAGGAACCAACAGCATGAGATAGCTCCATGCCATTGACCACTGTCCGAGTTGCTGATCGGTCATTAATCGGCAGAAGAGTAGTCCACGTCCAAATCCAATGGCGCGTTGGCTGACGGTGAGGATCAGCGCAAATGCCAAACCGATGGCGATCGAGTCTGAGACGAACGCCGCGGGGGCTTTTTGTTTGTCTTCGAGCGAGTGAAGGTTGGCTTTTGGATTTGCGGTTGCCATGGCATGATGGATTAGTTCGTCTACGGAAATCTGTCAAAATGTTGGTTATTTGCGAGTGGAAATCTAAAAAACTCTTCAAGTTGGACGCAAAACCTCAACCGTTAGCTTTACCCCGGCAAGGATGGGACTGTGGTACAGGTTGTAGCGATTTGAAGTGACTCTCATTCGGGCTCGACAATACGGCATAGAACCGCCGCTGAGGGGGTTTGGGGGAGTTTTAGAACCAAGGGGCGCAGGGTTGTGGTGATTCTCAAAGCGGGCGCGTGGTTTGGTTTTGGGGGTTGCGATTCGGACTTGGGGTCCCAGTTTACGATTCGAACCTGCGCTGGTACTCAATTGTGAATTTTGCAGAACGTGCGCGAAGTCTCGTTTGCCCCTGTTCATCGGTTGGCTCGGCATGATAAACTGCGGGTATTCGTTCTTAATGGCAGACGTGCCATTTCTAAGACTTTTTATGGATTAAGAGATTGCCAGAGCTTCCAACACAAGGGGATGATCCGTCAGGTGATCCCCTGAAAATTGATTTTTCCATTGTAGCGCGGGATTTGAAACTTCCACCCGAGAAGATTGCGAAGACCGTCGAGTTGCTTGATGCTGGAAACACGATTCCATTCGTAACTCGTTTCCGAAAGGATCTGACCGGTGGGCTCAATGAACAGCAGGTCTTAGCGATCAAACAGCGAGTGGGCCAACTTCGTGCTCTGGCAGAGAGAAAAACATTTGTACTGAAGTCCATCGAATCGCAGGGAAGTCTCTCCGAAGATCTGGCATTGCAAATCAACAAGGCGACAACGAGTCGCCGGTTGGAAGACTTGTATCTTCCGTTTAAGCCTCAGAAACAGTCCAGGGTTGCTTTAGCAAGACAGCAAGGATTGGAACCGCTTGCCGATGATATCTTGCAGGCAAACTCTCCTGATGTTGAGATTGCCACACGGGCGACAGAGTTTGTGCGGGTTGATAAGGGGTTGAAATCTGTCGACGATGTCATCAAAGGAGTAGGGGATATACTGGCCGAGAAGTTCAGCGGAAACGATGAACTGCGGAGCAAGCTGCGCCGGATCATGTGGTCAGATGGAAAGCTCGCGGCCGAGTCAATCGTCAAGCCGGAGCAAAAGTCCGAACCGAGCTCAGTGGCTTCGGCAGCAGATGAGACAGCAGCAGCCAGTGAAACCGCGCCGACCAGTGAGTCACCGACAATTCAGGACGCGAGCAAGCAACAGCAAAAACTGGATTCGGATCCAGCCGTCCAAGTTGCGACACCTTTAAAAGCGGTTCCAGATTCAGCTCCGGCGGAATCGACCACGGAGACTGAAAACCCATCCGAGAGCGCTTCTGAAAGACGCTCGGACGAGGAAGCGGAGAAAGAGGAAGCTGTCGTTGCTCCCGTTGAGGGGGAAGCGGTGGTTGCGGAGGAGGCGCAGATTGTTGCAGCGGAAACAGAGGTTGCTGATCCAGCGCCCGCTGAGCCGCCGAGCACAAATGAATCATCGGATGAGGTCGCAACGTCCAGCGAAGAAGGAAGCGCGGGTGTTGCCGTCGAGGCAGTGAGTGAGAATGCCGCTGGTTCAGCGGTCGACGCAGCGAAGACAGAGTTGGCTCCCAAGCCAAAGAAGAAGAAAAAGAAGAAGAAAAAGAAAAAGCCGGTTGAGGATCCGTTCAAGGACTATAAAGATTTTGCCCAGCCAATAAAGCAACTCCCGCATCATCGGGTGTTGGCGATCAATCGCGGTGAGAGGTCAGGCAATCTGCGCGTGAAAATATTGGTTGAAGGTGATGCGCTTTCGGTAATGGCGGACTCCATCTTGGTGCCGGCAGACCATCCTTTCCGTGAGTTTTTACTTAAATGCTCCAATGATGCGCTATGCCGCTTGATCCAACCGGGTTTGGAGCGTGAAATTCGCCGTGAACTGACCGAGGTAGCCGAACAGCATGCAGTTGAGGTTTTTGCGAATAACTTGCGGAACCTGTTGTTGCAGCCTCCGATGCGGAATCGGAAGGTGATGGCGATTGACCCTGGATTCAAGCGTGGTTGTTCGGTTGCTGTGTTAGATGCATCGGGGAATCTACTTGATTCAGGGCACGTGTTTGTTGTTGGTAACCAGACGCGTCGCGATGAGAGCAAGCAAAAACTCGCCGTCTGGGTAAAGCAGCATCACGTGGATTTGATTGCGATTGGTAACGGTGCTGCCTGTCGTCAGACAGAGCAGTTAGTTTCGGATTTAATTGCTGACGAACTACAGGATTTGAAAACGACTTACACGATGGTTAACGAAGCCGGTGCGAGTATTTACTCGACCAGTGAGATTGGCCGAGTGGAGCACGCTGATCTGTCACCATCGATTCGAAGTGCGGTCTCGATCGGGCGGCGCTTGCAAGATCCACTTTCTGAGCTGGTTAAAATCAGTCCTGCAAATATCGGCGTGGGGATGTATCAGCACGACGTCAAAGCTAAGCACTTGAGTGAATCGCTTGATGAAGTCGTTCGCTTTTGTGTGAATCAAGTCGGGGTGGATGTAAATACGGCCAGTCCGTCACTATTGAAATACGTTTCTGGCTTGAACTCTCTAACCGCGCGGCGGGTGGTGGAATATAGACAGGAGCACGGTCGATTTGAGAATCGTGACGACTTGAAGAAGGTCAGCGGCTTTGGGGATGCGACCTTTGTTCAGGCGGCCGGTTTTTTGCGTGTTCATGGAGGTGATTCTCCACTGGATTGCACGTCGATTCACCCTGAGAGTTATAGCATCGCGGAAGATGTTCTTACCCGAATTGGTGTTTCGATCGAAGATTTCTTTGCCCGAGAGATCGCCTATGGAAAAGCGAGGGCATTGGCTGCAGCCGCCGAGACCGCTACGACAGAGACGGCGGTAGTTGAGGCGGCGTCAGAAGCCGGCGAAGGTGAGCCTCAAACGAGTGTTGCCGAGAAATCTAAAACGGATACTCCTGAAACGGAAACGGCTGAAACGGAAAAGGCTGAAACGGAAAAGGCTGAAACGGAAAAGGCTGAGGCGCAAAAGGCTGAGGCGGAAAAGGCGATTGTTCAGTTGCAGGCGGAGCGAGAAAAACGGTCTGCCCACCGTAAAGAACTTTTGAAGAAAATCAATGAACTGGACGTTCAGGAGCTTGCGGATCAGCATGCTGCCGGCCGGCTTTTGGTGCGAGATATTTTGCTCGCTCTTAAACGCCCGCAGTGGGATCCACGGGACAAGGTTAATAAGCCAATCTTTCGACGTGGCATCATTAAAGTAGACGATTTGAAGTCAGAGATGCAGTTGGATGCACAGGTTGTCAATGTCGTTGACTTTGGCGTCTTTGTGGATATCGGGCTGGGCGAGAGTTCATTGGTTCACGTCAGTCAACTATCAAATCACTTCATTAAAGACCCGCATCGTTTCTTTTCGGTCGGCGACGTGTTGAAAGTTTGGGTAAGTGAAATTGATGCAGACCGTCGGCGCGTTAAATTGACGGCGATTCGACCGGGAAGCAAAAAGCCTTCTGGTCGTCGAGGTCGCGGCGGTAAGCCTTCTGAATCACGGGGGGATTCGAAAGGTGGAGCGACGGATCGTCAGGCGGGAACATCCTCTGCCGGTACGAGAAAGCCCGGTAAGTACGGTAACAAGTATGGTGGTGGTAAAGGGAGATCGGCCAATCGCCCCGGTTACAGCAAAGGTGCGTTTAATAAGAAGAGCTTTACCAAAAAAGCGAAGCCAAAGGTGGTCAAGCCGATTACTGACAAAATGCTCAAGGGCGATGAACCAATGCGGTCATTTTCCGATTTGGCTCAATTCGTTAATAAAAAGCCTAAGGATTCTGAGAAGAAGACTGACGGACAAAAATAATGCAGAGTCTTTGGGCAGAGTTTTTGTAGTATTAGCGTCAAGCAGTTTGGGGCTTTTCCAATGGCGACGCTTTCTGTTTTGAATTGAAATATAGACTGAATATATTACTCATGGATTTTGAAGATAAACTTCAACGGGCGATTCAGCGAGGCCAAGAGCGTACTTCCGCCAGGGCTAACGCTCAAAAGAAGGTCGAGGCAAGCAAAGAAGATATCCGTAATCGACAAAACGAATTTCGTTTGAACCTGTCCGACCATATCGAAGCTTGCTTGAAGAAGTTAGCGCAGCATTTTCCAGGTTTTGATTATGAAACAATTTACGGTGCCAAAGGGTGGGGGGGCGCTGTTTCAAGAAATGACATCGATCGCGGCCCGGATGGGCGAGCGGGGTCTTTCTTTAGCAGGGTCGAATTGACCGTGCGTCCACCTAATGAATTCAATGTCGTGAATATTGCTGGAAAAGGAACGATTCGGGATAAGGAAATCTTTAATTGGAATTACTTCGAAGATGTTTTGGAAGCTGATCAGGATGATTTTAAAGCGAAGATTGATAAGTGGGTACTGGAATTTGCCGAGCAATTTGCGACACGTTGATCTTATTTCATTTTTACGATTGCCAGTTTTGATTGATCGCTGCTTTCAGAGTTGATTTTGTTGATTGGATTTGAGCGCTATGGGAAACTCATCCCTTGAACTTAGAGGGTCTTCGAAGCGTTATCTGACTATTGGTGCTGTTACATTAGCCCTCGTTTTAGTGGGTGGTTGGTTTGTCCGCCAATGGACAGCAGTTGATGGCGGCGAAAATCAGGTCGTACCTGTCGTTGTGAGTACGGAAACAGCATCCGGTGGCAACGAGTCCAGCTATTCCTTGCCCGCTCAAGCTATTACTGCTGAAATAAACCAACAGTCGATCGACGAAGCCGAACATCCATTTGATCCGTTGTTGGAGATTGCGGAAAAGAGTATTAAGTTTATCGACGAAAATATTGTCGACTACCGCGCGCGATTAACCAGTCAGGTGGAATTTGATGGAGAAATTCAGCCCGAAAAGCAACTGGAGGTAAAAATTCGGCACGCGGTAGATGTAGGAGATACGGAGGTTCCGTTTTCGGTCTATACGAAGTTTCTGTCACCTAAAGAAAATGCTGGTCAAGAAGCAATTTGGATCGAGGGCGAGAACGATGGGAATCTGATCGCCCACACCACTGGTCTGTTGAATGTTAAACGATTCTATCTTGATCCTGTTGGTTCAATTGCGATGAAGGGAAATCGGTATCCAATCTGGGAAATTGGATTCCGAAATCTGATTGTCAAAATGGCGGAAATCGGCCGTGCAGATCGGGAACACGGAGAATGTCAAGTGACCATTCATCGTCAAGTGGATATCAATGGTTGCATTTGCACGCTACTGGAAGCGGTGCATCCGCAGAGGCGGGATCATTTTCAATTCCATATCGCACGAATTTATATCGATGACGAACGGAATATTCCCGTTGCCTATGAAGGTTACGGGTGGCCCGAAAATCCCTCGGACGAACCGCCATTAATCGAGAAATATTACTATACTCAAATCGAGCTGAATGTTGGTTTGAAGGATATGGATTTCTCCGTTGACAATCCGGCCTACGGCTATCCTGGCTGGTAGGAGCTGAAGTTATTTAAGGTTTAACGTCTCGATTCCCTGTTCGAAGACTATGTCTGTCGGGATTCCACGCTGATTGACTCTTTCGAGGTCGGCTTTCAGAATTTCCCCGACAAATCCCATTTTGTCGGCGAACTTGCGAGCCGCTTCGTAATCTCCGTTGCCTTGAAGCTGTAAGATCTGGTCTGATAATTGTGCGATTGCCAGTTTCATTTTGTCCATATCGACTCGATATTGCCCTGATTCATTTCGGGTAAATGCGCCCCGATCTTTGAAGAAGTTAAAGCGGATCATGTTGGCTTTTCCATGGGCGCTGCTCGCTCCAAAGCGAACGCTTCTGAAAATACCCGCCATGAAGGTCACGTAGTAGTCTTCAAGAGTGCCCTCTGTGATCTCTCCATTTTCCAGCAATTTGGAAACCATGTAGAGTCCTAAAATGTCCGCTTTGCCTTCCTCTAGGGCGCTGGAGGTTTCTCTTAAGGCTTCGCGGACTCTTCCTTTTCCCGTGATCGTATTTTTGATTCCAAGTCCGTGGGCGACCTCATGGAACATGGTGTTTGAGAAGAAAGCATTGAATGTGATATGTTTCTGTTGATCTGGGACGATCAACAGTTCTGCAATGGGAACGAGGATCTGATCAAACTTAGCTTGCATTGCATTTTTTAATTGTAGGCGGCGGGAGCCTTTCTTAAGTTGCACTTCTTCGTCGTTGGGTAGGTTGATTGCAATTGTCTTTGACCCTGAGTTGCAATCGCCGGCATAATAAATAACGTCATATGCATTGAGATCGGAATTAGTCCCTGGCGATTCCTGTTTGTATTTATCTGCGACGGGGAGTCCTTTTTGGAGCTCCGGTAGCATTGCTGCGTATTTGGTAAGGCGTTCGCTCCAGGATAAATCTTTGATCAGCACGTAACTCTCACAAGCTGCCTTGTAACCATAGAGTTGATCTTCATAAGTTTCGATCGGACCGATCACAATATCGATGTCGTTTGACTTCATATCCATCCAGGCAAAGTCGCTTGGCTGGTATTGATTGTTTAAAAGGGCTTCGCTTCTCGCTAGTAAATAAGCTCTAAATCCATCGTCTTCGGCTAGTTCGGCTGCCTCCCGTAGTTTGGCCGCAGCCGCTTCAAATTCTGATTGGAAGTAATCGCTATAGGGTATGGAGTACAGTTCTTTGGTCTTTTGTCTTCTGCGAACCATGGTGTACAAATTCTTGAGATCCGGGGCAGCACTTACAGCAGCTTCGAACTCTTCTTTACTCATATCACTTGGGTAGAAATTAGATCCCAGAGGTTTAGCCTTTTGACCGGAAATGAACGGACGGTTTTCCTGTAGACGCTCCCAAGGGCCGTAGTTGATTTGAATATGCTTTTTCAGAGCTTCCGATGTCACCGTTCGCTGGAGTTCCGTTGGATCTCCATAAGCTTGTTTCCAGAAAGCTTTGTCCATTTCGGAGGCGGCTTCAATTAATAATGGAATCATCTTTTTCTGGTTGGCGGACAGGTGGCTAAGGTCAGCCTCCAGCTTTACCGTTACATACTTGGTCAGGTTCTTCGAGATGTCTTCAGAACTTTGCTGAGCGTTTGCGTTCGCAGTGAGGATGAAGATGGCCGATAGCAGGAGCAGCATTGGTCGGGTAATCGAGTGCACGGTTGACCTCAAGTCAAATGAAAGAATTATTCGTTAATACTCGAGTTTACACGAGATTCAAGGGCAGTGTAAATGCACGGTCGTGGCTTTGATTGAATGGTCGAAGAAAGCCATGGTCGCTGGGTTTTGACGGTCTTGAGTGAATTTGGAGGATGCCGACGGCGGTTTAAGAAGAGGCAATCTGATCGAGCGTTTCCCAACGTAGATACGCGGCGTTTAATTCCGTTTCAAGAGTTGTCAAATTGGTTTGTATTTTGGAGATTTCAGCCCCCGGTTTTTGATAAAACTCTGGAGATCCCATTTGAGTATGTATTTCAGCGATTTGAGTTTCCAGCTGTTCAATTGTCGCCGGTAATTGTTCAAATTCGCGTTTTTCTTTGTAGCTCAGCTTTTTGCGTTGCTCCGGTTTACTCGGTTTTGCCTTCACGTTGGTTTTGCTTTTTGGTGCGCTGTCAGGTTGCTCCAGCATTCGCGCACGATTCTGTGCCTGACGTTGCCAATCGTCAAATCCACCAACGTATTCCCTTAATCCATCCGTTTCAAAAACGAGTGTGCTGGTGACAACGTTATTCAGAAATGCCCGGTCGTGACTGACCATTAGCACGGTTCCTGTAAATTGAACCAATTTCTCTTCCAGCAATTCGAGTGTCTCCGCATCAAGATCGTTGGTCGGTTCGTCGAGGACAATTACGTTCGCTGGTTTGGCAAAAAGTCTAGCGAGTAAGATTCTGTTGCGTTCTCCACCCGAAAGAAACTTCACCTGAGTTCTTGCACGTTCCGGAGCGAATAAAAAATCTTGCAGATATCCGAGTACGTGTTTCTTGGTTCCATTGATGAGTATTGAATCAGAACCATCACCGACGTTCTCTTGAACAGTTGCTTCGCCATCGAGTTGCTCTCGTAATTGATCGAAATAAGCAATTTCCAGGTTGGTACCCGTTTTAATACTGCCACCGGTAGGACGGGCCAAGCCAAGTAGGACTTTCAGCAGGGTCGATTTCCCGGCGCCGTTTGGCCCGATGATTCCAACTTTATCTTCACGCATGATGGAGGTTGTGAAGTTGGAGAAGATGGTTTTATCTTCATAGGCGAAGCTAACGTCTTTGCATTCCACGACCAATGCGCCACTGCGCTGGGCTTCCTGGATCTGGAGATTGGATGTGCCGAGCTTTTTGCGTCGTTCACTCCTTTCAACCCGCATTTTTTTCAATGCCCGAACGCGTCCTTCATTTCGAGTTCGGCGAGCTTTGATGCCTTTTCGAATCCACACTTCTTCTTCAGCGAGTCGCTTGTCAAATAAAGCATTCTGTTTTTCCTCGGCCGCTAATGCGGCGTCTTTTCGTTCGAGAAAACTGTCGTAATCACAGGACCAGTCGAAAATTCGCCCCCGGTCAATTTCAAGAATTCGAGTTGCCAGTTTTCTCAAAAACATCCTGTCGTGAGTGACAAACATCAATGATTTGTTGAATTTCAGCAGAAAGGACTCAAGCCAAGCAATTGCTGAGATATCTAGATGGTTAGTAGGTTCGTCGAGTAGCAGGAGATCAGGTTTGGAGACAAGTGCACGAGCCAGAAGGACTCGCCGTTTCATGCCTGACGAGAGAGTTTCAAATTTGGTGTCGCCATCAAGTTCCATTCTGGAAAGAACTTGTTCAATATCATTTTCAAAACGCCATTCTTCTTCCTCGGGAAGCGATTCCTTATTTAAACCGGTGGCGACAATTGAGCGAATGTTCCCCTGAATATCCTGTGGGACGTCCTGGGATAGCTTGGCAATGTTGGCGTTGGGGGCGATGATGATATCGCCACTGTCTGGTTTGAGTTTGCCGCTGATTAAGTTCATCAACGTGGACTTGCCAGCTCCATTACGGCCCAGCAGGCCGATTCTCTGGCCTGATTCAATTTGACAGTTGACGGAATCCAACAACGTTGGCCCGCGAAAACCAATCGAAAGATCCCGGATTGAGACAAGTGACATTAGAACGTTATTTAAGAATGGGGCGTGTGATACCTCATTCTAGCCTCTACTGGTTCTTTATCCCAGACAGTGTCTCAGGCCGGAGAAAAATGAGCGCCGAATAATTAGGTGAATGAAACGGCCCAAGGAGGAGCCGCCATTCTCGTATTACTCAGTTCTAGCTGAATCAGGATTCTCTTGATCTTTATCGGCGACCGGAGGATAGGTTCTCGCCAGTCTCATACCTAGTGTTGCCTGAGCGAAGATTGGATTGGTGTGTGAACGTTTGCTGATTCTGATTTCTGAGATTGGCGAATCGTAGCCGCCACCACGAAATTCACAGGTCAGCGATCGATGATCGATTCCATGATCGATATAGACCGACGATTCTTGGCCGGCAGGCAAGTCTGGAAGGGCTTGCCGATACCAGTCGAGACACCATTCATTTACATTTCCTAACATGTCAAAGAGCCCTGCGGGCCCGGGGAGCAGCCTGCCAACGGGATGAGGGTGTGTTGAGGAATTGTTGAAATACCACGCATATTGATCGGCAATTGAAGTGTGTTTTCCAAATGGATACAGTGTCTCGATTTTTCCACCGCAAGCAAACTCCCATTCGCTCGCTGTGGGCAGGCGATATCCGTTCCCGTTCAAAATATCCTGGTTTGAAAAAAGTTCGATTTTGGGGAATGCCGCATTCATGGCGGCAAGACCACTGATGTCAGGCAAAGACTCCTGGTCCAGATTGCATTCTTCGTTGAGCCATCGGCAATAGGCTAAGCTCTTGAACCAGTCGATTTCGGTAGCCGGTTGGCTCGGATCAGCGGTGGCTCGTTTCTTTTGCTGACGTTTAATTTCTCGTAAGCGCGCGCTGTAAAGTTTTTTCGTTCTCTCAAGTTGTACAAGTTTTTGGGTTGCTTCTTGATTCTGGGTTGAGCCCGATGTTGCTTTTTCCTGGTCAGCAATCGCGAGTTCCGTTTGGGCCAATTTGTTCTGGTAAAATTTGATCAGGTGCTCATCAAACTCAAGGAATTGTGCTTGAGTTACCTCGAAGATGCAGATTCCAAATCGACGAGGAATTGCTTTCTGATGCAGCGGTTCATCGGAGATTAAAGTTTTGTCGAAGGGTGGTTGGTAAATTTTGTCTCGGACTAACCCCATCTGGAAACTGGGAACGGAATCAAAAATGGCAAATGTGTTGCCGAGCATATCGACATGCCAATTCATATTGGGTTGTGGAGTTTCGCTGCGTAAACTGTTTTCCCATGCTTGAACTTCATTGGCGTAGCCCCATTTGAGTAACAAAAGGCGAGCGCATGAGTGAACTTTGGAGTCCGGGTGTTGTCGGAAAATTTCCGAGAGCTGTTGTTTAGTTTTCTTTTTCTCAACTTCGAATATTTGGTCCGTTGGATACAGGCTGAGCGCCATTAAGACACCGGCGAGTTCATCGGTCGATTGAGATTGCCATTCAGAAATTATCGGTAGAAGGTACTCGGAGGACGTTGAGTTTTGCGAAAGGCGTTGGATTAGTGCGTGCGCCACCGACGGATCAGATCGGTCGGTGAGCATCTTCCACTGTTTTTTTGATTTTAACTGAATGGCGACCGTGGCGAGGTTTGCCTTGGCGGTTGCGGGATTGTTGGTGGATTCTTTGTTTTCTTGGTAATCGGCAATCGCGGATTCAATTTCTTGAATCGCTTCGGATTCTTTCTTGGCAAGAGCTGATTTCAAAAAGGGGATTTGCTCTGGTGTTGCACCGGCAACTAATTCAACAAGCGTGGATACCTCACCATGGTAGAGGCCTCCCATGACTGCGGCGATTCGTCTGGATTGATCCTGGTAGATGTTGTCTCGTTTATAAAAGGCAAGCTGCAACTGAGGTCTTAGGATGTCCTTGATGGGATCAAAGGCCGCTATCCAGGGACGTGTTTCAATTGCGTCGGAAGAGGTTAAGAGTCCAGTAATGTCGTCGGCCCGGTCACTCCACTTGGTGACATCAGGGGAATAGCTCGCAAGTGCTGCGCAGGCTCTAAATCGCCGATCTCTCGAGTTTGTTCCACTTGCGTTGTTGAACACCTCCCACAAAACTGGAGTAATTGAATTTTTGCATGGCAGTAAAAGGTCGCGGCAGACATAAAAGTCGTCGGCGTCTGCGGTTAGCAAAAAATCAACGAGCTGGACGGCTAATTCGTTTTGACGAACGGGATCATCTTCCAGTGCAAGCATCGCCATTGTCAGTCGCATCTTAGGATTTGAATTCTCTTTGTATTGACCCATCCGATTCGTCAGGTTGTCCAGAATTGAGTTTTTCAGCGGTTTGAGATCTTCAAATATTTGTGGTAATTGCGTCGCTCGCGCGGTGGTAATGGACTGCAGTTGTGTTTCCGCTCTCGCCTGTTTTTCACGATAAGCTGAGACTGCAAAAGAGGCTGAAACAACGGTGCCGATCAGCAGAGTCGCTGCTGTGGCGGTTGCTAAGCTCGCAATCGTCTGATTTCGTTTTGCCCACATCCAACCTCGGGCGAGTGGCCCAATCCTGCGAGATTCAATGGGTTGGCCGTTAAGGTATCGCGTCAATTCATCGGCAACAGCTTGGGCGGTTTGAAATCGCTGTGAAGGGTCGCGAGAAAGGCATTTTTGGCAGATCGTTTCAATATCGACCGAGATTTCGCGATTAACCTTTCGCAAAGGGGGGGCGTCGTGATTTTGGATAGCGAATAATAAATCCGAGAGCTGACCTTTGAATGGTTTCTCACCTGAGACCATTTCAAAAAGCATAATTCCGAGGCTCCAAATATCGGTGCGTCCGTCCGCTTCATTGGCCTTACCGCCTGCCTGTTCCGGGCTCATGTACATCGGAGTGCCGAGAATGGAGCCGTCAATGGTTAAGTTCGTATCGTCTTCGATAGATCTCGCACATCCAAAGTCTGCGATATGCGGATGTCCGTCGGGATCGAGTAATATGTTATCGGGTTTTATGTCTCGATGAATGATGCCCTGGCGGTGAGCGTAGTCGAGGCCAGAGGCAATTTCCCGAATAATGTTAAGCGTCGTTTCAAGCGAGCGTGGCTCCGAATTGTTGATATAGGATTTGAGCGTTGCCCCTTGAACAAACTCGTAGACAATTACATTTTCTCCGTCTATTTGTCCGTATTCATAAACCGGGATGATATTGGGGTGGCGTAATTTGGCTGCTGCCTGGGCTTCCCGAAGGAACCGTTTAATTTGAGTGCGTCCTGAAATTGCTTTCGCAACTTTAATTGCCACAATTCTGTCGAGTTGCGGATCGCGAGCCTCGAAAACTTTTCCAAATGTTCCTTCGCCCAAAAGGCGTTTTATTTGGTAGCGTCCAATTGTATCTTGAGATTTAGTTGGACGTTCGTTCGGGTTGCGATGGGGGTCAATTGCGGTTTGATCAAATTGAGTCCCACTACGATTGGCTAGTGGAATACTGGGAAGCGTTGCGTCGTTCTCTTGTTTTGGCTCACGTGGCGGTGCCCCTTCATTGAGAGAGGGGGCGGTGCGGTCAACATCGAAATCAGCGTCTTGGTTGGAGCCTCGGTTGAGCGAATTTGAACTCGCTTCCACCGTTTGGTCGATCGTTGCGTCTGGGAAATCTGCTCCACGCAAGTTGTTATCAGAGTCAGGCAGTGTGACATCCTCGAGCACTGCCTCCGCCGAAGTAGCCGAAAGATTCGCAGTTATATCTTCTGGGCCTACCGTCGGCGTATCTTTAACTGTGAGCGCCTCATTGCTCGTAGTCTTATCAGCGTTAACAGTTAATTCAACGCTGTCCCCCTCAGGTGCATCAGGCTTACTGTCAGGGCGGTTGTGATCAGCATTTTTGCGACCTGGAGTTTGGTCGTCGTTTGATCCGGAGTTGTTTGGATCAGAACCCATGATGGTTATTTTACCGTTAAAAATGATGTCAAGAAAAGCAGTCGGCTAAACGTGAGCAATTATGGGTCGTGATTGCACCGTTTCTCTAGACGTCGCGTCTCATCAATCCAGCGGCGAAACAGGGGATTGGGGTGGCGTCGGTTTGTCATCATCCTGAGTTGCCAATGCTGTCGTTCCGACAGCCAAACCTGCGATGCCTAACAATCCTCCGATATTTGATCCGCCTGATGCTGCACCGCCACCCCCTCCGCCAAAATTGTTGGTGGGTTGGAAGGAATTAGGAGCATTGGCAAAATTTGAATTGGCGGGCGCTTGGGAAAGGCCGGCTTGAGCAGACGCCGAGCTTGAACTTGAGTTCGAGTTATTGTTACCTCCGCCCGGGGCAGCAAACATTTGTT
>JAPOIJ010000029.1 GCA_029979005.1 Planctomycetota bacterium | reverse complement strand
TGATCATTAAAAATAGGACGCCAAGTGATCCCATTATTAATTGTCTTCCATAGATTCCCGGAGCCAAAGGCAACGTACATATGGCCCGGACGCGACGGATCTAGCTGAACCGCCTCAACTCTCGCCGAATTCACGACCGGACTGACATTAACCCAATCAAAACCAAACTCAGTTTCGGCTCGCATTTTTTGATAATTGACGAAGCTACCCACCAGGGGCGAAGCTGGCTGTTGAGCCTTTGTTACTCGAACGTCCGTTAAAAACGAAGACAACCCGAGTGATAACAAAAGCAAACTCTTAGCAATGACATTCATGAATTTGAAAAACTCGCATAGGATTATTTGGGGGATTACGCCAGTTTAAAACATATTATTTAAGACCGAAATCACGTTGGCAAAAAACTGTTCAGATATCAATTTCAATAAACAAACGGCAAAAGAAGATCACGGCAAAGCAGACCCAATCCTTTTGGCATCACTTTTAAAGCTGTTCCGCATTTCTACAACCTCGAATCCAATCGCATCGCGTGTCCATCTGCTCAGAGTTTGACACGCGTGCTCTAAATATTAACATGAGTTCGTATTTAGGACGCGGCAACACCACAACCCAGACTCTTAGTGTGGGCAGTCAATTCGCATCTCTTAAAAATTTCGCTAGTGGGAAATAATTTTTAATGTTTAAATTACTATCAAAATGGACTGTAATCTGTTTCCTACTAGTTCTGACCGCTAACGACTCATCGATTTTTGCTCAAACACCACTCAAAGTGTTTGTCTTAGTCGGCCAGTCCAACATGGAAGGACACGCGAAAATTAGCACGCTGCCTCACATCGGAATCGACCCAGATGGCAAAGCCATGATGAGCGAAATTCTAGCCGATGACGGAAAGTCCAAATTGATTGATGATGTTTGGATTTCTTACCTCTCAAGTAAAGGCGTGAAATCCGGGCAGCTAACAACGGGCTTTGGTGCCGACGACACAAAAATTGGCCCTGAATTAACGTTCGGTATCTACATGCAGAAGCGGCTGAAAGAGCCAGTTTTGATCATCAAAACTGCGTGGGGAGGAAAAAGCATCAACACAGATTTCCGTTCCCCTGCTGCTGGCCCGTACCCGTTCGACCAGAAAACTCTCGATCGTTTGAAAGAACAAGGAAAAGATATTGAGTTAGTAAAGCAGGAAAAGAAAAAAGCGACCGGATTCTACTATCGACAAACTGTTGATCACGTGAAATCAGTCCTCAAAGATATCAAAGCGGTTTACCCAGACTACGACTCCTCACTCGGTTACGAGCTGGCGGGGATTGTCTGGTTTCAGGGATGGAACGATATGGTAGACCGTTCTACGTATCCAAATAGAGATCAACCAAGCGGCTACGACGCCTACAGTTCGGTATTGGTTAATTTTATCCGCGATATCCGCAATGACCTCTCGGCTCCGGACTGTCCTTTTGTAATTGGTGTCATGGGCGCAGGAGGACCCGTTGCCAAATATAATAAAGACAAGCAACGGTACGCGGGCATCCACCAAAACTTTCGAAACGCAATGGCGGCTCCCGCTGCTCAGCCTGAATTCAACGGTCAAGTTGTCGCCGTGCTCACCGAAAACTCCTGGGACCTCGAATTAGATTCGATTCTTGAACGTGACAATGCCATCCGAAATAAAATAAATCAATCCAAGAAAAATGGTTCCCTAATTGAGCTAGCGCAAGAGCTAAACCAAGGTGAATCATTGAACGCTGCCGATTTAGAAACATTCAAAGCCCTACAGAAGCAAAACAAACTCGAATCCACCCTTCTCGAAATCTTACGGACAAAAGAATTTACAGCCCGTGAATACTCAATTTTAAAAATCGGCAAATCGAATGCTGAGTACCACTATCTCGGCAGTGGAAAGATTTTGGCTAACATCGGTAAATCATTCGCGGATGCAATTCCACTGAATTCTGGGAAGTAAGCAACCAGCCAATTAATTGCCTTATCGGGTCCCGGCAGCGGATCGCCGCTCACTCTGATTGGCTGAAACCGTTTCTCAGGGAAATTATCTTCTGAATTTGTTTTCGATTCTCAACAGGCTCTTTGCCGGCCTTACCAGCTTCATAAACTAGCCAGCCATCGTATTGCGCTTCATCGAGTGCCGATGCGAGTTTACTCAAATCGATCTTTCCATCACCAACAATCAAAGCCTCGCATGGCTTAACGTGTACTTGGCAAAAATGTTGTCGACCGTACTTGGAAATTGATTCGTAAATATCCTCAAGAGGACACAGGTTACCGGTGTCATAATATATTTTTAGAGACTCTGGAAAATCGAGGCGAGCAAGCAACTCGACGACCCGCTTAGTCGTAACGGGAGCTTCGATGCCAATCACCACTTGCTTGGATTTCGCATAAGGAAGCAACTCAGCCATAAAATCGGCGACCCCATCGATCGTATCGTCGCCCGTTTGAAATTTCGAAGGCCCAAAAAAGGGAAATAGCATAATTTCAACATCGAGTTCCTGACAGGCATCAATGGTCTGCTTGGCAATCTTCATCGCCAGTTTCCGATCCGCTCCCCAGATTTCACATTTATTTAAACTCCCCGCACATAAAGAAATAATCTTAACCTGATGTTCTAAAGCCTCTTCTTTCCAACGCTCAATAACATTCTTGTCAGTCGCCAATTCCAAATTAAATTCCGGGTCAATTTTTTTATTTTTCGTTCGCGGCGGCATACCAGAGTGCATTTGAATCGCGTTATAACCCGCCTTTCGTGCATCTTCGAAACTTGACCCGTCAGCACGTTTGTTAAAAGCAGTTTCCATTACTGCTATCTTTGAAGATTCTCGATTAGCCGGAAGAATCGGCGTTAGGACAATATTTCGATACGCTACTGAAGTATGGTCACCTTGGAGGTATATTGGACCTGGCATCGAATCATCTGGAATGAGAGCTCCATTGGTGCACCCTTCAATGGGCTGGTTATCAATAACTTTCTCATCATTCAGGATCACCGTCACATGGCGATCCACAAGCGTAATGTCGTAGGAATTCCATTCGCCGCCAGGGTTACCGCTATTTTTTGAAGCCGGAATACGACCAAAAACCGAGCCGACGCCCTGTATGCCCTGCATTCTGCTATCTCGATCCACGACCTGAACTTCGTAAAGGCCACGTAAGTAGATTCCACTATTCCCGCCTTTTGGCACTTTAAAATCTATCTTCAAATTAAAATCGGTAAAATTTGCGAGCGTTTGAAGATTGCCATACGAGCCATACGCTGAAAAATCTGTCTTTGTGGTTGAATTTCGGAGTTCTCCGTCTGACACTTGCCAGCCATTTTTTTTGTCAAGATTGGCGAGAGTCCAGCCCTGCAAGTCGGTACCGTTGAAAAGCGTCACCGGTTTTCCAAATTTTAACAAATCTAAATTTGGGCGCGTTGGCAAACGCTTAATTCGCTTTGCTTCGTATCTAACATTCGATCCATCAGGCAGCGAATACTTTATTCTCAACCGGCCATTTTCAAGTACTCCCACATGATAAATCTTCAGTCGTTTTCCTGTCGGCGGTCCACCCGGATATTCAGGTTTACCAACCCGAATCATTCGACTGAACGAACATTCCAATCCGCCGTCGATGTCCAAATCTAACAGCTTTTTTCCACCACCAAGCGTCCATAATTCCCCCTGAGAAACTCCATCGACTCTCTTGATGGTTAACCAACCGGAAGCGCCGCAAGGCATCCTTATCGCCCAATTTCCGTACAAACCATCGTTAGGGAACGTATTGTTTTCATCCCCTATCGACTCAATTCCAAGTACGATTCCCAGCAGTAATACCAGAGACAAGATAGAAACAGAACTCTTCATGGACCTTTTCCTAAAAGTCGAATAATCGAAGGTACAAATCATCAGTACGAATAAAACTAATTAGGCCATTCATCGACTCGATTGACCGCTTGATGAATTAGTGGATCTATCAAAGATGACAAATTCTTACCGTTTTTTCCATCTCTCGTATTAAAAAGAACCGCCCAGTTAATTCCATCATGGCGACGAACCATTAAGGTCGAAGTTCCTGGCAAAGAACCATTGTGCCAAGTGTTACGTCGCCCATCTCCCCCCACTCCGCGGACCAACCATCCATAGCCATAGTAAACGTCCTTATCATCACCAATCGGATTCTTAAAAATTTCCGAAACAATCGACTTGGTCAAAAACTCACTTGAATCCGGGCGATTGAAAGAGTCTGCGAACGCTACAAGTCCCTCGGCAGATGCAATCCAGCCACCATGGGAATCCATATTTTCGATGCACCATCCACCATATTGGGTTGGCACGCGCTGCCCCAGCACTCCGGTGACAACTCCCGGCACCAATCTCTTGGACGGCACATAATATTTGGTTTCATTTTCCTGCTGTATCAAGGTTTGTCCCAATTCCAATGAAGCTTCCAATGGACGTCTAAACAGAGTTGCCTTTACGAAATCGCCATAACTCTGATTAGAGACCCGCTCAATAACGCGTCCAAGTAAACAATATCCAAAATTGGAATACGCGTATCTCGTACCTGGCTCAAAATCAGGCGCACGTCGTAGTACAAACTGAATCAGTTCGTTTTGATTGGCGGGGCGTCCAAGACCAAGCGCCTCACCAATCTTAACCGTCTCAAACATCGGATCCCCGGAAATGGAACGATCCCAACCTCCACGGTGTAGAAGAATTTGCTCAATGGTCACTGAACGAAGTCGAGGATGAATTAACGCGCGTTCCGGCACAGTCAAAAAAGACGCTAAAGAATCATCGAAATTAATTTTCCCGGCCTTCACAAGGGATGCTATCGCAGCTGAAGTAATTGGCTTTGAAAGACTCGCAATCCTGAATCTCGTCGACGGCATGACGGGTAGCTTTCGTTCGACGTCTCGCCAACCAAACCCGCGTGAATAAACAACGACACCGTCTTTGGAAACGGCGAAACTCGCTCCGGGAACCTCATGCTCGCGCATGAACGCAGTCATCATTTCGTCAAGTGGCACTAAGCCAGGACGATGACTCCCAGTAACGTTGAGAGAGTCTGTCTCTTGCTGTGCTTCCTGAGATATTGCCTGTGAAACGAATCCAAAAACTAGAAAAACGATGGCATGCAATACTGGCGTACCAACGCAACAGATCACGAAGTTTTGGCGAAAGAATAAAGGTAACATGGTCGCCCAACTTGAAATGGAAATATCAAACTCTCACGGGCTGGCTGAACTCTCACTAGCTAACGCCGGCGAATCAGACCGTGGAGACAATTAACGATAGACCACGTTGTTGTTCAAAACAAGCAAAGGAAACCCCAACGAAATTGGAAGCGTCCTAAAATCTAATCTTTCTTTGGATACGGCCGAATCCCCAGCAGCATTTCGGCTCGCTCAGAGAGCGGTTGGCCAACTAAACTCTCATCGGTATATTCAGAAAGATGTTCCGCGAATTTTTGATACACCGAGCCTCGATCCACACTCGTATCAATCTCAACACAATTGTCCTGACTTCGGAACAACTCAACAGTCGGCAAAGTTTTAGCTTTAAAGGTTTCAAATCTAAGTTTCACGCTTTCGAGATTATCATCATTTCGTCCCGTATACTTCGACCGTCCCATGATGCGTTTTTCGAGCACCTCATAAGGACAACTCAAATACAACATCTTTGGAAGCGCGGTTTCGCGACCAAACAAATCATACCAACCCTCGAGATTGTCCAGTGAACGCGGAAATCCGTCCAATAAAAAATTAGTTTTCCCCGTGGTTCTGATTGTATTCTCAATTGCCTGTTGCAATAACTTGAGTACGATCTCGTTCGAAACCAACTGACCATCAGCCAGCGTTTGTTCGATCACCTTAGCATCAGGTCCACCAGTTTCGATTTCTTCCCTCAACAAAACGCCCGTTGAAAGATGAGTCCAACCTAACTGAAGCTCCGCCAATTCACACATGGTACCCTTACCCGTTCCGGGACCGCCTAAAACAAAAATAATATTCGCCGGCGGGCACGGCAGTCGGGGATCGAAGTGATGAATAACGATTTTGGGTGCTGGCGCAACCCCCTTCTTATAAACGTGCCATGGCTCATCGACCGGAGGAAGTTCGTCTTCACAAACCATGTCATATGCGAGATGGCCATCGAGGCGAGAAATTCGCCACGAGCGGTAGGTGTTGGAATATGAAATAGATGGACTCCGCGAGGATTTTCCGTCCGCGCGATCCCAAGCCATTTTGCCATTCCAGTAGCCCGCACTCGAGACGGTCCCAGACTCGGACGTTACAGGCGGCGCCGTCGATGGGACGAACAATCCGTCCACTTCTGGCAAGCCGGCCCCGGAAACTTCAATAAACAGTGTATTGGGAGGGGACTCATTGCCTTGATTCATAGCTTCGCCAACCGAAATATTACCTTATTCGAAAAGTCTGTTTTATCTTGATACCAACCAGGAAGGGAGGGGTGCCATAGAATTTGGTTCGACCATCTTTGGACGTATCAAGCTACCGAACTTTTGAGCATAACCAATAAAAGCCTGCCTGATGGCACTATCACCTATGCCGCTGCACGATTATTTATCAATGCCACAAATTACAGCTTCACTCACTTGCACTAAAAGACCTCAATCGAATCAGAAATTTATCTTAAAAATCGGATGGACAAAGGATATCTATACCTCTCCCCTTCGTTTGCCTTAACGGTTGCAATAATCGTCACCACAGTTCCGAACATCAAAACGATCGGTACGAGCGCAAAACCAACAAACAAAAAGCATAACGCGATTGAAATTAACATGTAGATTGTGATGGAAATTTGAAAATTGACAGATTCTTTTCCGTGATAGTCAATTTGTTCCGATTCATCTTTTTTGATCAACCAAACAACCAAAGGTCCAATGACATTTCCAACCGGCATGCCAAAAGCGCCGGCAAAACTGGCCAGGTGACAGAGGAGCATCCAATTTTTGACGTCAGAATCGATAGGTTTTTTCTCCACGATTTATATTCCTTCTAATTTCCCGTATTAGCTCATGTGGGTCTTTGTGAAGCAGTAATCGCTCATCTTAGATTTACACCGCAAGCACAAGACAGATTTCCTCCGTCTTTATTCGCCGACTGCCGGTGTTTATTGAATTACCGTGCAAATTTTTTTCAAAAAATTCAACATTTATGAAGGCAGCCCATTTTAATTCTTGAGAATGTGAGCGGGAGTTATGATCATGACAAGAATAGGCCTCAGCGAAGCCTTGCGTGCAAACACTAGAATAAGACCGTCGTAATTAACTTCCAATCGTAAGAGAAACCTCGCCTAGTTCGGTTTTTAAGTACTGGAGCAGCCCATAAATAAAAATAACGATACCAATCATTTCAAAGCTCTCTTCAAACATCGTTATTATCGCGTAAGCAATATTATCCACGCCGTACGATTCGTACCAAAAACCGCCGATAAACTCGCCGCCAATTGCACCCGTTAAAAACACCGCTCCAGCCAAAATAAATAACAACCCGGTCTTTCTAGGTAGGGATAAGACGAAACGCATGTAAATGCCTCCCATCAAAATCACAAGACCACCGTAAGGAATGACCCAGGCGTAATAAAAGATTCCCGTTGTACTGAGCAGCTCCCGAACCGGTCTAATCAAACGCTCATGTAACGACGCGGATTCATCGATCGACAAAAAAACAAATATCGCTGACAAGAACAACCAATACGCGAATTCTCTCGATTGCTGTTTCTTCTTTGCAGTAGCAATCACGCCCAAAAGCACACCGGAAAATAACAACGACGCCGATGCGTAAAACGTTGGAACATTTCCCTCTTGATCCAAATCGAACATTCCTAAACGACTCGAATCAAAGACAAAATAAGAAACCAGCCCGATTAAATTTGCGCAAACAAGAAAAGACACCACCGCAATGAGGAGCCTTAGCACTGTTTTCGGACTCAAAGTTAGCAACACTACTCTTCCCCAATTAAGCTAAATCGAACAACGACTCAAGGCGAACGAGCTTGCCATCCATTTGGAAACAAAAGAGCCGCGCTAGGTACGCCGCTACGTGATGGCAAAGCAGGTTAAATACAAGCGTAGTTACTAGAAAATTTAAAACACGCTTGAAATTAGATTTCAAAATAATTCAGGTCGATTCGTATCTGAATTTTTCAGTGGCTAGACATCCCATTGCCCGTTGCCGCTTCAATCGTCCCCTACAACATGAACCAAAGCGGTTATTGGCCTGAAATCTCATCCATCGCAATTTTCTTTGTCCATGCGGTTTGGCACAGGTGAATTACAACTAAAACAACACTCACAACTGCTGAGACAGCCCATTGACCGATGAATAGGAGGAAATTAGTTACGCGCTGACCTTCGCCGACACCATTCAGCTGTTGGTTAGCCTGGTAGAAATTCGTTTCAATTATTTGTCCGGCTAAAAATGCAGCCGCCGTCAGAATCACTAAAACAAACAAGACGATCGAAAGACCACGATTTTGGCGTAGTACCAACGCTAATAAGGAAAGCACCAAGTAGGGCCCGAGCAATAACCCAAACACAATCACACCAACCAAAATCTCAGCTGCGATATCAGGCCCTGCCCCAAAACCTAATCTCAGCAAATTCCAAACAGCAACCGAAGCAGCAACAATGTTCAACCCAATTGTCATCTTCCAAAGGTTTTTCATTTAAGGTTTTGTGGTTCAAGGGGGTTATTCGGCGAATTAAGATAAAACTGTCATATTTTTTCCACCCGACCCGATTCTTGCAAATACAAAGACACAATAACAGCAGGTTCAACGCGACGGCATCTGCAGAAATTTGAATTCGGTTTAAATAGACAATTAGCAAAACAGAATCACTGGTTCAGCGTTTCATCAGAAATACTCGAGAACGTCCTCATCTAACTAAAACTTAGAAATCTCCCATAAACAACATGTGGCCGATTTAGGCAACCGGGATTCCAGTTTTGCGCGATTTCAATTTTGCAGATTGAATTCTTCTCAACCCAATTAACCCAACACCAATCCAGAGACCGACTACCAAAAGCCCGACTATTTCTATTGGCAAAAAATAGGTGAAAGCACGCGACTTGAGTTTTCTCACTTCTACTGCTTCTACCGCTCCATGATCAAAGCCAACACTCGAGTCGTCGCTGGCTGTTGTCAAGGTGATTCCGTTTGGCAGAATTGGTTCAGCACCGTCCAAATAAACCCGCACTTTGGTTCCGACCTGTGGAATCGGTCGATGCCCCGTCACAGACAGACTCTCGGTCGCACTGCGTCTGGATTTTACACGAAAACAGCGAATCTCGATTTCTGGAGCATCAAGATTTCCTTTCTCTATCGCTTCAATCGAAATTTGGACGTAAATCGCCCAATCATAATTACCAAATCCACGCTCAACGAGCGATCGCTCCGGTGCAACGCGTATCTTCTGAACCGTTCCAACAATAATTGTTTCAGCTTCGTTCAACTGAGCAAAACTCTTTGGGGGAACATCGGCACATATAAGCGCTGGAAAAACAAACAGCCAAACGAAACTTAGAAGACTTATCTGGACTTTCTGCCTCACTAAATGATCAATCATCAGAATTAGCCCTCTGTGCAGACAATCAGTCAATCCTCCGCCCTTAAACGGATATCCGATGTCATCAGATAAATTAATCGTCGCATTTTTGGGACTTAGAGATTTTAACAAACACAAACTCTCCGTACGACCATCAACTGCCTGGCCTCGCCCTTACTCTATTTCGAAATTTGATAGTCTGAGGAAGC
Organism: Planctomycetota bacterium; assembly: GCA_029979005.1. Classification (GTDB taxonomy): domain Bacteria; phylum Planctomycetota; class Planctomycetia; order Pirellulales; family Pirellulaceae; genus Mariniblastus. The sequence continues at coordinate 26,672 of JAPOIJ010000029.1, read as the reverse complement.
AACCAACCCCTCACTTGAAAGATTAATGAACCACGCCGTAGTCCCCCGTGGTAAAGTGGCGATCGCTATTACGCTATCTTTACTCTGCGTAAACTTCAGGGGGAGTTCTCGCCACTTCCTCGTCCCTGTAAACCCATTCTCGGATGTACAAATTAAGCTCGCTCGTGATATAGGTTTTACCGTGGCAAAATGAACCTCAACGCGATCCCCTTTGACAACAACACCCTGCTGCTGACACCACGGTTCACCCAAACTAACGATCGAATCCGCAAAGGCATAGCTATCCGGTGGATTCCAACCGGCACCGTGGCTATGTTTCATTCCCGGAATCATAGACACCATGTAATTTCCAGGAGTTTTCTCATAGCAGCGTTTGACGGAATCCAAAGGGAAGTGAAGGTCACCAGGCCACGTCAGCCAGAGTACCGGAATGGCTACTCGATCTAGCCGAACCATCGGGTCCCAAACCTTGCGATAGACCTGATTCTGCCCCAAAGCTCTTCCGTACTGATTTTCAGCGTCGGCGAGATCTCCACACCCATACGTCGGCACCGCGAATGCGAATCTCCGGTCAATACCGATGACCGTACTGGTGATGACACCTCCCCATGAAATACCAACCAAACCGATTCTATCTGAATCGACTTCTGGCATACTTCTTAGTAGAGAATTCGCGAGAATTGTATCCGCCACACCGTGATACATCCATTGATCTTCCAAGGGTAAATCGCTGTCTCCGTAAATCCCTTTCCTCTCCGGACCCGCCCACTGATGTCGCACCCATTTTTTACTCTTTTGATCCCGCTGGTCTGTTTGCCCTTCCACCGCGATACTAATCGCAGCAAACCCTCTCTCATTCCATTTCTTCACCCACGGTCGAAAGGCAGTACCCCCTCCGCCATGAACTAACACCACCCCCGGCACCGGAGCATTGCCAGCATCCCGCGTTATTTTTTCAGGCAAACCAAGCAACGCAAAAACTCGGGTTGGCTTCCCTTGCCACGACAGTCCCTCAAAATAAAGAGACCTGACACCATCGTCTGAGGTCGAATTGGTGCTTTGAAATATCTTGGGTGGTGATTTGAGATCGGCAAGATCTAACACACGTTTACGCATGTCAGCAAAACGGTCATCAACTCCCAATTCAGTACCGACACGACCCGTTTGTTTTTGATTTGGAAAAACTTCCCCAGCGGGAATCTCAAAACCGAACAACAAGCCAAAACCAATGGCGAACAAAACACGGAAAGCGCAAGAAATATTAAACAGAACGAACTCCAATATGAAACGCAAAATCAAAAAGATCAGTCAGCGACGTTTGCGTTTACGAATGTCATCGAACACAATCCTCGTCAGGTTTAAAGACCCAGCCAGTAAATGAGCGTGAGCGACTTGCAAAACACCCCAGTCGTTCTTAATCAGGTTACTCGAATTTTTTTGAACTTGGCTTGGTCGCAGTTGGAAAATCATCGGGCACTGCGATGGTAACTTTGCCGGTTGCGGCCCATTCGGTTCCCCGAAGGAAAAGGGTTTGAAAGCCAACACACTCGAATGAGTAGTCAGCATGCCCAAGTGTCGAGTGAAACACCCGACCTTTGCCAAAATCAATCGTCATCATCGTCGGCTCGTGCCGACCCGAACCACGTTGTGCAGGCGCCGCAAAAGCCGTAGCGAGGATATTCATATTGATTGCCGGTCCACGAAGTCGCTCATAAAGTTCATCTTTGGTGTGCATAAATTGAGCTGGAACACCGGCAGTAATCGGATGGTCTTCATCTCGAATCACGATGGAAAACTCATGCTGCGGCCCATGCCCGCCACCACGTCCGGCAGTTTCATCCCGAACAACTTTGCCCTCGTCGTTGTAATAAACATAAGGACCGCTCTTCTGATCGCGGCCTCCCCAACCTCCGAGCCCGATCATTTCGTTATACTCGCGCCACTGTGGAAATGAATTATCAGCAGCATGAATTGATACGAAACCGCCTCCGGACTTAACGAATTCAACAAACGATTTCTGCGTCTCCAGAGGCCAATCAGCTGCACCGTAACCGAAGTTTGAGATCACGACGTCGTAATTTGAAAATTCGGGTGCAAAGTCTGGATCTGCTTTTGGTTGAGGAAGATCTTCGTATTTCTTACCGTCATTCAAGGGGTACTCAGCCGAATATTTTGCGCCTTTCCAAGTGAATTGGGTGCGCGCCACATCAACCGAAAACTTTCCCGTCGCCTCTAAGTACTTCTTCATCATGATGGTTGATTTCGGCCAGGCGTCGTGATTATTTTGACCATCAATAATCAACACTTTAAGCGGGGCATTCCCGTGGAATACGTTTGCCTCAGGATGGCCGTCAGCGACCACTGCAGATGCAAAACCAATTAAAATTGCGAGAACGATTACTCCAAGCCGACTCATCATTTCAATACCTATCTAAACAAGAATTCGATCCAACCGTCCCAAGTAAGTCCTACCAGTTGTTTGAAGGAACCGCAGGTCAATGACACTCCTGGGCGGATGCAAAAATCATAACGAAAATGAGCTCGGCTTGAAACAATTTCCCAGGGTAACTGCCAAAAGGCCGCATAACCGGACTACCAACCGAAAATGACCGGTTGCGCGGCAAAAACAGTGAAACCTAGCGAATATCGAATTTTCAGTGTCAATTAAAATGCGGCTAATCCGCACTGGTTTATTCGATGTGACGTTTATCCGGAAAACTCACAGTGAATAATAACGCCGTTTTTATATTTTTTGTCAGCTGATGTTTGTCCAACGGCTCGATAAAGATAAAATCGAGGTAACCTCCGGATCGATTCGATCCGCGACCATTTGAAAACGGAGAATAGCATGAAGAGCAAAAAATACTCAATTATCATCAGTGCCGGCGTTGGCCTCGCTCTGCTGATCGGCTTAACCACTGGAATCGGGGTCTATGTCGGAAATCGACTCGCTCAAGACCGGCAATTCTCACAGCTACCACCTCTTGAACTGGCCGCGGGTACCGCTGCTCGAACTAAATCACTATCGATGGCGACCGGTCTAATCGACAACAACGTCGAGGCACTGTTTGTTCTTGATCACCTTACCGGAAACCTGCAATGCTGGTTGTTAAATACAAAGACAGGAACGGTCGGCGGTGTTTATCGCGCAAGTGCAGCGACAGACCTAGCGGTTGCGGGAAAATCGGGAACTCCGGAATACATCATGACTACCGGAAACTTTTTCTTTCGAGGTGGTTCAACGGGAACTGCTAAACCGGCGAATTCCATCTGTTACATTGGTGATGCCAACACCGGCAACGTCGTTGGTTATTCACTTACCTACAACGAACAGGCTCTCAATCGTGGTGGAGTCGTTAACGGGGCGCTCAATCTGATCTGCAAAGGTGCGGCGAGAACCGCTGTCGTCACGCGCGATCAGTAATCATTCGCAAACGAACTTGAGAAGAAATCGGCTGAAGATTTACGAGGAGCTAGAGATGGCTTGGCGATTGACCGGATTTATTTTTGCAATTTCCCTTGCCATTCTTAGCCCTGCCGCGGCGGATGACTGGAATCAGTGGCTGGGTCCAAACCGGGATAGTGTTTGGAATGAAACTGGAATCATTACTTCGATTCCTGAGGCGGGTCTCAAAGCAAAATGGCGCAGCCCAATTTCCCAAGGTTTTTCAGGACCTGCTGTCGCCAGTGGGCGAGTGTTTGTGACGGACTATGTGGTGGAGAAGGGTGATCAGGCTTTTGATCCTGGCAAGCGGAATCAACTCACAGGTACCGAACGCGTTCACTGCCTTGACCTCAACACCGGCAAGGTCCTCTGGACACACGCTTATCCATGCGAATACAGCATTTCTTACGGTCTTGGCCCTCGGGCAACCCCAACGGTTGATGGCGAAAATGTCTACACGCTGGGTGGTGAAGGGCACCTTTACTGCTTCGACATTGCGGATGGAAGTGTAAAATGGATGAAAGACCTGAAGCAGGAATACGGAGTCAAAGAAGCTCCCATGTGGGGCTATGCAGCTCACCCCTTGGTCGTCGGCGATAAGTTGTTTTGTCTGGTTGGGGGCAAAGGAAGTGTTGCGGTTGCCTTTAATAAAAATACGGGCGACGAAATTTGGCGGGCACTCGACGAAGAGAATATTGGCTACTGTCCACCGACGATGATCCGAGCCGGTGGAAAAGACCAGTTGTTGATTTGGCACGCCGCATCACTCAATAGCCTCAATCCCGAAACAGGAAAGCCTTACTGGTCAGTCAAAATTGCACCGGCTTATTTCATGTCGATCGTAGCTCCGATCAAACACAAGAATCACTTGCTGGTCACCGGTCTCCAAGGGTCTTCGACGCTGCTCGAGCTCAATCCAGATAAACCTGGCGTTACAGAGGTTTGGCGGGGTAGGGGAGTCCAACCAGACCATAATCCTCCTGTCGTTTTTGAGGATCATATCTACGGTGTCGACGTAAAAGGACATCTTCGCTGTATTGAATTAGTGTCTGGCAAGCGAATCTGGGAAGACCTCGCTACTGCACCAAATGGAAGACCAGCCGCGAGCACGACAGGATTTATTGTGCGCAATGGTAAGCACTGGTACCTCACTACCGAGCAGGGTGAGCTGATCATTGCGAAACTGTCTCCAAATGGCTATCAAGAACTTGGACGAATGTCGATGATTGAGCCTACAGCAGAAAACTGGGGACGCAAAATTGTATGGAGTCATCCCGCATTTGCTAACCGTTGCGTCTTCGCAAGAAACGACAAAGAAATTGTCTGCTACTCCTTGGCTGAGTAAGCTCACTTTGAAAAGAATATCTGCGGGCGGTATCTCCTAAATCTCCAAATGAAGGTCGGGTTTTAAAAGACAGGGGAATATCCCGTCAGGAAATCAACACCTGGACAGTGACTTTCCGCCATTCACCCGAATTAGTAATTCACGGATGCTCGGGATTTCCAATCACCGACGAGCAAGGCGAAAAGAATCTGAAGGATGTCTCGCAAACATCTCCCCCAGCAACGCAAAATCGTCTCACTTCGAGATATTTTTCTCATTATGAGACGATCGGGAAATCTACTGGCGGACAAAACAGCAGTTTTTACGGCATTTTAGGGAATCCGCATCCTTGGCATAGCAATTGCATTACCCTCGAGCGTGAGCGAGTGACAGTCCTAATCCCATCTCCTCTCTCCGTCGTCTTCAAGGACTCTCGCTCATCCTGCCCTAATCAATAGGCGGCTGGTTTTCTCCGGTCGCCTATTTTTTTTGCGCGATACGGGGATTGAATTTATAAAACAAAGCAAACGATCGCGGTGATTCACCCACGGTGAAAAGTATCGGACACGACGACCAGACGCCTATTTGGTTACACAACGACGTGTTTAAGATTTGGCTATTAAGTTTTTAGTTGCGGTGGCATGCTAAGAAAGTAGAAACTCCCCAGATAGTTTAAGAGTGCTCGAGCTAACTCAAACACTGCTCGACCGGTTCGCTCGCTTTCACTTCATCGAAACGGCCCGTCGAGAAAGCGGCTCCTTTTACGAAAAGAAAATTAGAGTCGCACTCGAATGGGAGGCAATTGACTTGCAGCCAGAATCGTTAACCATCGCCATCACATGAAAATGCGATTCGCCTTCTAATCGAAAAGCCTTCTAACGCTTCTCGGCAATTGGGCTGCTCGCAAGCTCGGCAAATTAAACTTGATTTTTACGAATCATCTTCCGTCTACTCTTCGAGTAAAGTGTTTGACAAATTCGAGCTCTTGGCAAACAGGCGAATATTTAGTTCCTCGACCAAGGTCGATAGAAATGGGAACCCATGCGTAATCAGCGGTTAAATCTCTGCCGCTGATCCCAACACACCTTCAGAACGACTTTTCCCTACACACCTACACGCATAAAGAGCAAGCTGGATCAGGCAACTTCGGCTACCTCTGTACGACGGAGGGTAAAGAAAACCAACCGTCATTGAATCTCAGACGAACGATAGTCGTAACAGCTTTGAATTCAATCGCTACTGATTAGTAAGCCTGGCATTATCCAATCGTCACACTGAATTAAGACGATTAGTGAATTCATTTGCTGCTCTCGCGGCTGCCAAATCATCTTGCAGCGCGGTTTCATTAAAGAGTTGATCATTATCCTGCTCGGCACAAATTCGAGAGTAATTCCGACCATGCTTTAGGACGCGCTCAAACGCACGTTTGTCCGATGGTGCGGTCGCGTATTTACTGAGCGCATCCGAATATTTTTGACGGGCCATTTCTAACCAGCTTGTTTCTTCTCGAGAAGAATATTCGGAAAGCTTTCTACTAACGAAACTCGACTCAAAGTTCGTCAAGTATTTTCCGAAGTAATACAAGCCACAAACACCAAGGCAAACTGCCGCGATGAAATAAAGCTGACTGTTGATTGCCTCTAACATTTATTTTCCTCTTCGACAAACCGGTCCCAAACATTCGGGACGATGTTCACTCACTCAGGTCAGAATAATTTAATTGGCGACAATGTAAATCTAGGGAAACCTTCCTGTCCCCATCAGCCGCGCAAGCAGCCTTCAATCATTCAAAAAACACCTAAGCTTTCCCCTCCTGAATGCAATTACGGGAACTGCCTTCCCCAGTACCAATCGGTTTGGCCATCACAAGTAAGCATCCTGCGGATCAGAGCAAATTCGTCTGCGCATTCATTTGCAATGTAAATTGACAAAAATTGTCAGTTGCAAAGGAGCCTGCACGAGTCAACTGCATCCAGCAATCCAGACCGATGGCCAACGCAAAAATTGGCTGTGAAAAGCGAGCGAGTTCGAGCTGGCAAAGTCTCCTCCGAATTCACGGCGGGACCAACGGTCAAATAGCATCTTTTAACTTCATCGGCGCGGGTTGAAAATCTGCCATCGCCCTAATTAACTGCCGCCAATTGGAAGGACGTCCTGGATTCACTCTCCCGAGAATCCTTTGACAGTCGGCACCTGAAAGCCACGGTACATTCGCCGGCATTTGATCAATGTGAAGCAGGCCCAACACTGCAGCAACCACCGGTTGTAAATCGCCCATTCCCTCAACAACCTCACTTGCTGCTGCGACCTGTGGTTCACCAAGCAACTGTGAAAATTGATTTAAAAAGGCTGGCTCAAATCGTTTCGGAACATCAACTAAAAACCGACTCTGCAACACGGGCGGATCATTCTGATCGTGAATTCGAAATTGACTGACCACTTCAACCGGGACTTCAGGCGCGAAAGGCTCGGTTTCATGCGGAACCAGCTTACCCAGACACCGTTCCGACAGAAATCGAATTCCCGTCTTCACGACATTAGATGTTTCGCCAGGATTCTTCTTCAGGTAACCCGCAGCCAATTCGGTCAATTGATTGTCCAACTCGGAAAGGTCTTCCGACCATTCCTCTTCTGGCCATTCTTCAACTGCCTGATGCCAATCTCGCAATAATTCGTCAACCAACAACCCGTCAACATACATTTGATTCCAGCGATGGCTCCAATCAACGTCGGGCAATTCCCGCTCAAAACACGACTCCAAAAAAGAAACGCCGACCGTCGGATAACGTTGAATCAACGGGACGTTCGCATCAAGCCCATCGGAGGCAGGCAGGTAATAACTGTGGCATGTGCTTCCAACGGAAACAAGGAATCGCGACTGAGATGCAATTTTTGAATTTCGATCAGCCAGCATCATCCAGTAAGGAAGTGATTCCAGTGTCTTGCCAGTACCGCCAACCGCAAGGTCACGTGAAGGATAGGAATCAATTACGCTGACCCCGCTAATCTCGGCTAACTTGGCCGCGTCACTAAACGACGAGTAACTAATCTTCCCATCGAAATCCCGATCCCAAACTCCCGGATCCGAAAGGGAAACAGCGAGGACACGATCGACGTAGCGGCCAGCTTGACACTTCAAATGCTCAATTACATTCGCTTGAATTTCTGCAAGATCGGATGCTAATTGAGCAATCGCCCCCACTTCTTTGATGGTCCCTGCGACGACTTCACGGCACCCCTTGGCCACACTTTCGGGAATTGGCAGTGAAAACTCTACGACATGTTTGATTCGCAAAAACTTCCCATTGCCCTGAGTTAAAACGAGAGCGCCCTGAACGCTTTCAAACTCAGCAGAAACAGACAATCCTGCTGACAAACGGTGATTCCTGTCATAGACTGCTCGATCCATTCGCCCCAATGCATCTTCCGGATCTTGAGAAGATCGATTTTGGAAAATTGGGAATTTCATTCGTAACTGCACCAGCAAGACTTTGATGACATCACGGGCAAATCAGCACCAAATTTCTTGACCGCGTCAGAACCAAAACATATTTTCTTTGGCGTCGACACCGGTCAAAAAAAAAGGGGGTAGCCTTTTTATCGGCATACCACCCTTAATCATCTCGCTTGGATATTCAGTTTCAACGAACGACCACAAAAACGCTAGCAATCCTTTGCTTTCCAATCACGCTCTCAGGTCTTGCTGGCAGACTCAAGCAACTAATCTGAGCATTTGCGGAACAGGCTCGCGTACTAAATCGAGGAATTCTTCAAAGACACGCACGTCTAGTGCCGAGGCAGCCTCATTTTCTGGATGGAATTGAGTTCCAATCGCGATCCAGTCTTCTCGTTCGCTCTCAATTGCCTCAATGACGCCATCAGGACATCTCGCGGTGACCTGAAAACCGGGAGCAACTTCGTCGACAGCCATGTGGTGACGGCTACTGACTCGAATTTCTCCGTCACCGTAGACACGTTCCATCAAAGAACCCGGTTGAATTTCCAGACTATGGCGGTGTCCGGGATCCCCTGGGTCGCGGTGAGGAATCGCCGTTGGCAGATCTTCAGGTATATGAAGGAACAGGTTTCCGCCCATGGTAACGTTGATTAGTTGCATGCCTACGCCAATTCCAAAGACAGGCATTCTTCGATCGGCGATTAACTGCATTAACTTTCGGTCAAAGGCTTCTCGCCGTCGATCCATTGGGCGAACCGTCGGATGCAACATGAAACCATCCCGTCGTGGATCTAAATCAGCTCCGCCAATAAACACAAATCCGTCTAATTTGTCCAAAACCGCATTGATATCGTCTTCTTCTTCCATCGGTGGAACGATAACGGGAACCCCTCCGGCTCGCAAAATACTGTCGTAATAACCTGCGGTCACGACCGAAAACGATGGCTGATTACCTTGAGCGGCTCTGAAGTCCGCGTTGATCCCAATTAACGGTTTTGCTTGCATCCTGTTATCTCCTGAAGTTAGGTAAAGAACTCGTCATGAGTTCGGTCTGTTCAGATTTAGCCAATTTTTCGATTAACTGAATCTGGTTAAGCAGAAACTGTTAGCGTCAGCGAGTCAGACTTCGAAACTAGCTTAGGAGATTGAAAGCGAAATGATGATTCAAGAATGACCAATTTTCGTTCCATTCAGGGTCGAGCACCATCTCAAGAGGTGAATTGAATCTGGATCAGCAACATTTACTCTTTACCAGATCTGCAATCACCGACGACTTGCCCATCCTAAGCTTGCGTCGGAAGTTCCTTTCCGTTTTAACCAACTGCCGCAGGTCGTCTGCGACATGGGTGCCATTCTGAGGGGGTGAAAAAAATGGTCAAGCAAGTCGCCGGATTTTGGGATTGCCCACCCAGCCCAGCCAAGATATTGTGCAAGCAACAGGGCTTTGCTAGCACAACTGGTATTGCGTATGATTTACTACAACTGGTTAAAGAAGTTTCCGACTCAGCGACATCACCGGCGAATATCGTGATTTGACCCAATAAAACCCTGTTTTTTCAACGTTTCCATTCAACAACGCAAAAAATATGCAATACACCGACGTCTGCATTGAGTCATTTGGCTATACAATTCCCGAAGAAATTTGGGATTCAGCCACTTTAGAAGCGAAACTGGAGCCCATCTACAAGAGGCTCAGGCTTCCCGAAGGAAGGCTGGAGCTAATGACCGGGATTCGGGAAAGGCGATTCTGGCCTCGGGAGACGAAACCAAGTGAATTGAGCCAAAACAGCGCCCGACTGGCTCTCGAGGCCGCTGACTTTGATCCAACCATGGTTGGCAGCCTTATTCATGGTTCCGTTTGCCGGGATTTTCTTGAGCCAGCTACTGCGTGCACCGTTCACAACCAACTTGGGCTTCCACGTAAATGCATGATTTTCGATGTTTCTAACGCATGTCTTGGAATTCTTACCGGCGTTGTACAAGCGGCTAATATGATTCAACTTGGACAGATTAAAGCTGCTCTGGTGGTCGGATCTGAAGGTGGGCGTCAATTAGTAGAAACCACGATTGACACGTTAAACCGAGACACGTCGCTTACTCGCAAATCGATTAAATCAGCTGTTGCCAGCCTCACCATCGGCTCGGCCAGCTGTGCAGTGCTCTTAACCCACGCTTCCATTAGCCAAACGCAAAATCGCCTGGTTGCGGCGGCGGTGAACGCCAATACACAATTTCACGACCTTTGCCAAAGCCACAACGATCAAGCGGGCGTTGAAATGCAACCGCTGATGAAAACTGATTCTGAAAAACTGATGCATCACGGTGTCGAGACCGGCGTTGCGACGTTGCCCGATTTTCTTGAACAGAGCCAATGGAGCATTCCCGAGATTGATCGGGTTATCTGCCATCAAGTTGGCGTGGCTCATCAAAAACTTATGCTGGAATCGCTCGGCATCGATCCCGAACTCGACTACTCAACGTTTCCGTGGCTCGGCAATACCGGCGCAGCAGCGTTACCGATTACGATGGCGGTCGCCTGCGAAAAAGAGTTTATCACTCCCGGTCAGCGCGTTGCCATGCTCGGGATTGGATCCGGAATCAATTGTATGATGCTAGGCGTTGAGTGGAATAAAACATGCGTTCGATCAAGCGTCTTCAAACCGTAGTAATTCACCTAAGACACTGTGCACTTCATTGGCCAGTGCCGTCTAATTCAGTTTGATAAAGTCTTTCGACTTCATTTTTTCACCACCATTGGTCGTAATCACCGATGAAATTAAGTCGTCGTCTTTCCGTACGATTCTCACCGAAAAACGGCCGTCAATAAACATCACGCCATTTTCCCCGGATCGACCGAACCGCTCAGAGGAAATTTCATCCATCTCCAGAGGCCCCGGCTGCGTCCAATTCACTGCATCACCATCGGCACATTCAATCACAATCGATGTCCAAATCGCTTTATCAGCGACATCCTCTAGGACCGGCGGCCCCCCTTCTTTATAGACGCCGACATTTCCACCGACCACTCTCAAGGTGGTCTTCGTCTCCTCCGCCCCGTCACCACTTTGAAGTACTGACTTCGCTCCAAAAACGGCCGGCATTTGCTGTGCGACCTTAAGATTTTCCGGAGCATCCCATGGGAGGGAAAAATCAAACTGGTCATACAACTCCTGTTCACCCAACTCAGGAAGCAAACCAACTCGCCAATTAAACTGCGGTCTTACCTTGCCTTCCGGCTCGCTAACCCAACCAGCCGGTGGAAGTTTGCCATTGTCAGAATGATACGTCTTGAGTGCTGCAGCGATTTTCTCAAGATTCTCCTTCCGCTTCGTCAATTCCGATTGCCTAACTCCATCCTCGACCATTGCTCTAATCAACTGGTTTAGATTTTTCGGTCGTTTCATTTTCAAAGTCAACTGGTCTGATGCCAACTCTAAGGAAACCAATTCATCTTCTCTGATTTCTGCGCCAACAGTGGCCAGAGGCTCCATGATGGTTGGCACTAACATCGGCCCTCCATCTCGCCCCGACATGCCACCCAAACGCCCCATCGCCCCCCCTCTTTCGAAACCATTTTGCTGATCTGCCGAGAGCATCTGCTCTAATTGATCATTAAGAATCGAGGCGATTTCCTGAACAAATTCATCATCCTCGAAAGCGGCGGTAACCTCTAACATATCTCCACCGGATACAGAGGCAGATAATTCAATTTTCCGAAGCTCCTCCGGCAGGCGAGCTATCGGTCCAAGATCCGGCGCGCCAAAGGCGTTTGCCATCCCGGTTACCATTTCGAACATACTCCGATAAGCGGTGATATCCACAACTCCCTGTATGTCATTACTAGAATCCATTGCCTGCAACTCGGTAGCAATCAGAGAGCGAGTTTGTTTCCCATCAAATTTTGCGACTAATGCTGAAGTCCCAATAGCAATGCGATTTCCATCGATTGCCCGAACCACAACCGCAGGTACGTCATCCGATTTTTCACCATCACTGTTGTCCGTGAATTCACCCTCGGCCCCCGGCAACTCTAACTTTTCCGGAATGGCCTCAACTGCCGGCGGATCGATAAACTCGAGCACGACAACCAAAGGCAAACCTGCCCCGGAATTCCCCCCCAGAAACGGCAACTCTTTGTCAAGAAAGACCCAGAGATATCGTAAATTTTCAAGATCGGCATTTGGCTCGCCAATGACGGAGACTAGCTCTCTCTGGACAGAATCCCATGGCAACTCTGCTAACGACGGATTCTTGAGGACTCCTGCCGCGTTGATTCTTAGCAGACCGCTAAAGTTCGATGGGATAAAAGCCAAGTCCTTGTCCAATTGCGCCCCGGTTTCGCCGTTGCTGGTGCCCTCAAAAAACTTCGCAGGATTGGAGCTTTTTCTTGGAATCCCGTCGACGACATCCCGTCCGCCGCAACCACTAACCAAAAATATCAATGAGAAAATGACTACTGTTTTGGTTGAATTCGCAAAACTAAAGCTGCCTATCATATTTATCACAACGCCCCTAACGAACTTTCGCAGTTTTCCTTGATGAACCAGCAATTTATACCCCGTTGGCCTACCAACTGTTTTGGCAAAATAGTCTCAAAATCAACTTCCGACTCTTTTTCTTGGAGTGACAAAGCCTGTTTGCACCAATTAAAACGGATGCAATTACGGGCACTACTATGAACTCAACGGCGGCACGAGCGGCCTTTCCGGTGCGCAAAATTAAGCATAATTACGGCACTTATTCATCGCCGGCCAGCTCACGAACACAAACCGTTCTCCAATCGCTGCACACCGTCGAACCGCCCCTGCTTTGACCCTAGCAGGCCAGCTTTTGAGCTTTAAGAAACATTAGCGGAACAGCCGGAATCGCCTCTTTGTTGGCACGTAATCCAGTGTGGGCACGTAATTAATTCGCGTAGCGGTCCTTACAACGTCAGGAAGCGCTTCGCCATCTGCACCTGTGCGTTTGATTACCATCTCATGATGGTCGTGATCGACGCAAGTAAATGTAGCGACCTGCTTGGTCACTGTCCCATCCATATGATGCGTCGCCCCACTGATTTTAAAGGTCGTGCCTGGCCCGATCATTTCATCTTTAGGCTTTGTGATCCACAACTGAGTACGTGAGCCATCTTCCATCTGCACAACGCCCGCCCACTGACCACTCTTAGGATTAAACCCCCAGATCGCCGTATGATCTTCACCCACAACAACATTACAGCCCCCCGTCGATCCGTGAATCTTGATCTCAGAGGTCTGAGTCGCTCCTTCTTCGGTTAGTTCGACTTTCCAGGTTCCTCGAAAGTAACTGTAGTATTCTACGAACCTATCATTCAATGAATCCTCACCCGCGTCGTCCGCAGTTGCTGCATTCACATTAAACAACAAACTGATCAACACCAAACACAAAAAGCTACCCATTATGGCTTTCATCGAATCTCCCTTTGAAGCACGTTATTGATTCAGAATGTTTAAGACTTCACCTACTCTGCTCGAACATAAGACGCTCGACACTACCTGTCAATCGTCGCCACTTGGTACCAGGTTACCGAGCGAGACAAATAGAAGGAGATCGTCACAGTGTTTCGTGCGGCGAAGGAAACCGCATTCACCAATCCGCAACCTCGCTTTCCGGATTCAGTCCTTGTAATGAATGGCCATCCAGCCCAGCCGTTTGTCTTCAACCCAACAGGTAATCGTCCCGCGTTCGACAATTCGGTTATTAATCTTCACCCTTGCATAGCTATCAAACATTTTTCAATTCGCTAGCGGACACTACATTGCAAGTGCCAAACTGAAATCAAAAAAAGCGATACTAACAAACGCCGCAGTCTGCAAAAAACACGGTTTTTACCGAACAGCATCAATCTTGGCAGCATTTTTTCGATCTGCTACTCTTAAACCATGAGATCGACAAGCGAGTGCTTCATTCGTTTGAAGATCAAGGTTCCGAAGTGCACAAAGACGTGCCAAGAAGCCGATGATTAAAACACGGTTTCGGTGCGTGGATGCTCTGTTGGGTCACCTTAGAGCGTAGCGATTGACCAAATCGCTAAAAAATGGATAGGAAGCCAACCACAAACTGAAGAACACGGCAGTTGTTCAGTTATGACAAAGGACGTCAGTTGATGGATTCGAATAATAATTTTGAGATAAACGTGCATATCCGCTGGATGATCCGACGGGATATGCCAGAAGTTCTGAGCATCGAGAAGTCTAGTTTTGAATTCCCGTGGTCAGAAGAAGATTTCATCCGCTGCCTGAGACAACGCAACTGCATTGGCATGGTTGCAGAATACGACGAACGTGTCGTGGGCTTTATGATTTACGAGTTGCATAAGGATCAACTTCACGTGCTTAATTTTTCAGTTCGCCCGGACATCCGGCGACGAGGAGTTGGCATGCAGATGGTCAATAAGCTTATCGGAAAGCTATCCCAACAGCGACGAAACCGGATCATTCTTGAGATTCGCGAAACCAACCTGGCGGCCCAAATGTTCTTCAAAAACCTGGACTTCCGTGCAATCTCATTGCTACGGGATTATTACGACGATACGGTCGAAGACGCCTACGTCATGCAATATCGCTTCAAAAGCGAAACTTCACAGCCACTCGAACCGGTTAATCGAATCCGCCGAATGGCCGGCTGAACGAACGCGGCATCCATTGAATTCAAAAAGCTGTCCCAACGGACAGCTTTTTTATTGCGCCGCTTCCAAGCGTAACACCGCTCGTCGGATTCCATTCGCCGACGTTTTGAGCATGTCCCCAACCTGCTGGGGGCTTTCTTTTGCGAGTATTGTGCAAATCGGTTGGCCCGGCTCAATCCATTCACCTTCCCTCGGGATATCAGCCAAACCTGTTTGACCAGTGTTTAATTCACCAATCAGACGCCATTGAGAGACTAGATTTCGGTGAAATTCATCCGTTACCCGAACCGCACTGGTTCCATCATAAAACACAATCGACTTGCCAAAACAGGTCTCCTTTTGAGTCACGGCCCAATCAGCTGACTGCTTATTAACTGACTGCCTCAGTCGCTGCATATTCAATTCCCCAAGACAGGCGCGAACATGCAAATCGACGATACTGCGGTAAGGCCCCTTTGAACCTCTTTGCATACCATCAAAAATTTCCATGGATGCGGTTAATCGTATATTGAAATCAACCGGCCAAACGTTGGTGCCATCAACTAAAAAATCAATTCCCCACGCACCGACAACACCGTATTGGTCTGCGATCGTTTGGCCAATTGATTCTATTTTCGGCCTCAGAACTTCCGGAATTGGTAATAGGCCAATCGAACCACAATATCGAAACTCGCCCGCACCGCACCACGGTTCATTTACAAGCTGACGCGTCCAGCCAACGAACGCCGTTCTTCCAGTCTCAGCCTCCTTAGCGGACGAAACGAAAACCGCGGAAAAACTTTCACCCGATACCTCGCTTTGATAGTAGTGCCTACTGCTTTCTGAACCAACGTCCGCTGCGGTGGCGCGAACGATGCCTAAACCACTCGATGAACGGAACGATTTTTTCAGCCACGCACTCGGATTATTACCCTCTGTCAGTTGGTAGCTGGTCACCGGGACTTGGTGTCTCATTTTCTTTAGCGAGGCAAGAATTTCGACAGTGTCTCCAAGGCGGGCGTGCTGTGATGAATTCGGTCCCAATATTGATACGCGCGAGGCCAATTCAGCGATGATCGAGGGGTGATTCTCGAGTCCTCCGGCAAAAATCGCGTAGTCACAGCTAGAAATTAACTCCAAATTACTTTTTAACAATAAATCTTCAAAACGCTTCAAACGCCCCACGGCTCGCCTCTCCCCCACCTCAGCACCACCCCGAAAAGAACGAACGCACTCCGGCCCCCGAAGAATCGAATCCCAATCACTGAAAAAATCGAACGCTATGACATCGAATCCGGCGATTTCTGCACTGCGAATCCAGGGGCGTGCACTCGCAGCGACAATTAGCATTCGTAAATTCAAGGGATTACCCATCAGATTTAACTACAGACGCACTGGGAGTAGGTGCAAAATACCTTGCCTATTTTTAACAGGTATTTCGCTGGCTAGTTGGCAACAGACGCGCCGTTTGATAACTTATTGGACTCGAAACGTTCATCGACGTCGTCTTTGTTACGCTCGTATATCAGATCACAATACCTAAAAATTTGAACAGGAGAATCCCATGTCGATGCACATTGGTGAAGCACTCGCGGGAGCAGATAACGAAATTGCACATATCGATTTGATGATCGGTAGCAAATCAGGCCCCGTAGGCGTCGCGTTTGCAAACGCACTCTCAACGCAAAGCGAAGGTCATTCCAATCTACTAGCGGTTTTGACACCAAACGTCGCAGTCAAGCCATCGACTGTAATGGTTACCAAAGTCACCATCAAAGGTATGAAGCAAGCCGTTCAAATGTTCGGTCCAGCCCAGGCTGCCGTTGCTAAGGCCGTTGCTGATAGCGTTGCAGATGGTGTCATTCCAAAAGATCAGTGCGAAGATCTTGTTTGCGTTTGCGGCGTGTTCATTCACCCCCAAGCCGAAGACGATAAAAAGATTTATGACTACAACTACGAAGCCACAAAAATGGCTATCGCGAACGCCATGAACGGTTCGCCTACAGCCGACGAAATGGTGGCTCAAAAAGAAGAAGCTGCTCATCCGTTCCGCGGATTCTAAGCGGCATTGCCCAAACGGAGCCCGCATGAATTCGTGCGGGCTTTTTTTATGGAGTGGCGTAATTTAGCCTCCAGCACTTCTACAAAATTGTTCCATACCAGTTAGTTCATGAGTCAAAAGTCATGAGTCAGAAACCCAAGATCCTAATCCAGATCGATTCAGATCGGCATGCAAGTGTGTTTGATTCTGTTGTTGCCATCGACTCAGAAATCGACCACCTTCTGCCCCACGCGAATGTAAGACCGGAAGATATTGAAGGCCTCGTTCATGGCGCGATGTTTACCCGAGGCGTAAAGGACCTCAGCCATACGGCCATATTCTTTGGTGGAAATGATGTAGTGGCTACGGAAGAGCTAGTGAGAGCAACCAAAAAGTGCTTTTTTGGAAACCTGAGAATTTCGCTCCTGTCAGACCCGAACGGCAGTAACACGACAGCGGCAGCTGCCGTTCTCTGCGCGCAAAACGGCACAGAATTGGGTGGTAAAAACATAACCATACTCGGAGGCACAGGGCCTGTTGGCCAACGCATTGCGCGACTTATAGGTGGCGTTGCCTCGGCCGGCAACCCACCAGCGTCCATCCGAATCTGTTCGCGATCACTAAAAAAATCGCAAGGCGTCTGTGACTCGCTCGCGGATCTTACAGGATTTAAATTCTCACCCTTCGAGACGAGTTCCGACCAGTTGACCCGCGAATCTGTCCGGAACGTCGATATTGTCTTTGCTGCCGGAGCAGCTGGAATTGAACTGCTTTCAGAGGGTTGGATGTCCAGCGGCTCGGCACCCAAGGTCGCGATTGACCTAAACGCTGTTCCGCCTGCGGGAATTTTTGGGGTGTCGGTTACCGACCAAGGGGAAAAGCGGGACAACACCCTTTGCTATGGTGCAATTGGAGTCGGTGGACTCAAAATGAAGATACATAAACAGGCCATTAAAAATCTGTTTTTATCAAACGATTTAACGCTCGAGACCGAGGAAACCTATCGCCTGGGGGTTGAGCTGAATAAGTAACCAGCGAAGGTTACCTCTGCGGCAGGCTAACCGTCGTTGCAGAATTTAGCTGATTCCGAAAGCCGTTCGTTAGCGAGATATTTCTTCAACGCGATATTTTCGTTTGAGCAATATACCGACGCGTTATGCCGCATGGCGCTCGACGACTTCTTCGTCCACAGAGTTCTGCTTCGATTCACGCTCTAACGCAGCGTAATGAATTGCATCGGGATCCGATTGAGGCACTCCGTGATTGATCGCCCACAATCGAGCTTGTTTATTAAACGTATAGAACGCAGCAATCCATGCGGTCTGCACTCCCGCTTTACCATCCAGAATGGAACCCTGAAAAATATACTCGCGGATAAAGCGAAGCATTGGACGAACCATCAGCTTAAAATAAGTAGTATCCTTCCCTTGTTCGCTCCACTGTTGGGCTTGAAGGGTCGTGTAACGCTGAATCTTTCCATAGAGTTGATCGTAATCCCATACAGAATAGTGAGTCATTTTCTCACGCAGCTTGCCAACTTTCTTACTCGAAATCTGCACCTCACCATGGTCACTCGGCCCTATGTAACGCCCCCGATCACGGCGAAACAATCTGATTACAGCATCCGATTTTGCATCTCCAAAATGGAGTCGCTGCCCCATGAAATGATTTTCTCGATATATCCAGTAACCATCAAAAGACGGACCGCGGCTTAACTCCATCACAATTTCATCACCTAACTCAGGCTTAATTCTCTCGTCTGCATCGACAATCAATACCCACTCATGCTCGGCTTGCGGGATCGCCCAATTCTTGAAATCGCCTGATGTGATGTACTCTCTCTGAATAATGCGAACCTTATCGAATTCGCTGGCAATTTTCATCGTATCATCAGTCGATCCGGAATCCGCAATGATGATCTCATCTGCGATCGAGTAGAAACTCTCGATACAGGCCCGAATGTTCAATTGCTCGTTTTTGCAGGGAACGATTACTGATAGCGGTTGTTTCATCAGTTTGCTTATGTCTTTCTCGCCACATTTACGTGATTGCAACTGGCGATGTAGATTGAAATATTCGACTCAGCGGATCCATCCGACCGGTCCGAACCGTGAAAACTAAAACATTAACAAAAATAAGTCAACGCGATTCGTAGTGCGGTTTCGTGTCTGTGTTTTCAAGCCAATTCCAATACAGTTGCACAAACAGATTAGCCCGTTATTTTGGGATTCCACTCATGGCACCCGACTAAAATCCGCGCCGCGCGACCCACAAACTGCTAGCAAATTTACAGAAATCGCCTTCGGTTGTACCGGCTTCTGCGTGTCGACCGATTACTTCAATACACATGTAATTGATCTATCAATGAGGGCCACCAAAGAGGCCATTTTCAACCAAGTGTTTCGTAATCGAATGCTTCGTTTATTTGCAACCTTTTTGTCAGCAACTTTCCGTTTTTCCGGCAGGGCTACGCTGGCGCCTCCACACTCTAAATAAATTCAATCAGTATCGCCCCTAAGATTTCTAACTTACGTTTCGATTAGCTTTAGATTAATACGCACAAGATACAACGCTAGCCACCCTAGTTTTGAGAGCTTGTATTTCAATGCCTGACCTGCATTTAAGCAAAGCAATGGGAATTAGTCTTTGCTGGATTTCCCAGCGTGCGAGCGTGCGTAGTTCCATCGCCGCCCTTTCACATCAATTAGATTTGTTTCCAACAAATTGGCGTCCAGTAATACAGTATCTTAATTAGCAAGTTATCATGCATGATCTCATCGGGGCGACACCAACGAAAGAATTTTATGGTGGAATGAATTTCGACCACTCGTTAGCAAGTTGACGTTGCAACGCTAGTGACAATGAATATAAGGACCGTTACGATAGGAAGAGAACTAAGTAACCAACTATCGATAGTCAACTCCCAAGTTTGTAATGAATTCTGAGCAACCTGGACGAACGAACCGCTACCCGCGCTTGATGCTGACATTGACCGGCATCATTTCCCTGATCTTGCTTTTTCTCCATTGGCAGGCGTTTTATTTGAATGAGCAGTATGGGGTTGATCCGGCAATCGCGTGGCTGCTGACCATGTTGTTTGGTTTGCTAGGCATCATCGGATGGGGGCTCTGGGCTTTTATTTCCGCACGACGCTGGAAACTTGGCCTTTTAATTTTCGCAGTCCCCACGATATTTTTCATTCTCTATTACCCCAATCTTGGTGGCGATGTCGCTTTCCGTGGATTCAAGCCGAGATTCTGGTCCGATGCAGGGGATTACGTTGAACCGGTCAGTTCCTCCGTTTCGGCGATTGACTTACAAACAACCGGCCCTTCCGATTTCCCTCAGTTCATGGGGCCCAATCGAAACGGCAAGCTTGCGGGGCTTACACTTTCTGACGACTGGTCCGAACCCCCTCAGGAATTATGGAGAATTGACGTCGGTGAAGGCTGGTCCGGATTCGCCGTCGTCAATGGTTTCGCCATCACCCAGGAACAGCGAGGCGCTGAAGAATGCGTTACTTGTTACGATATCAAATCAGGCGAGTTAAAGTGGATCAATCGAGTCACACGGCGGCATGAGGACTTGGCTGCCATGGGCAAAGCAGGCCCGAGAGCGACTCCTACCATTGATCAGGGGAAAGTCTACATCACCAGTGGAACGGGCGTCTTAGACTGCCTTGACGGCGGAACTGGTGAGTTAATTTGGACGGCTGATGTTCCCGGGCTTGTGGGGATTGAACAACTCAAATCACGAAACAGCATGGGACTCGAGTACACCATGGAAAATTCGAGATTGATGTGGGGACGCAGTGGTTCGCCATTAATCGTCGACGACCTTGTAATCGTCCCCGCAGGAGGCGCCGATGGACAACCGGATACCACTTGTACTCTCATTGCGTTCGACAAAGAGAACGGCCAAGAAAAATGGCGAGGCGGCATGCGAATGCCCTCTTACGGCTCTCCCTCTTTGGCGACGCTTGGCGGGAAAAAGCAAATCCTTCTGATGGCGGAAGACTGCGCTGTTGGCCACGACGTCGAAACCGGTGAAGAACTATGGAGTTTCAATCGGCCCGGCAATAGCAATGCCGATGCGAACTGTTCACAGGTCACTTTCGTCAACGAAGAACAATTGATTTTATCAAAAGGATACAGCCTCGGCGGCGAATTAGTCCAAGTGAAACAGGAAGGAGACAAATGGGTTGCCACCCAACTTCACAAAAACCCAAGAGTGATGAAAACGAAACTCACCAATCCAATTGTCCACGAAGGATATGTATACACTCTCTCCGACGGATACCTCGAATGCACCAAAGTCGATACCTTCGAACGGGTTTGGAAGCAGCGAGGCCGGTTCGGAAATGGTCAGATTTTTCTTGTTGGTAATAAACTGCTCGTCCATTCAGAAACCGGTACTTTACACTTGATCCAAGCAACGCCTGATGGCTATGAAGAACTTGGAAAATTCAAAACCATTTCAGGAATTTGCTGGAACACCATTGCCGTTTCCGGCAATCTAGTTCTATTGCGAAGCGAACGTGAAGCCGCCTGTTTTTCACTGCCTTTGCTTAACGAATCGGAGTGAATCCATTCGAGTTCAAGCTCAAGCTTTATTCGAACGATGCACTGATTTCATTGACACCGGGTTAAGCTTAAAATAGTTCAATCACTCCTGAGGTCTTGGTTCGCAATCCAAACAGTGCAATGATGTAGTCAGTCAATCGGGCTCATTTTTTTACTTCGCAAACTTTCCATTAACCACCAGAGGAAACCTATGAGTTCCGGCCCCGAATCCTCGATCAAATCGTTGACTGGCAAAACTGCCATGGTTACGGGATCTTCCTCCGGCATTGGCCGCGCTATCGCTATTTCACTTGCCCAACAGGGAGTGAATACTCTGATTCATTGCCGACGCGAATCAGAAAAAATTCGAAAGGTAGAGGCTGAAATTTTAAGCCTTGGTGTCGACTGTGAAATTATTTTCCAGGACTTTCTTGACTCTCCCAACTGGGACGACATGATTTCCAAAGCGTGGGAATGGAAGGGAACGGTTGATTTTTGGATCAATAACGCAGGGGGAGATGTCTTAACGGGGAATTCATCCGAACAATCCCTAGAAGATAAATTGAAATTGCTATGGCAAGTCGATGTAAATTCGACGTTGATGCTTTCCAGACGAGCTGGCAATAAAATGCGGGAACACTCCGACGGGGCAGGGCGGCATGTCATTTTAAATATGGGGTGGGATCAAGCAGCCCAGGGAATGGAAGGAGACAGCGGTGAGCTATTTGCGACCACCAAAGGCGCAATCATGGCGATGACGAAAAGCCTTGCTCAGTCTCTTTCACCCGAAGTTAGAGTTAATTGCATCGCTCCGGGCTGGATCAAAACTGAGTGGGGAGAGCAAGCCTCAGACTATTGGTGCAACCGCGCCGTACAGGACTCGCTCATGCAACGCTGGGGCACACCCGAAGACGTTGCCCAAGTCGCCGTTTTCCTTTGTTCTTCCTCGGCGAGTTTTGTCTCCGGACAGATTTTCCCAGTCAACGGTGGTTTTAAAAACCAATCTCAATAATTCCTTTGTTCGCGTACCGGCTCCATTGGTTGCACTCTTCTCTAGATTCAAGTTAATACCAGCGCAAAATGATTCAAAAAACGGAAGCTAAAATTGGAGAACTGAATTGCATCTTTGTGAAAAGCAAAGCCTGCCAAAATCCTAAGGCCGCGGTCATCTTTTGTCATGGTTTCGGTGCTCCAGCCACGGATCTTGTTAGCCTTGCTGAAAAGATCATGGCAATAGGAACGGCTCAACAAGATGCAGTTTACATTTTTCCAGCCGCACCGATTGAGCTAGATCCTCTGTTTGATTCTCGAGCGTGGTGGATGATCGATATTGAAAAAATTCAAGACCTTATGATGAGCGGCGAGACGCGAGTAATGCAGTCGGAGTCACCCGCTCAACTTCCTGAGCGAAGAGCTAACTTGACGTACGTGATTAACCACTGTCGTCATGAGTATTCACTTCCCGCGTCCAAGATAGTCGTGGGCGGCTTCTCTCAGGGCGCGATGCTCGCCACGGATGTTGCGCTTCACTACGGTGAAGTGTTAGGCGGTTTGATTATCTGGTCGGGTGCACTTATTAATTCCGAACAATGGACGCACCAGGCGATTCGGCAGTCTCCGCTGAACATTGCTCAATCTCACGGAATCATCGATCCTATTCTACCTATCGATGGAGCGAGAAACCTGAAGACAATGCTAGAGTCAAATCGCCACCATGTTGACTATATCGAGTTCCACGGTCCACATTCTATTCCATTGAATGCGATCCAATTAGCTGGCGAATTAATTGGCAAAGTAGTCAACAGGTAATCAACAGCAGGGGCTATTCGACATTGCTAACCTGCAAGTTGTTTTGGAAACGCAATCCGTCCGCTAAGCGATAAATCCAGCATGGCTTTCACCACTGTCTTGCGCGCTGACTGCTGACTATTTTGATCGACGGTTGCCAATTGGTCCATTTCCGAGGCTAATAATTCAGCCGGCTTCTTTGCCAGAGCATCGAACACGCGTATTTGCAGTGAAGCGTTAGCATTTTTTAATGCCGGTGCCCAGACGGACGTATCTAATTGCTGCAGAACCAGTTTTAGATCGTCGACAGCCAGACGCTCCAAATCTTCAAAAACGAGCACCGTCTTTTTCAAAAAACGTGCCATATCCGGATCAGCCTGATCGATTTCAGCTAGAAGAGAGTATTGAACTGTTTCATCCACGCCGCTGAGAACCCGAGACGCCACATCGATTCCCAACGTAGATTCCCGTTCAAGGCCATTCAATTTTTCGAGCCTTGACTTAAGCTCAAATCCAAGAAACGCAATCTCTTCAGGATCGAGTTCTTCTAACTCACAAATTCGTTTCAACACGGTAACACGGAGAATGGGATCGAGAGAGGAAATTAAGTCGGATGCAGTTTCAGGATCGACGCAGGACAACACCAACGCAATATTCTTCGGATGCTCGTCCTGCAGTAAATGGAGTTGAGTCTCGTGATCAACGGACTTCAAAAACGAAAATGGTAATTCCGACTCACAGGTGGTGTTCACTGCCCGGTAGCTCAATTCCCCAGAAGCGAGAGAATCCGCATCGGTCGATTCATCACCGCTCGAATGCATTCGCCGATTAATCTCCATCCCAGTCTCAGAGGCGAACCGCTCAATAGAATCCCTAACCTCCAACGGGTTCGAATGCTTCAATTTAGAAATAGCTGCCAAGACCGATTTGATGTCGTCTGGCTCTAGCCGAGATAAGACACGCGAGGCATAATCGGTCGGCAAGCTATTCACCACAACTGCGGCACGCGTTAGACTACTTGAAAGTGACATGAACCACCTGCTGGCGAACAAGCTGGAGAGAGTGAGTAATCATCGTTTAAAACAAAAATCAATTAGAATGCTCCTGGCACTCCGAAGGCCCGTGCATTCCGCGACGGCTCGACTTTTTCCATGACCGGCTCAATTTCACGGCTTGGCAAACTCGGAAGCGAGGTCGTGACGATCCCACCAGGTTCACTGTTGACAATATTTTTGGGGCTAGACTCTTGTGAAACGCTTGCATCGGCAACACGGGACTCTGCCGCTCGATTTTTATTGGTCAGCGCCATTCGCCGTGACATCGATGGAGTCATTGAGATGGTAGACGTCTTGATTTTCTCACTTTCACCGGCTTTACCCTGAAAATCAACTTGAGAGATATCTTGAGTATCTCCGGCAATTGGCATCCCTGAGTGGTAGCCAGCCCGCCGGATCACCGCTGAACTCGAACCCAACACCTCATAGGGACGATCGTTTTGTACCGAAGCGACCTCGGCATCTGGACGAACCTTTCCAGGCAAAATAGCAATGGTTTGCGTACACTTAATCAGATTGCCGTCGGCGGTGCGGAACATCGGTATTAAGGTAATCGATTTTCGGTATCCACCTACGGGCTCCCAAGGAACCCAAACGCTGTAGGAAGCACCAAGCTTGTTCTCACTGTAATGAGTTTGGAATTTATCCTGCTTGTAAACAAACTTCTTATCCGCAGTTCCATCCGATGAGTTTTTAGAAGAATCATCAAACCCATAGATAATTAATTCACCCTCTGCTTTTACGAGCTTTTCATTAGCATTGTAGAAAAAGATCCTTCCGCCAAACCCTTTTATCGAAGCCTCGCCAGATTTTTCATAAACTGAGTCAGTCCAAATCGCTGTCATTGTGACCGGAATTGAGTCAATATCTGATTTGCTTTTCTTCTCTTTCGAGTCTTCAGAAATCTTTTGAATTGGATTCCAAAGAGAATTTTTCTCGCTGGTTCGCATCGAGTTTTTAATTCCGCTGCAACCGAGCATGAAGAAAACAGAACAGAGACAAACAGAATAAAGCACCTTAGTAATCATAAACACTCCTGGACTCTATAACGTTGTCTCTAATTCGCAAACTTGGAAAAACTCTACTGACCCTACTTCCCAATCGCCTCCGACTTTTACCGGTTGGTCGTCGGAGCCAACGGACTGCCAGCGTTTGCCTCTTTCCCACTTATAACCTTATAAAGTGGAGCTCCCTGCATTCCTGAAGGATCAGCATCTGGATAGATCGTTTCGATTCCAGCCTCTGTTCCTTCCATGCCCTTGTAATCTGTGTTGCCGTAGACTTCAGCCACGTCACACAGACACCAATGCATACGAGCCATTTCGTCGTTATTCTGAGCTGTCAATTCCTGATCATCCGTAATCAAGTAAGGGGTCATGATAATTAACAACTCAGTCCGCTTAGCAACATCCGATTCGAAGCTGAAGAGGGGACCGATCCATGGCAGATCAGACAGAATCGGAGCTCCCCGTTTGACATGCTGCTTTTCTTCGGTGATTAGTCCTGAGAACACAACGGTCTGACCGGAGCGAGCCATCAACGTTGTCTGAGCAATTGTCTCTTCGATATTCGGAGAGATAATCGGCTGTGGTGTCGAATTCACGCCACCTTCACTGTAGCCAATTACAATCCCATCGGAATCAGGCCCCACTGATGACTTCGTCGCGTTAACCGCCATTACGATCATACCGTCAGGACTCACTCGCGGAGTTACTTCCAGAATCACACCAACGTCCACAAATTCAATATTTTGCTGTGATAAACCGTTGGTAACTGTCGTTCCTGCGATTCGAGCCACAGATTGACCAATCGATGCACGTCCCTGGTTGTTCTCCACCGTAGTAATTTGAGGGCGACTCAAAATCCGGGTCGAACTCTTATCCTTAAGGGCACGCATCAGAATGTTAATCGATTCATTTCCACCTGAGAGAACCAAACCACCGTAACCGAGTCGAGAGTTGACAGTTCCCGTGGCGAGATTGGAGACCGCCTGACCAGCCATCGTCTCGGGAAACGCTCCAATCAAATTTGCGACAGGCAATGGCGACGAGTTGAACGGGAAACCAATTCCATTAATCGACCCGTCCGCTGCAATTGAGGTTCCCCGATCAAACATGAGGGAATCTTGAATACCAATATCAACACCAAATTCTTCGGTTTGCCCCAAATCGACTTCTGCAATCAAGCACTTAACCTTCACCATTGGGGGACGTCGATCAAGACCGCGAATCAACTCTTCGATTTCCGCTCGCTGAGACGGTGTCGCACTTACAATGACACTATTACTAACCGTCTCTGCAACCACCACGACTGAGCGATCAGCCTGAATAAACGCTCCGCCCGTTCGTGGGTCGTCTGCAACAATGTCATTC
>JAPOIJ010000113.1 GCA_029979005.1 Planctomycetota bacterium | reverse complement strand
GGCAATCGACTAGTGGATGATCAAGCACTCGGGTCTTACTCATTACGATGTTCCCATACTACAACTCGCTGATGCAAAAAATCCCAGCTAGAATCATAGACCGATACCGACGATACTTAAACCCGCCCAGCCAGACCTGTTCAGGTGAGTCTCTCGCTTGGCAAGCTCATTTCGCACAACTCACCCGGAAGCGACCCATTGCCGCTAGTCCTACGTAGAAACGAAGATCAAACTAGGAACTTAATGCGAAACTTCGCCACCTCAATCCCGATGTCAGCTTTCCTGATCGCCTCCCTAATGGGCGTGATAGGCTGCAACCCTCCACCGCCTCGGTTGGGGAAAATTGTCGGCAGTTCCATGAGCCCCACTTTACGTGGCTCACACTATTCCATTGACTGCCCCGGGTGTGGAATTCAATTTAGCTGCGACCTTGTTCAGGCTGACGAGCGAGCAACCGTTATTTGCCCCAACTGCGGCAGCACTGCCGGTCGTGACCGCTGGACTCCGATTGACGCAGATCCTGTATCGATCGTACCTGAGTCAGAGATTAAGAGATGGGACATCATTGCGTTCAAGCGTGAACGTTCATCCGGAATGAATCCGGAATATGAATTTATGACGAAGCGAGTTGTCGGCCTGCCCGGTGAAGCAATTCAGTTCGAGAATGGAAATGTATTTGCGAACCAGGTTTTAATTAGTAAGCCGCTCGAAATCCAAAAACAAATGCGTGTCCTTGTTTGCGACTCAAACCACCAAGCAACTCCCTCACGGAATTGGATTCTAAGCCCTGAAAATCCGTGGGAGTATGTCAATGGAATTTTTCAAATGCAATCTCCAGCGGACAAAGATCAATTCACCTGGTTTGATTTCCATTTCCAAAAAAACTACTTTCAAGCCAAAACTAGCCCCGACCCACCAGCTTGCGAAGATTATTACGGATACAACCAATCGCTTAGTCGGAAATTGAACCGGACGGATGAAGTCTTCGTAGAGCTAAACGCGGCAATTCAGGATGGAAGTCTCGGGTGGCGATTTGGAAATCAGGATGAACTGTATGAGTTTCGCATCAACCAGGCTTCATCCAAATTTCAAATCTTGGTCGGAAAACCCGGAGAGACTCCACAATCAATACTTTACGAAACAGAAATTTTACTCGACCTAAAGTCGTTGCAATCAACGAAGATTGAATTCTCCTCGTTCGATCGAGTCTTGCGAGTTATTGCCAATGGCACGGAACTCTGGGTCTACCGCCGTGATTCCATGGATTCCCCGGTAACTCAAACGCTACTTTCATTCGGAGCAAGCAGCGACGGAGTAAAATTCGAACAAATTCGAATCTGGAGAGACATATACTATTTCGATTCCGACACGGCTATCGAGGCTTCCAGAGATTCCTCAAACACGGGTTTTTTCGTGATTGGCGATAATGTACCTCTGTCTCACGATAGTCGACATTGGGATTCACCCGGTGTCGGCATCGATAGCATTCAGGGGAAGGTGATTTTCGAATAAATCCTCAGATTTTGAGCCTCTCATCAACGTAGGCTTAGATCAAAATTAAGGTTACAATCCATTTCTTAAACGTAATTCCAACCCAGTCAAATACTGCGGAACTCCATGAGCCGACGACCGAAACGAACGAACTCTTTCCCGGATCGAAAACGGGCGAAGATGCCCCCGATTAAGGAGACAATTGTCGCCGACGAACCATCACGCGGTGTTTTCGGATTCATGCGCGACTTTGGCGTCCGCGAGACGATTGAGTCAATTATTGTTGCCATCGTTCTTGCGTTAATGTTTCGGGCTTACGAAGCTGAAGCATTTATTATTCCGACCGGATCCATGGCGCCTTCCCTGCAGGGCCAGCACATGGACCTTGAGTGCCAAAACTGCAAATTGCGGTACCGCTCCGGCGCAAGTAAGGAAAATTCAGAGACGAATCCCAAACAGTTCGTCGACAGCACTTACTGCCCAATTTGTCAGTACAAAACCAAAGTTTACAACACGAAAGATCCGGACCATAAATCGAACAATGGCGATCGAATTTTAGTCAACAAGTTTGTTTATGATTTCAGCGAGCCCGAACGCTACGACGTTATTGTTTTCAAAAACCCAAACGACGGCAAACAGAATTACATCAAACGACTGATCGGGCTGCCCGGCGACAATCTCCTAATCGAAAACGGCGACATCTATGTCATGGAGGAGAGCGAGGAAGGGTACGAAAAATCAATCACTCGCAAGCCGCCTGAAAAGCTAAAGAATGTCCTTCAGGCCGTAGACGACACCAACCATATTGGTGAACTGCTCAACGATATTAAGTGGCCTTCGCGCTGGCAGGCCTTCGATGGTTCGAATCAATGGACCCTCGATACCTCCGGAGACAATCCCGTCTTCCGCGCAAGTGCTCAACCGGATGCACACTGGCTTCGTTATCGCCATTATCAACCATTTAAAAACGAATGGAGCACGATCAGTTCCGGCTTATTGCCCACACGCTTTCGAAATAATCAACTGCCACCGGGAAGACTCATTGGTGACCAGTATGGTTACAACGACGGTGTTTACCAAAACAACGAAGCACTCGTCAGCACGCAAAACCTTGGATTGCACTGGGTTGGTGATCTTGGACTTGAATTTTGGGTCGACATCAAATCCTCCGAAGGCACGCTGATGTTCGATGTCGTGGAGGGAGGTGTGCATTTTGTCTGTGAAATTGACATTGCCACCGGCAAAGCCACTTTAAACGCCCAAGACAAAGCGTCCGAATCAAAGGTCACATTTCGAGACGAGAATGGCAATCCTGTCGAGTCGCCATCTGGGAAAACGAATATTAGCGGTTCAGGCTCTCACTACATTATGTACGTAAATGCCGATGACCGTCTGAATCTTTGGATCGATAATCAATACGTCGAATTTGATGCAGCTAACTTTACGAGGGATGGAATTCCTGTCCCAACCTATTCCCCGGAGGACGCGGGAGATGCTGAACCTGCTGGGATCGCTGCAAAAAATGCGGAAGTGGCAATTACTCGAATCAAAGTTCTTCGCGACCTGTATTACACCTCGGTTAAAGGGCAGGGGGCGCTTGGCAGTCAGGTTTCGACCGAGAACGAAACTGGAGAAAGCATTTCGATAATCGAAGCGTATCACCACGATCCGGAGTCCTGGAGTTCCGACGGGGCGAAAGAATTTTTTACCGCTAAAAAAGGGCAAACCGAGCCAATGTTTCGCCTCGAAAAAGGGGAAACGCGAGATAAAGACCAGTTCCTTCCCATGGGAGACAATAGCCCTCGCAGCCTTGATGGCCGTGTTTGGGATGGAGAAAAATACGTCGAGCGTGATATGCTTATTGGTCGGGCGATGCTGATTTACTGGCCGCACACGCTAAATAAACCGGTTAAGTATTTCCCCAACTTCAGTCGCATGGGATTTATTAAATAAATCAAAATTAACACTCGGCGGTTTTGGAACGCGAGTCGCCAACGTCATTCACTTTTACTCATCGTCAGCCAACCAGACCCTAATGTTCACGGAGGAACGAAATGCCAATACTTGAAGCAGAAGGCTTGGTAAAAATCTACGGTCGACGCAGGGTGGTCGATGGCGTGTCGCTGCAGGTAGATCCCGGCGAAATCGTTGGCTTATTAGGCCCCAACGGCGCGGGGAAAACGACCTCATTTAAGATGATGTGCGGCTTGGTCCGCCCCGACCGCGGTAAAGTTTACCTTCAGGATTCAGATGTCACTCAGTGGCCCCTACATGAACGAAGTCGAAGTGGAGGGATGGGATACCTGCCGCAGCAAGCCAGTGTTTTTGGCAAACTTTCCGTTGAGAAAAACCTGAAGGGAGTCATGCAATTGCTTGGCTTCAGTCGAAAGCAACAAAAAAGACGAACCGAAGAACTGCTTGAGCAATTCAAAATTGGTCACATTCGAAAAACTCGAGCAGGGAAACTGTCCGGCGGAGAACGTCGTCGATTAGAGATTGCTCGCTGCCTGGTTTCTGAGCCAAAAATCATAATGCTGGATGAACCTTTCGCCGGGATTGACCCTGTTACCGTTCAGAGCATTCAAATTATCATCAAGTCGCTTGCCACCGATGGTATTGCAGTCTTGATAACCGACCATGCGGCTCGCGAAATCCTTCAAATCACCGATCGCACCTATGTGGTCAGCGAAGGACAAGTCCTCTGCAGTGGGAGCCAGGAAGAGATTCTTTCCAACCCTGATGTTCGAAACAAATACCTTGGCGATATCGAAATTCAAGGGGCACAATCCACTCAAACTCAATCTGCACCGCCGATTTCAACTCAGAATACGCCAACCATTAGTGAGAGCCGACTGGAGATTAATGCAGACGACTTTCCCGGCGACGCAGACATTCCAATGAGTACTCCGAAGGAAGAACAAAATGCGATGCCGAAGTTTTTGAAACGTAATCGCGAACGTTCCGGTCTCGAACCCGCTGAGCAAGAGGTTGTAGCGGCCTTAAACGCGGCAGGCCGAGAGGCCGCAGAGGGATCAGAGCGAATTCCCAATAGACCTAAAATAGTCTTTGCTGACTCAGAGCAGACGGAAAAGAAAAGAAGCACCCTGTTCAAATCGAACGACCTTGATTAATCGTGTCTAAATTCAATCAAGATCGATTACTTGTCTTAAGTAGAACTGGAAATCTAGTTCGCCTTGGTCAGCTTTTGCGTTTCAGATTTAAGTTGTCCGCACGCGGCTAAAATATCCCTTCCGCGAGGCGTTCGGATGGGGGCAGGAAGTCCTTTTGAATTTAGATAGCCGGCGAATTTCTCGATTGTTTTCCAATCGGAGCACTCATATTCAGTACCCGGCCATGGATTAAATGGAATTAAATTAATCTTGGCTGGTATTCCGTCCAACAATTCAACCAATTCCCGACCGTCACGCAGACTATCGTTTACACCTTTGAGCATGACATACTCAAAGGTAATCCGGCGGGCATTGGAAAGTCCCGGGTAGTCTCGACAAGCGGCCATCAATTTTTCAAGCGGATACTTTCCATTAATCGGAACCAATTCGTCACGTAACTCATCACGAGTTGCATGCAATGAGATTGCCAACATGACTTTGATTTCTTCACCGGTCCGATAAATGCCGGGCACAACCCCGGAAGTCGACAAAGTAATCCGCCTTCGAGAGAAACAAAGACCGTCGCCATCCAATGCGATCAGTAACGCACTTTTTACGTTCTCAAAGTTGAACAGAGGTTCGCCCATCCCCATCATAACGATGTTCGATATCTTACGTCCCTCTAGCGGTGCGATCATCCCAGGAACGGGATCCATTCCGACAAAATCTGAAAGTCGATGCCGCGCGAGCATGATTTGACCAAGAATTTCATCTGCCTGTAGATTACGTACCATCTTTTGCGTTCCCGTATGGCAGAAGGTGCAGGTCAGCGAACAGCCGACCTGGCTTGAAACGCATAACGTCCCTCGATCGGTTTCCGGAATGTAAACCGTTTCAATTTCTACAGGCGCTCCAGCCCCGCGCGCTGGAAACCGCAATAACCATTTCCGCGTCCCGTCTTTAGAGACTTGCTCTTCGACAATTTCCGGATGCGTGATTGAGTAAAATTGCTCGAGTTTCGCCCTCAGCTCTTTGCCCAGGTTTAGCATCTCATCAAAATCAGTGACGCCACGGACATAGAGCCAATGCCAGATTTGATGGACGCGCATCTTCGCTTGATTTTCAGGAACGCCAATCGCCTGAAGCTCTTCCTTCAGCTGTGTACGACTCAAGCCGATTAAACGTTTTTTTTGCTCGTCCATTTCCCATCAATTCTTGTGGCATTCAATTGCCTCGTAACCAACCAATCACCTTGCACAAGCGAAGCGGATCCACAACACGTAACCGCTCGCTCATCGCAACCCAGCCAGCCTTTCACGCGTCCAAATTCAAAAATAAGATCACTTATTAATCAAATTGTAGTCCGCGGGCTTCTTTCCCTTTTCGAAATTTCCAAAACCGAAAGGCGTTGGTTTGTATTCATCAACGTAATTCACATTCGCCTTCGCAGGAATATCGTTTTCCATTCCAACACACCAAAAACATGCATTGACCACTAATCGGCGAAGTCCTTCACTCTCGAAATCGGTCGAAGCACCCATGGTTGTACAAAAAATACGTGATTTTCCGCCATCTTTTTGCGGGTGGGACTGAACCCACGCGATCGGCATCATTGGATTGTTTTTGGGACCGTCCACCGGTTTTGCATCAGGAGTCATGCCCGCCAACACAGCGCCATCCAACAGTACCGTCGCGGTTTCAGGGAGATTTCGAATTCCATAGACATCCGATGGCCCCCAAACGTCCGTGACTCCTCGAAGAATGGGATTGGACTTATTGGCCTCAACGATTACACCCCGGCAGCTTTCAGATTTATGACGCCCGTGATGGTTGATCCATGTGTCTCCAAGAATTTGCTGGCCGAACCCACCCTTCCACTCTTTGGAGTTAAATCCGTATTGCTTGTAGGAACTCTTGGAATCCCCACCAAAGTTGAATGCATGTGTTGAAGTGCGGGTGCCTATGATCGGCTTTCCAGCTTCCACATAATCCACAAAATGCTTCATTTGCTCATCCGGGAGATTGCGAAACCGAAGGCCGAGGATTAACAAATCAGCAGTATCAATCATTTCCATTCCGGGAATGTTCTTTTGATAAGAAGGGACGATCTCACCTGATTTGGGATCAATGGGAAACAGAACGGTACATTTGAAACCGAAACGAACCGCCAGTATTTTCCCCAACATAGGCATTGTCTGCTCGCTGCGATATTCATCATCACCAGCGATCAGAACGATGTGTTTCCCGTTACCCGGCCCTTCAAAACCGTCGTACTGACACCATAACGAATCCGTTAGAGCGCCACCCCGATTTGTCTCATTGACCATCGCTTGAACATGTGTCTGATTCGGAAACGCAACAAAACACATAACCGCTAGAGCGAAAACTCCCGTTGCTCGCCGTAAAAGATTGTTCATTTTTTATCCTTATCTTGCCTTGGGTTAAATTCTGGTATGGGATTTTCGTCGCCTAAAATTAATGCAAACTCTTTCTCCAACTGCGACACTTTCGCCGGATTCTCCCGCAAAAGATCTATCTGCTCTTCAGGATCAAGGGAGAGATTGTACAACTGATATGGTCTTTGAAACGGCTTTCCCTTTGGCAACTGGCGTCCCCCGGAACCGTTTCCAAGAATCAACTTCCAATTCCCCTTCCGCACCGCAAAAACACCTGCGGCTGAATGATGAATCACCGCCCTTTTACGATGATACACTCGATCAGGCAATGCAAGCGCTGAAGGCAAAAAAGAAAAACTATCTTCCGAATGAGCCGAATCGACAGCCACATCCGCTGCTTCGCAAACAGTAGCTAAAATATCCGTCAGGCAAATAACACTTGAATTGCTGACACCCGATTTGATTTTCCCAGGCCACCGAACCAGAAAAGGCACACGGTGGCCTGCCTCGTAGATATCAGCCTTCGTCCCTCGAAAAATTCCGTTGGCTTGATGATGTTTTGATGAGTAACCTTGAACCGTATCGTCATCTACATGATCCGGCAAACCAGCTTCCTCAGGCAATCGCTTCATAAAAGAACCATTATCGCTCGTCACTAATAACAGTGTATTTTCCGCCACCCCCGCTTTATCCAAAGCATCAACAATTCCTCCGACTGTCCAATCAACCTGAGCAACAAAATCTCCGTATGGGCCAAGACTTGTTTTACCTTGAAATTGTTCCATCGGGATAACCGGTTTGTGCGGAGCCGGCATCGGAAAATATAGGAAAAATGGCTTCCCACGACTCGCACTTCGACGAATAAAACCCTTAGCCTTTTCCAGCAAGTGCCCGAGACTTGCTGGATGATCAAAATCATCACTTATCTCGCCTGTGCGTAAATACTGAGGGAACCCGCGTTTCTCGATTACCTTGTTCGGGATAGATGTAACACTGCCATTTTCTAGATAGACGTAAGGACTCATATCCAGTGAAGCTGGTATGATGTACGAGTAATTAAATCCGTTTTCGCCTGGACCGTCGTCAATAGGTTGGCTGTAGTCTACCCAGCGATCTTCTTCATCACGAAAGTGACCATTCTTTTTCGGCCGATCTGGTTTGCTACGCCAACCTAAACCAAGATGCCACTTACCAATGCAGGCAGTCTCATAACCCGCGGAATGCAAGAGCGAGGCGATCGTTGGCTGACCTTCGTCGATCAAGGGCTCAGAGTAACCATTCAAGACTCCTTTTTTCAGGCGGGTTCGCCACGCGTAACGACCACACATCAATCCATATCTCGTTGGCGTACAAACGCTGGATCCAGTATGCGCGTCGGTAAATCGCATGCCCTCCCGAGCCAAACGATTGAAGGCAGGCGTGGGAATCCGCGACGCAGAATTGTTCGGCTCGATATCCCCAAAACCCAAATCGTCAGCCAGCACAAGAACCACATTGGGACGCTGTTCCACTTCGCCAGAATTTGCAGCGAACACAACCGTAGGGAACTGCAGGCCAAGCACCACCAGTGCGATGATTAGATTAGAAGACTGTCCCATGAACGCACCCTCATCTTCGCTAAATGCTTTTGCCGTTCGAATTCCACCTGAGTCCACCTGAGAGTAGGAAGACTTCCGAAGACAATCGAGCCACTACCCGAATTGACTAATTGAAATCGATCAAACTGAAGACTGGATATTTCTCAAGCTTCTTGAGCCCCTCAAGAAATTGAAGGTGGATCAAAAATGCACAGCCCGCCACGTTTCCTCCGCATGACTCAATCATCTCGCAGCAAGCCTGAACCGTGCCGCCAGTTGCCAGCAAATCATCGATCACTAAAACATTCTGTCCCTCCTGAATGCCATCAACGTGCATTTCAAGAGTGTCCGACCCGTATTCAAGATCGTAGCTGTAACTGTGTTTTTC
Organism: Planctomycetota bacterium; assembly: GCA_029979005.1. Classification (GTDB taxonomy): domain Bacteria; phylum Planctomycetota; class Planctomycetia; order Pirellulales; family Pirellulaceae; genus Mariniblastus. Next base: position 6,929 of record JAPOIJ010000113.1, on the reverse strand, counting down.
GAAAGGGAGTTTTCCGGGCTTTCGAATTGGAACCATCCCAACCCCTAAACGCATTGCAAGCGGCACTGCAAACAGAAACCCTCGCGCTTCAGCGGCGGCGATCACATCGATTTTTTCGTTTTGATACTTCGCAACAAACTGATCAATACACTCGGTTAACGCAGCATGACTGCCCAACAACGGAGTAATGTCTTTGAAAGTAATTCCCGGCTTGGGAAAATCAGGGACATCACGAATGAAGTCTACTAAATTGATCGAATTTGAGGTTTGCGTCATCAGGCTCTCAGCTAGTTTCTATGTGCTAAAACAAAATGATTTTCATCATCTTAGGAATCGCTTCTGCGGCCTCTAATTATATCCCTAAAACAAAAATGGCACTACCACTTGATCCGCAGCGAGCGTTTCAACCAATTGACACCAAGATTCCTGCCACACATCGTCTAATTAAAATGGTGTGAGGTATTCCCAATGAGGTTAATTCAGAGCGATAGCCTACCCTTTTCGCCATCTCAGTCTTGACGTCACGTAGCTTAAAAACTCTTTCGCGGGTAGACTTTAATCAGTTCAGTAGACATCCAGGACTAGACCGTGGCCAACTCAAAACTCAAACGCTACACCCATGCCACGATTGGACTGCTGTTCGTCATCGTAGCGGCAGTCGGAGCCGTGCTACCCGGCATCCCGACCGTCGGTCCATTGATGCTGGCCTCATACTTTCTTCTGAAAAGTTCACCGGCACTGGAAAAACGATTGGTACGAAACCGCTTTTTTGCGAAATATCTTGCTTACATCGACGGCACAACTCCGATGACCAATCGCATGCGAATCTCATCAATTTTGATGATGTGGATCAGTATCACGATCAGTGCGGCCATCTCAATGACCACTGGTAATCTCAAATTTTGGCTAATAGGTACGCTGGTCGTCGCCGGATTGATCGGCACGGTTTTCATTTGGCGGTACCGAAGAGGAGTCGCGTCCGCCGAATGCGATTCTGAATAACGCGAAAAGTTGAAAGAATAATAGAAACAAACAGGCCATCAAAACATGACGACCTATGCCGCGTCACCTTCGTTTCTCTGCAATGCTTCGTCTGAAATATGACCGTCTTCACTGACGTCTTCGAACCGAACACTGACCCGTTTTGAGACGCCAGATTCCTGCATCGTAATTCCGTAAAGTGTGGTGGCGGCTGTCATTGTCTTTTTTGAGTGTGTCACAATCACAAACTTGGTCCATCCAAGAAAACTCTTAAGAACGTCCACGAAGCGTCCAATGTTTGCCTCGTCAAATGGAGCATCAACCTCATCAAGGACACAGAACGGGCTTGGGCGAAACTGAAAAATCGCCATCAATAACGACACCGCTGTTAAAGCTTTTTCACCACCGCTGAGAAGACTGTTACTGAACTCTGGCTTTCCAGGAGGCGTTGCAATAATTTCAACGCCTGCCTCCAATGGGTCGACATCTGCCTCAAGAATGATATCAGCCTTACCACCACCGAACGTCTGCCTAAATAGCTTTTGAAAGTTGAGACGTATTGCCTCAAGCGTTTCGACAAATAACTTACGACTATCGTTGTCAATTCGAACAATAATCTTTTCAAGTGTCTCTTTTGCCTGCACAAGATCCTGGTACTGCTCATCCATTGCAAGGTACCGCCCCTCAAGTTCCTCCAGTTCCTGAAGGGCATCCAGATTGACCGAACCAATGGAACCAATTTTTTTCCGAAGTTGACTAATTTCAGCATCAACCTCGTCGCGTTGTTCCTGCTCTTCGTCCGAAGGTGACTCTTCCTGAGTAGCGAGATCGATTCCATAATCATCAAGCATTCTTTCAGCCAACTGCGAACGCTGCATGCTGATTTTTTCAATTCGCATTTTAGCGGAATTGATTCGCTCTTCCGTCGTTCGCAACAGATCGCGTTCCGAATTTAACTCCGCTGACATTTCGCGACGTGTCTTATCTACCGCAAGTCGATCTTCAGTGAACTGGGTCAATAAATCCGCAAGCTCGTTTTTACGAGCAGTCAGTTCACCAATTTCGGCATTGGATTTTTCGATTTCTTCTTTCGCAGCTTGAGTTGCAGCTTCGTCACCCACCCGCTGTGATTCAAGCTGGGCGTCGACTCGCTGTAACTCTTCATACTCCTGCCGGATATGATTGACGCGGGACTGTGCGCCCGACATGACCTGCTCAGCCTTCGCCAGCTTCACCTTTGCTGCTGTCAACAATTGTTCAACTTCCGAACGCCGTTCAGCTGACTGAATAGATTCAGTTTCATCACTGTCAATTGCATCTTGCAGTCGCTTGATTTCAGACTCACTCTCAATCAAACTCGCTCGGTCATGCTCCAACTTTTCGCCGACCGCCTGCATCTTTTCATCATGCTGTGCAAGTTCCTGATTGGCAGTTTCCAACTGAGCCTCAGTTTGATGGAACTGTTTCTCAGCAGCCATCGCCTGATTCTTTTGATCGGACAACCGAGTCGAAAGATCACTGTTAGTATCGATTTGCGCCTGAACACGCTCCTGGGCGTCGGCTTCTTTGACGGTAAGATCCTGAACCTGATCTCGACACAAACTTATTTGTTCATCGAGCCGAATCAACTCCCTCTTCAATGCCCGCAACTCACTACGTCGTGAGACTAATCCGGAGGTAACTGACTTCGGCCCGACAACCAGAGCCCCATCGGATTCTACGATTTCTCCATCGAGGGTCACGAATCGAACTTTTTCAGCATTGGCATGATTACCGTGCAACTCAAGTGCGTCGGCAAGTGTCTTGACAACCCAGGTGCCTCCCAGCAACTGTCGAATGAAAGACGCATACGGCGGCTCGACCTGCACCAAACGATCGGCACGGCCAATCACGCCAGGCGCTCCGTTCAGGTTTACATTCGGATCCGTCCCAAACGTGGGAGGCGAGTCGAGCTGAATCAGTCCCACCCGACCGTTTAGCTTCAGCTTTTCATCCGCAATCTCATTAGTCAGGAGACGACCGTCAACGACCACAAATTGTGCTAACTCACCAAGAGCCACATCAACAATCGCGGCATGTTGAACATTAACCGAGACCAGATCGGCAACCAAACCGATAACATCACCCATCGGACCAGTCGGGTTAAGTTTAGCCTCCTGTAGTAACTCTTTTGCTCCCGCGTTAATTCCTTCGAGGCTTTTCTCCAGCTCCTCAATGACTTCAGCTCTCTGAGCCAGACCGGATTGCTGGTTAGTAAGATCCGACATCCGCTCCCGTCGACCGGCGAGTTCGGATTTAAGATGGTCATACTCCTTACGTGCAATTGCCAATGCCGAATCATTTGATTCAGCTTCCTCTTGGAGGTGATTCCATTGCGCTGTGAACCCCTCCCACGAATCTCGATGCGTCCCTAGCGTTGCCTCGAGATCAGTTATTAAGTTACCGGTTTTGGATTTCGCTTCACGCAAAGTTTCCACTTGGGATTCCGCTGCACTGACAGCGCGCCCAACAAGCGTGACGGATTCTGAATATTCCGCGATTTTGTTTCGCTTTTCTTCATTACCTGCCCGCCACCGTTTTATTTTTGAATCCAGTTCACCCAGTTCAGCTTCGAGCCCGGCAAGCCCGTTTGAGGCACTCTCAAAATTTTCATTTGCGGATTCCGCCTCTTCTTCAATTGCTTGAATTCGATTTTGAAAATCCTTGGCGCGCTGACTAGATCGCTCCAACTGCTCCCGCATTTGCGATTCGCGCGTATTAAGATCTTCAAGTCTCGACTGATTAAGAGACAGACGGGATTCAACCTGAGCAAGAGATTCTCTCACCTGAGTTGCAGATTCCTGATGTTGAGTCAAATCGTTTGAAATTTCGTCGAGACGATCTTCAATTGCTTTCGTTTCAACTTTTCGGGAATCGATACTCCCCGCCAATTCCTCCGCCTTCTCCGCATCAGCCGAGTGCTCCGTTTCAATCTTCGCGAGCTTTTCGGTAAACGTTCGGTAATCTTTTAGCCCCACAAACGTCCGCAACTGCTGTAGACGATCGGAATACTCTTTGTACCTCGCTGCCTTAGACGCTTGAGACTTAACACTGCGGTAACGGCTTCCGACCTCGTCAACAATGTCTGCCAAACGAACTAGATTCGCTTCGACCCGGGCGAGACGCCGCTGGGCGTCGACTTTTTTAGCTTTAAAACGACTGATTCCCGCGGCTTCTTCAAAAATCGCGCGGCGATCTTTCGCATTGGTCGATAACATCCGCTCGACCTTGCCTTGCTCAATCAGACTGTAGGCATCGGTTCCAACTCCAGTACCCCGAAAAAGCTCACGAATATCCTTCAGCCGACTGGTTTCACCGTTAATTAGATATTCCGACTCTCCACTGCGATACACCCGGCGACTTACATGAACCTCGTCCGCATCATAAGCGAACCGATTATCAGAATTTTCCAGGACAATGGTTGCCGTTGCAGAATTGGACGGACGTCGGGAATTGGCGCCGGACGAGCCTTTAAAGATGACATCCGACATGTCCTTACCGCGCAGACTCTTCGCACTTTGCTCACCCAGCACCCATTTGATCGCGTCGACAATGTTCGACTTCCCGGAACCGTTTGGGCCCACGACAACCGTGATCCCGGGCGGGAATTCAAATCGGGTTTTGTCAGCAAAGCTTTTGAACCCACTGAGTTCAAGCGCTTTCAACATGCGTTGATACCGTTTTGACTAAAAAGCTGCGATTTTATTCTTCACTATCCGTGAACCAATTTAACATCTTATCCCAATTGGAATCATTTTCACTTTTGATCTCAGCTTCAATCTCCCCCACTGTCTCCTCTTCAACCCGAGGAACAGACGTCACTCGCTCATTGCCAGTCCGAAACAATTCAGGTAAAGCCTCGGCAACGTACTTTTCAGATTTTTCAGCTGGAATCTCATCACCATCCGGCGAATATTCCCGACCTAGTTTAGGAACCGCATTCACAACCAATCGCGTATTTAACATCTCGGATTTCTTAGCCGCTCGGAACATTTTCATCTGCGGACCATACCCATAGCCCATGTCAGCGAGCGTCTTAACCAAATCACCAATACGGTTACTGCATACCTTCTTCTCTTCTTCATCCGTCGTATAACGACTTACAGAGACGGTGCCATTTCCATTAGCCCGCACGGTCAAACCCGTTTCCACATGGAGAAAGTTATCTGCGACCGTTTGGTTCGTACCAAAAACAATTATTTCAGGGCGTTTTGAGCGAGAGAAATGCAACAGCGGCTCTGCTTCCGAAGGAACAACATGTAGGAAAAAATCGCTCGCCAACCAGTCTCCATCAACCAGCGAGTCGTTTGGCGATTGAGCTCGCAACGCACGGAACGCCCCATATCTCGTCTCGGCACTCTGCAAATTCAATAAATCAGCCAGTGCCATCGAAGCACTCACATCATTAAGCGATGCCAACGCAGTTAGAGCATTCCAGCGAAACGCCGGTTCTTCCGCGGCGGCCTTTTTCAAAATATCAACTCCGTCGTCATGCTCCATGAAAGCCAACGATTGAGCCGCATGAAACTGAACCTCTAAATCGTGATGCCGCAAAGCCCGTTTTAACGCTGGAACTCCATCAGCACCCAATGCCTCCAATCGGATGGCCGCTAAACCTGACTTTGTTGGTTCGCCAATCTCCTGCTCCAATGCCTCCAACCGATTCACTCGATCTGAAGCCGACTCCGAATAGGCTATGTTTTTAATTACTCCCAAATAACGACCAATGTTCTGCCTGTAATTTTCAGGGACCAATAGCACGATATCTCGATTTGTCTTCGGTTCAGCAACGCCCTTTTTGCCTGTTGCATCGTCGGTATCAAATCGATCATTAATGGCTCGAGCGATCCGCATCGATGTGCTGGCGGGAACGTTGTCATCGCGAACTTTCAAGCCCAGTGGACGGTCAACTTTTGCCCTTCCACCTCCGAGTACAACTCCACGGAGTCGATTGGAAGGGTCCTGCTCAGATTCGTAAAGAGCATCCACGAGAATGCGGCCTTTGCCGTATCCCGTCGCCCGCCCTTGTTTTAAACCACCACCCAACCTCGCCATCGGCTGCATTCGGGTTTGCAAGATCATTCCATTTTCCAAACTTTTAGCTTCGGAACCACCGACTGTCACAACTTCCAGATCGTAATATTCGCCTTTGCGAATCCCAGGCGGAAGCATGCCCTTAATAACCACGATTTCTGTATCCAAGCTCGCTATTAGCTTGCTCGGATTATCGATACTTGAGTTCGAGCTCAGCGATTTTAAGACCAGATCTCTCTGAACATTTGGCTTCGCACTACTACCGGTTCGATCCAAACCATAAGCCAAGCCGACGCCCTCAACCTTTGCAAAATTTAAACCATAAATCCCGCAAAGATCCCCGATGTATTTGGTTGTCGACTCCTTGTCTTCATATAACTGACTAATCGACTTCGTTTCCGGACTTTGCCCTCGTTTAATCAAGTTTTGACAGCCAACCAACGACATAACGACAGATACTGCCAGACAACAAACTCCCCAACTCAGAAAACGTTCATTTCCTCTGGCCGCATCATTCGACTTAAATGCATTTCGCAATGTCATATCGCGCCTTCCCTGGCTCGCTCTTGCTTTCACTAAATTTAGACGCGAATCGTGCGCTAAACTATTAATATGTACGTGGAAATTACGTTCATTCGCAAAACGGGTCAACGTCAAACATCGGTCACTGTAAAACAGTGCTCCGAGACGGCGCTTTAGGTAAACAAGGGACTCGCGGACGCTAGCATTCCCCCGCAACAGCAAGCCCCAGAACTAAAGAGAAGTGAGCTAGAGCCTGAATCTGACCGGAGGACGCCCGCGGCTTTTTTTGTCTGTAAATCTGCGATAGCATGTATTTACGAGTCACTAACATTCCATCATCGGTTAGAGCACCT
>JAPOIJ010000220.1 GCA_029979005.1 Planctomycetota bacterium | reverse complement strand
GACGAAAAGACCGCTGAAGCCGAAAAGATTCGCGTCCAGTTAGAGGCACTCAAGGGGGCGGAGTAGTATCGGTTGCCAAGTAATTCCCAAGGATCACAACCTGATCCCTAGCAAATCGGTCACGCCAACGGACGGGTTGAGAACGTAGTTAATTTAGACTTGGAATTTCAGTCTAATTAGTAGTGTTCTGCTTCTGAAACTCCGAATTGGTAAGAATTAGCATGTCTTCTGTGAATCGCTTTTCTCTCAGTCGTCCCGACTACATTTTAACGCTTGTTGAAAAGCCAGCAGGTTGGAAACCGCGTAATTATTTTGAAAAACCAAGACAAGCGATAATTCTGTCTCGTCACCCTGTCGCCAGCTACGCGGAGGCCCATGACGACTTGGTACGATGCAATCGCCTCGCCCTCAGACACTCGCTTGGTCAGTGGGCGGTAATTGAGACCGCCGGCGCCGAGTCGCATCAGGAAGCTGAATAGAGATTAAAAACGCTACTCAGTAGCCAGAGATTCTATTATGTGTTCGGCTGTAATGCGTCCCGACACCAGAGCACCTTCGAGGGAGGCTGTTTCTAAGTAGTCGCCACATAAAAAGACGCCGCTTCGACGGGTGTATTCAAACTCTTCGCGATGGAAGAATGCGGAATTAGATCGCGGAAGCGCGTAAGGTATCGAGTAGGTCTTCAGATGTTTCCAGTCGTCGACGGATGTCCCAAACCAATTTTTTGCCTGATCGATAACTTCTCGCCTCAGTTGCCCCTCAGCGTTATTCTCAACCGCTCCAAGGCAGCTGATTGAAATCAGCGATTTTCCGGCAGGCGCACACCCACGATCAACCAAGCTGGGAACCGACATATTGTTGATCGGACCAACTCCCTCACCATTTAAAATAAGCATAGGCTGCTCAACGGGTGAAACATCTGCGGCGAAGTAGAAACAAGTTACTCCATGCGATTCCAAAGGTTCCGGTTCTAATTCGAGCAATCGATGGGCCACATGCTCAGGACAGGCCATCACGATACGGGATGCCACAATCGTCTCACCGTCAGCCAATTCGATCGTGTTCGTTTCCGGGTCTACACTCTTTACTTGGGCATTAACTCGAATTGAATTACTCGGCAGTTCGGACGCAAGTTGCCGGGGTATCGCCTCCATCCCTCCTGCCGGGACGGCAGCATCCCCGGAAGAAAACATACGAAAAACCAGATCAAATTTTCGCGTTGAAGTCGCTAATTCGGGCTCTAAAAAAACGCCTCCGAGAAAGGGTTTGAAAAACCGATCGATAAAGCCGCTAGAAAACCCCTCCGAGTTTAGCCGCTGAAAGGTTGTGGTTTCCGGTCGGAAATAAAGATCTTGAATCGCTCCACGGCAAGACTTGAACTTTAGCCTCGCTAAACGCAGTTTATCGCCAAAGGTCGCAATGGGAGACCTCAACGTCGAAAGCAGCTTTCGTGGACGACGCACGGGATCAACAAACTGGTGAAATTTCCCTCGGTACCGAATCAATGCACCGGGCTCGTAATTCCTTAGCTGAAGAGCCTCGAAATCAAGTAGCTTACGAGCCTCTGGATAAGCGGTCAGTAAAATCTGAAACCCTCGATCGAGAGAAAAACCATCGACGTGGTCTGTACGAATTCGCCCACCCACCGCTTCAGAACTCTCGAGAATCAAACTTGAAACACCCTGATCGAGGAGATGTCTCGCACAAGAAAGCCCGGCGACACCGCCTCCGATGATGACAACTTGCGGTGACGACATTTTACTCTGCAATTAAAACAAGTGAGGCGACTACCTTCCCAGCGAGCCACTAAGGCCGGGATGTACAAATGATTTCAATAAAATCGGACGCTTATCTTAGGCTAGTTTAATTCCGTCTGCGACAACTCCTCGGTTTGCATCAGTTCCCGCAATCGACGAATGGCTCGCAAATAACGCATCGATGCAGCCGGTTCAGACAGATTTAAAATCTTACTGATTTCCTGATTCGTTAAATGCTCATAGTGCCGCATGATGATTATTTCGGAATCTCTCTCTTCCAATTGCGAAATTGAGTGTTCTATCTTCTTCGCAAGTTCCTTTTGTAACGCTGCCGCAGCAGGGGTAATTTTGGAGTCTCCCAATAACGAGGCGAGTTGGATTGAAGATTGATCATGCCCACCGGGAGCGAACAGTTGCTGTTCTCTATCCACAGATCTCTTTGCTGACACCCGATGTCTCCGATGGGCGTCAATAATTCTGTCTTTTGCAATCTGTCTCAACCAAAGATGAAATGGCATCACCGGAGTTTCCAGGTAACGCTGGAGTCGCCGATTGGCCTCCACAAGTACGTCTTGAACCACATCGCTCACATCAACTCGATTCTGAACTTTCTTATCCAGTCGCATCCGGACCAAATGGTTCAATGAATTCCGATGTCGGTCCATCAGTTGGTTCACTGCGGAGTGGTCGCCGGCTTTGGCGTTCGCAATGAGTTGCTCAGTCTGAGGGGATTGGGGCCACATGGTTATCACCGAATTGAAGGTTGAGAATTGGTCGGAATTTTGCAAGCGTTAGGGTTTTGATCAACTTATTAATTAGTCTATTGGCAGCATTGTCCACAATTCAGGGCGGCCGACATTACAGTGAACAGCCCGAGACAGAACGCCAAAACACGCCCATGAAAAGAACAGTGCTGTACGTGCGACGTTCCACGCGGCTGGGCCCTGCTGAGGCAGAACGTCCCGACGCCCCACACTGGGAACCGGGTGAAAAATTGCCTCGATCCATCGGGGACGCGTGTGTTCACCGTCTTGCATCTGATCGAACGAATCCGCTGCGTTGAGAATTAGCTCCTTCGGCGTCCCATGCTGGCTGAGAGAGTGATCGATTTGAAGAGACGCATTGCGGCTCAGAGTAGGAAGCGTCAAGAGACCGAGAAACGACCAAAGCGTGAAACCGCAAATCGTATTCACGAGCGCGGCGACCGAATCAACACCAGCATTAGGAAGTTGCGTGCAAACGACAAAGCCTATCAAGTTCCACACACCTGCAAACGCAAGACCGCGGTAATAACTACCGCTGTTGAAGGCGATAGCTCGCCGGGCGATTACTGTGGCAAGTTCAGCTTGAGACATCGTCTCTACCCAGGCTTGCGGAATCACAATGGTTGCACCATTCCCGAAACCGATGATCCCTCCAGTGAACCCAATGTCTCGATGTCGCACAACGATAATGTTTGGCACAAAAATTTGCCACGATTGAATTAACGTTAAAGAGTCGAGTAATTTGTTAGATCCTGAATGAGACTCAACTCGTCGAAATCTCATGGCCTGATTTTGAAGGACGAAACAAAATGTGATGCCAAGAACTACCATCGAAATTGCCCCCCTCAATCCGAACCAACGGCCGAACACGAGAATCAAACAAGCAAAGACAATGAAGAGGAATGACTGACCAATCGCAGCTCGAAAGTAACGAATGAGCCATGTGCTAAAAGATTCCTCTGACTTCAGGAAACGCTTGGGAAGTCGATACCCACCAAGGAAATCAAACGGTGCTAACCAAGCAATAAACAGCAGAGCCAGGACAGAAAGCTCGCTTAGATCAGAAAGCGAAAAACTGGTGGATCTGGAAAGCCAACTGGAAGGCATACCCATCACTAAAGCAACCGTGCAGATCGTTACGAGAGAACCTACTCCGCAAATTCCAAGCCACAGCCGAGCACGGGCGTAAGTCATTGCGGTTTTGGACATTGGAACTAGCTTTCAAAGAAAATAAACCCTCACTCTGGAAACCGCTGAAAGCGGTGAAAAAGTAACGGTTTTCTCAGGTTTGTTTGGATAAATCGTCTTTAATTTGCCATGCTAAATTTCCCAAAATTGTTGACTTTTGGCCCTTTTTGACTGCGGATCTTTGCAAAGCATTCGGATTAACGCTGTTTATCTGCCATAGCGAGCTCTCCTTCAAAAAAAACAGCATTTTCGAGGAGAGTTAGTTAATCATGGAAAATCACCACGGTTTGCCGCTGGCGGAATGGAGTAGGGCTGTCAAATCCTTTTTTGATTTACGCGATTGAGCGGCTTCAGAACGTTTCGAAAGGTAGTGTTCGATGGAGCCGAATCATTCGTTGCATTTTAGGAAATGCGATCAACGTGACGACCTGCTAGATTGAAGCGCTCCCGTAATCTCTCTCTCTTTAGTTCGAATGGGTATTCCTCGAAAATTGAAAAACTCCACCGTATGGATCGCACCTGTGTGCTCTGATAATTCGTGCTCCCGGATTGAAAACAGAAGCTCTTGAAAACATTGCCCTGAAGAATCTCCAGCGTTAAATCCTTTCCTCCAAAGCATCGCAAATGAAAATTTTACTCACAGGCGCAACGGGTTATGTTGGAGGCCGACTTCTTCCTCTTTTGCTGGAGCGAGGATGCGATGTCAGGTGTTTAACGCGCCGCTCGGATGGCCTGGAGGACTCTCCCGGAAAAATCGAGGTCGCGGTTGGCAATTTACTGGATCCGGATTCCCTCAAAAATGCCCTTAAGGACGTCCACACCGCTTTTTATCTAGTCCACTCCATGGGCTCAACCGACGATTTCGAAACAATGGACCGTCGCGCTGCTGAGAACTTTGCCGCCGAATGCACGCGTCAAAATGTAAAAAGAATTATTTACCTCGGTGGCCTCGGCAACCCTGACCATAAACTTTCAAAACACCTTCGAAGCCGCCAGGAGATTGGCGACATTCTAAGGACTTCCACTGCCAGCGTAATAGAATTTCGCGCTTCAATCATCATTGGTTCCGGCAGCTTGTCATTTGAAATGATTAGAGCCTTGGTAGAACGCTTGCCCGTGATGATCTGCCCCAAGTGGGTTCGTGTATTAGCACAACCAATTGCGATTGAAGACGTATTGGCATATTTAGTGGAAGCCCTCGATCAACCAATTGACGAAACGCAGATTTTTGAAATCGGAGGCCCCGACCAAATTTCCTACGGCGAAATTATGCAGTGCTACGCCCGACAGCGGGGGCTGAAGCGTTGGATGATTCCAGTTCCTTTCTTAACACCCTATCTTTCGAGCCTCTGGTTGGGATTAGTTACACCTTTGTATTCTCGTGTTGGTCGTAAATTAGTCGATAGCTTAAAAAATCCCACGTTAACTTCGAATAACGTGGCAGACCGACATTTCCAGGTACGCCCAAGATCAGCAGAAAAGGCAATTGCCCGTGCTCTCGTGAACGAAGACCGGGAATTTGCCGAAACCCGCTGGTCAGATGCGCTTTCCTCCGGAGGCCAACCAAAGTCTTGGGGTGGAGTCCGATTTGGCTCGAGACTCGTCGACTCTCGAACCAGACAAGTCGCTACTTCGACGGAATCGGCTTTTCTTCCAATCCGTCGGATCGGAGGAGAAACGGGTTGGTATTACGGAACTTGGCTTTGGCAAATAAGAGGCTTCATGGATCTACTCGTTGGAGGCGTCGGTGTCCGCCGGGGGCGACGCGATCCAGATCATTTGCGGGCTGGCGATACACTTGACTTTTGGCGAGTTGAAAAAATTGTCGAAGGTAAATTATTAAGGCTTGCAGCAGAAATGAAAGTCCCGGGCAGAGCCTGGCTCGAATTTGAAGTCACTGAGGAAAATGGCAAAACGGTTGTTCGGCAGACCGCACTTTTCGATCCGGTTGGGCTTTTTGGCATCGCTTATTGGTACGCTTTGTACCCGCTTCACCAATTTGTTTTTGAAGGAATGTTGCGCAACATTTGCAATGCCGCAACTACTGCACCATTAGATGACAACCCCAAAAATATCGCTCCCCAGTGATGGGCAGAACAGCCTCGTCCAAACCACGTTAAAATCCTGCTGACATGGTTGTCTGACGCGTATGGGTAGCGGTTATTGGGAGTCGTCCTCCTACGCACAGGCTGCATTTCAATGGAAAAAATATTTCGATCCGTCGCCCTGATTCAGAAATTTGATGAAGACAAATCTCATTTCTTATTGAGATTTAATGCGGATTGCAGTCAGCTTAATTTCATCACTGGTGACCGCCTCGAAAGAGAAAGTTTCCGGGAATCTGTTACTCGTGAAGTGAGTTGGCAATTAGAGCTTGATCGAAATAGAGACTTTATCGTTTCCAATATGGCACAACTGTCCATGGAGTATACCGGCCTGCTTCCCGGGTTGACCTCAGAGTGCAAGATTGCGGTCGCTTTTTATCTAGTCCATCTTTATGGAAATTCCAGCCGCACGAAGGTGAAT